>CANIZT010000001.1 GCA_947471905.1 Verrucomicrobiaceae bacterium
TCGGGGTCACGACTTTTGTCCTGGCCGTTTCCTCCTCTATTCGTGCTGCTGACGGCGATGCCGAATGGCAGAAGGTCAATGATGTCGTCGAAGGCATCAAGAATCCGAAAGAGAAGCCCAAGTCGCGTGAAGAAGCGATCGCGGCTCTTAAAAAGGGACTGACGGAATTCGATGCCGCCTATGCATCAGCCATGAAAGCCGCCCCCACCAACCCCGCACGCTGGGAAGCAGCGCTGTTCGAGTCCATGGTCGGACGTGCACGCGAGATCGCCGGAGTGCCGGCCCCTGCGAAGGCGGCGATCACGCTGGCGGACATTCTCAAAGCCGAAGACGCCAAGCCAGAAACCAAATCCCAGGCGAGCCTGATTGATGTCATGGAGTCTGCTGAAGCTGCTGAAGGCCCGGGCGGTGACACCGCTGCATGGATGGCGAAGGCCGAGGCACATCTGAAGGCTTTCCCTGCTGAGAAGATGAACCGCATGGTCGAAGGCAAAGTGAAGAGCATCAAGGCCACCGCCGATCTCAAGACCAAGCCGTTCGAACTGAAATTCACTGCCGTGGACGGCAAGGAAGTCGATGTCAGCAAGCTCCAGGGCAAGGTCGTGCTCATCGACTTTTGGGCCACCTGGTGCGGACCGTGCGTGGCGGAGCTGCCCAACGTGATCAAAGCCTACAAAGAGCTGCATCCGAAGGGCTTTGAAATCGTTGGCATTTCACTCGATTCCGATAAGGCCGAACTGGAAGCCTTTGTGAAGGAAAAAGGCATGGAATGGCCGCAGTACTTCGACGGCAAGGGCTGGCAGAATGAAATCTCCTCCAAATACGGCATCAACTCGATTCCTGCGATGTGGCTGCTGAACAAGAAGGGCATGGTTGTCAGCACCAATGCTCGCGGCGGTCTCGAAGAGACGGTGGCGAAACTGCTCGCGGAGTAAGCTCATGATTCAGCGTTCGTTGCTCACGGTGGTCTTGCTGGCCGCTTCTTGGCTGCATGGGCAAGAGGCGGTTCCCGAAGTTCAAAAGAACGTCATGGTGGCCATGCGCGATGGCGTGAAGCTGGCCACGGACATTTATCTGCCCGCTGCGAATGCGGACAAGCTGCCGGTCATTCTGACGCGTCTGCCTTACAACAAGGACGGCGCGAAAAGCTACGGCGAATACTTTGCCGCCAATGGCTACGCCTTTGTCGCGCAGGACACACGTGGCCGTTACGCTTCGGAAGGTGTCTGGCACTGGATGACCGACGACGGTGTCGATGGAGCCGATTGCGCCGCGTGGATTGCCGCGCAGCCGTGGTCGAACGGGAAGATCGGCATGGTGGGCACCTCGTATGTCGGCGGCACGCAGCATGCGATGGCGCTCGAAAAAGTGCCGCAGCTCACCACCGTCATTCCCGTCGATGCCGTGTCCAACATGGGCCGCCAGAGCATGCGGAATGCGGGTGCGTTTGAAATGCGCTTCTGGAACTGGATCATGCTCAATGCCGGAAAGGGCAGCAACGCCGCGCTTGATCCCGCCACGCAGAACGAACTCAAGGAGATGGCGGACCATCGCTGGGATTATCTTTCGCTGCTGCCGCTGCGCCCCGGCTCCACGCCGCTGAAGTTGGCTCCCGAGTATGAGGACTGGCTCATCCAGGCCATGCGCCACGCCAAGGACGACGCGTTCTGGAAGCAGAACAACATCCTGGCCGATCCTTCGCGCTACAAGGACATGCCCGTCTATCTCGTCGGCGGCTGGTATGACTCGTGGGCCGGCAACACCTCTGCCAATTTCACCGCGCTGTCGAAGACGTTGAAAAGCGATGTTTATCTCATCATGGGACCGTGGATTCATGGTGCGCAGGGAAAATCTGCGCACGGTCAGGTCGATTTCGGTGCTGCAGCGGCCATCGAAGATCAGCTTGCCTGGCGCAAGGAGTGGTTTGATCACTGGATGAAGGGTCTCGACAACAGCGTCGGCAAATCCGCGCCTTTCGCCAAAAAGGTGCGCATTTTCGTCATGGGCACCGGCGACGGCAGCAAGACCAAGGAAGGCCTGCTCAATCACGGCGGTCAGTGGCGCGATGAAAAAGAGTGGCCGTTGGCCCGCATGAAGCGCACACCGTTCTATTTGTATCCCGACGGACTGTTGAGTGATGTGAAGCCGAAAAGCGAGAGCGGATGGACGACTTATGCGTTTGATCCAAACAATCCCGTGCCCACGCTCGGTGGCAACATTTCCTCAGGCGACGGCATCATGCAGCAGGGCGCGTGGGACCAGCGCGGCAGTGAAAAATTCTGGAACTGGACGAAGCCCATTCCGCTGTCCGCCCGCCGCGACGTGCTCGTGTTTCAAACCGCGCAGCTCGCTGAAGACATTGAAATTACCGGTGAGATCGAAGTGAAGCTCTGGGCCTCTTCTTCCGCCGTGGACACCGACTTCACCGCCAAACTCATCGACGTTTATCCGCCCAGCGCCGACTGGCCGCATGGCTTCGATCTCAACCTCGAAGACGGCATCATCCGCGCCCGTTTCCGCGAATCACTCCAGGAAGAAAAACTCATGGAACCCGACAAAGTGTATCCCTTCACGATCAAGCTTTACCCCACGAGCAACGTCTTCAAAAAAGGTCATCGCATTCGTTTGGACATCAGCAGCAGCAACTTCCCACGATTCGACGTGAATCCGAATACTGGCGAACCGCTCCAGCAGCATCGTCGCACGGTCATCGCCACGAACACCGTCTATTCCGACCACGAGCATCCATCGCACATCGTGCTGCCGTTTGTACCTCAGCGTTGAAGCGCCTCGTGCAGCATGCCCATGCTCGCGTTGCCGCCGGTGAGCACACAGGCCACGCGTTTTCCCTGCCATGCCTCACGCTGCTTCTTCAGTGCCGCGTAGGCCAGCGCCCCCGCACCTTCGGCGATGTTATGCGTCGTTTGAATGATCTCACGCATCGCGGTCACGGCTTCGTCATCGTTCACCGTCACGATCTCGTGCGCATGGCGGATCACATGCTCCAGCGCGTCCTTGTTAGGCGTTTTGCACGCCACACCTTCCGCCACACGAGTCGTGCTCGATTGCTCGACAAATTGACGCTGCTGAAACGACAGGGCATACGCTGGCGCATGTTCGGACACGACGCCGATGATCTTCGTCTTCAATCCGAGTGCCTCACGTGCCGCCGCGATGCCGCAGAAGCCCGAACCGAGGCCGATGGGCACAAAAACGGCATTAAGATCAGTCACGGCGCGAAATAGTTCCAACGCATACGTCGCCACGCCGCGCACCAGCCACGGATGAAATGATGGCACGGCATGCAGCCCCTCTTTGGCAGCGAGTTCGCGTGAATACTCCAGCGCTTCCTGAAATTCGCGGCCGTGCTCGATCAGTTCAGCGCCGAGCGAGCGCATCGCCGTGTTTTTCTCCGGGTTGTTGCCATGCGGAACCACGATCACGGCACGCAAGCTGTTCAGTTTGGCCGCAAAAGCGATGGACTGACCGTGATTGCCCGTCGTCGCCGCAATCACGCCGCGCACCTCTGGCTGCTGGCGTTTAAGTTCGTCCATATAGACCAGTCCGCCGCGAATCTTGAAGGCGCCAACGGGTGTGTGGTTCTCATGCTTAAGCCACAGCGAGCAGCCGAGACCCGCTTCCAGCAGCGGCCAGCGATACGCTGGTGTTTCATGAATGTGCGGACGAATGAGCGCCTTGGCGGCTTCGATTTCGCTGAGGGTCGGCAGTGGCTCCATCACGCATGGCTAGGCATGAACTTCGCAAAGGCAAGCCCGCTCCCGGCGTATGAGTGCACCATGAACACGCCTGCCACCTCACGTCGTCGCTTTCTGCAAACCTCCCTCGCTGGAGCCGTTTCACTGCCTGCCTGGGCCGCACCGCTCGGGGCTAACAGCGATGTGCGCGTCGCGGTGATCGGATTTCGCGGTCGTGGCGGCGGTCATATCAAGGAACTGCTCAAAGTGCCCGGTGTGCGGTTGGTGGCGTTGTGTGATGTCGATTCCTCCGTCGTGGACAAGAAAGTGGCCGAACTCGATAAGCAGGGCGTGAAGGTCAAAACCTATCGCGACTTCCGCGAGTGCTGTGCCGACAAGGACGTGGATGCGGTGACCATCGCCACGCCGAATCACAGCCATGTGCTCATTGCACTCACCGCTTTGCAGCATGGCAAGCATGTCTATGTCGAGAAGCCGGTGAGCCACAATCTGATCGAAAGCGTCAAGCTGATGGCTGCGGCCACTAAAGCCGCCGCGAAGGGCCTCATCGTGCAGCATGGCATGCAGCGCCGCTCTGACGAAGGCTGGGCCTCGGCGATGCAGTGGGTGAAGGATGGCCACATCGGCAAGACCAAGCTCTCCCACGCGCTCGTTCATGGCCTGCGCATGAGCATTGATAAAGTGGAAGGGCCACAGCAGCCACCTGCCACGGTGGATTACAAGCTGTGGTCGGCACCGCGTCCCGAGCTGCCCATCATGCGGAAACAATTCCACTACGACTGGCATTGGCAGTGGCCGTATGGCGGCGGTGACATCGGCAACCAAGGTCCGCATCAATACGACGTGGCGCGCTGGGCGCTCGGTGATCCCGATGTGCTGCCGAAGCGTGTGATGAGCTTCGGGCATCGTTGGGGTTATGTGGATGACGGTCAGAGCGCGAACTGCCAGATCGCGTTCCATCCGTATGAGCCAGTGCCGCTGATCATGGACATGTTTGGCCTGCCCATGCGCAATCTTGATCCCAAATCCGGCGAACCGCCATACAAGGGCATCCGCACCGGCAACATCATCCACTGCGAAGGCGGTTACGTGGCCGAATCGAAGGCTTATGACCACGAGGGCAAAGCGATCACGAAGTTTGAGAACTTCCTCACCGGCCCCGATCACATGAAGAACTTCATCGACTCCGTCCGCGCCGGCAAATACACCAAGGACGTGCTGCACATCCGCCACGGCCACAACGCCGCATGCCTGTCGCACATGGCGAACGTCTCCTATCGCGTCGGCAAGGCAATGAAGAGCGACGAGATCAAGGAGCGTCTGCAAGGTGACAAGTTCGGCCAGGAACTCTTCACCGAGTTCCTCAAGAACCTCGCCAACAACAACATCGACACCACCGCGCAGCAGATCATAGCAGGGCCGTGGCTCGACTACGATCCCGCCACGAATCAATTCACCAGCGAATTCGCCGCCGAGGCCAACAAGCTCTGCCAGGAAGAATACGCCGCTGGTTTTGAGCTGCCGGAGGTGTGATCTTCAGGCGCGGGAATTACTCGGCGGATGCTGCCAGCGCCTTGAGTTCGCGCACGTTGAAGTGCTCCAGCAGGCCAAAGCAGAACAGCTCGGGCTTGTCCTGCACGGTCCAGTTGTTGCGCAGGATACCGTGGAGGTCTTCGATGTGCTCTGCGGGCTTGAATTCGCTGATGCTTGCCGGTTCCATCGCTTGCGCGACGAGGCCGGCAAGACTGCTGCGCGGACCTAGGGTGTGGATCTCGGGCTTCGTTTTGAATTCAGCGGCGGCCCAGCGGGAAACAGCGGCGATTTGAGCAGACTCAATGCCGAGCGCACGCTGGCCGAGCGTGGCGACCAGCAAGACATGCAGGTAAGTCCGGCTGCCCATGCTGGCTTCACCGATGAAGGTGGGATCGACGGCAAGCACGCGATGGCCGGATTTGAGCAGCGGCTCGATTTCCTTCGCTGCGCTTTTGCGTCCGGCATCCGCGATGACGACAGCTGTGGTTTTGGCATCGCCCTGGGTGAGTTCGGTGACAGGAATCGTCCACGTGTCGTTGATGTGCAGCTTCCAAAAGACGGCTTGAATATCTCCTCGCGTCTCCTGACCGGCCTTGGTCGCGGTGGCGGTGTAAGATGGATAATTCACGACCTCGCGCAGCTTGGCTCGTGTGGCCTGCGCAGGCTCACGGTGCAGATCCTTGGCCGCCGCGAGCGCAAGTTGATGAAAATCGAGGTTTTCGACGGGCAACGGCACATCGAGCTGCTCTTTGGTCTTCACCTCGGCTTCGCATGGAATTTCCTTCGTGCTGAAACTGGCATCGCCGGGGAAGAACATGTCGCCGATCATGCCGTAGAGAGCCTGGCGGTTGTCGATCTCGAAGTTGTGCGTGCCGGGATCGGTGTTGATGTGGAAGCGCAGGCGTTCGGACTGGTTGTAGAGTTTGAAGATGGGCTCGGCGGCATCGAGCAGCGGCGGCAGGGCGTGATCGGCGGCGAAGCAGCAGTTGTCCTTGGCGTTGTAAGTCAGCAACGCGGCACGTCCGGCCATCATGGCGGTGAGTTGCTTGTAATCGGCGACAGTGGCGAGGTCATTCGGCGTCTGTTCGGAGTCGCCGAGGTCGGAGCCGAACTCCGCACGCGTGGCGAAGGACGAATAGCCCGCGACCGGATTGCAGAGCGTCACACGCGTGTCGAGCGAGCTGATGGTGATCGTCTGCCAGCCGCCACCGGACAGACCGCTGACCGCGACGCGTGCAGGATCCGCATTCGGCAGCGCGAGCAGGATGTCGAGGCCGCGTGACATCGAGAGAAAGAACGGCGCGAGACCGCTGACACCGCAGAGATCGAGCTGGTTCATACGTGCGTGGACAAAACCGTCGGAACGAAGCTGGCCCATGCCGAACCATTCGACGTTGAGACTGGTGATGCCGCGTTTGGCGAGGTTGATGCAGCGGATCTGCTTGTAAGGCGCGGCCTTGCCATCCGCATCGTGGCCGTTCACCGCGAGATGCACCGGCATCTTTGCTGCGGGCTTGTCCGGCTGGTAAAGCAGCGCCGGAATCCACAGACCCGGCAGCGCCTCATAGCGCAGCTTTTTGATGTGATAGCCAGCGCCGCCTTCGATGGTGTCCAGCCACTCGACTTTCGTCTTTGCATCGCGCCATTGCTTCGCGAGAACGCCGCGGAAGACGATTTTGTCGAGCACTTCGGAGCGCGTCTTGTCGGCAAAGGCTTTCCATTCGTTGAGCGATGTCACCTTCGGCATGCTCGGCACCCTGGGTTCGCAAAACTGCCGCGACTCGCGTTCTGGGAGGCCGCTGGGAAGAATGGCGTGTTGCAGCAGCGCTTCAAGATCGGTCGGCGGAGGTGTTTGCGCCAGAAGCGGAAGACAAAACGCGAGGAAAAGGAGGGAAAGCTTCATCGTCGGACCACTACGGGCTCAAGGTGATGCTTTGATCGTGGCAAAACAAACGCAGTGCGAGAGGTGTCATGCTGACGAGCGTATGAAATGCATGCTTTTCCGGCTGCTCTGCCTTGTTCTTCATGCCTCCGTCGCGTTCGCGGAGAGGCCGGTCGATGTGCTGGTGGTGGCACCACATCCAGATGACGAGGTGATCGGCTGTGCGGGAGTGATTCTGCGGGCTTTGGAGGCGAAGAAGCGCGTGACGGTGGTGATTTTGACTAATGGCGACGGCCATGCGGCCCTCACGGCTGCTGTGGCGAAAAAAGATCGCGAGCAGCTCACGCCGGAAGATTTCGTGAAAGCGGGCGCGTTGCGGCAAAGTCACTCGATTGCCGCGATGAAGCGTCTTGGCGTGCCGCATGAAGATTTGATCTTCCTCGGTTATCCCGACGGTGGCTTGGAGAAGATGTGGCAGATGGATGGCAGTACAGCTTTTCGACACATGCTCACGCAGAAGCGGGAGACGTATGGCGTGACGGAACGCGACTATCACTCGCTCTCGCATGGCAAGCCTGCTCCGTATCTGAAGACAAGCGTCGTGGCCGATCTCGTGGAGATCATCCATGCACGAAAACCGCAGGAGGTTTTCGTGTCTCACGAATCCGACAAGCATGGCGATCATCGTGCCGCGTTCTGGCTCGTGCGCGAAGCATTGCGTGTGTCGGCGTTTCAAGGACGCTTCCTGTCCTTCGTCGTGCATGGCGACCCGCTGCAACGCGAGCCGGATGTGCGACTGAAACTTCCGCCACAGGCCTACGAGACAAAAATGGCCGCGGTCATCGACCACACGCAGGGCACATCTCCCGTGCATGACGGCCTTGTGCAGGAGTATTTGAAGCCGGAGGAGCTTTTCTGGCAGTTTCCGATCCCATGAACGAGCCCATCGTCTATCTCAATGACCGTTTCGTTCCTGCCTCGCAGGCGAAGCTGAACATCTACGACCTCGGCATCGTGCTCGGTGCGACGCTGACGGAGATGACGCGAACGTTCCGGCATCAGCCATTCCGTGCGGAAGATCACGTGGCGCGGCTCTATCGCTCGCTGAAGTTCTCCGGGATCACGGTGCCGTTCACGCCGGACGAGATGCTGGCGCGGACGAACGAGCTGGCAGAGGCGAACTGCAAACTCATCGGTCCGCATGAGGACATCGGCATCGTGCATTTCGTCACACCGGGAGAAAATGCACTCTACGCGGGCAGCGCAGGAGCTTCGGGGCCGTTGAAACCGACGATTTGCATTCACAGCTTTCCGCTGCGGTTTGAGATGTGGCGGCATTTGTTCACAGAAGGCGCTCACGTCGTCACGCCGTCGATCCGGCACATCCCGCCGCAGTGCTTGGAGCCGAAAATGAAGAACCGCAGCCGCCTGCACTGGTGGCTGGCTGACAAGCAGTCCCAGGCCGTCGATCCGCGTGCCATCACGCTGCTGCTTGACCTCGACGGCAACGTCACCGAGTGCGCAGGCTCGAATTTTGTCATTGTGAAGGACGACACGATCATCTCGCCGACAACCCGCAACATCCTGTGGGGCGTGAGCCTGCAAACCGTGAAGGAACTCGCATCGAAGATAGGCATGGAGTTCGTGGAGAAGGATTTTCAGCCGTACGACGTGGTGAATGCGGATGAAGCCTGGCTCACGACGACGCCCTACTGCATGGCACCTTGCACAAAGATCAACAACACGCCCATCGGCCATGGCAAACCGGGGCCGTGGTTCAAGAAGATGATCGCGGCATGGAGCGAACGCGCGGGCCTGAACATCGAAGCGCAAGTCTCAGGAGAATCATGAATCGGCTCATCCACCTCTTCGCAATCTTGATTACGCCGGTTTCACTCGGGGCGGTCGATTATGCGAAAGACATCAAGCCGCTCTTCAAAGAGCGCTGCTTGTCCTGCCATGGCTCCGTGAAGCAAAAAGGCGATCTGCGACTCGATGCGGGCGCTTTGATCGACAAAAGCGTCCACGCCGAGTTGATCTCGCGTGTGACCTCACACGACGAAGAAGAGCGCATGCCGCCGGAGGGCGCACGACTCACGGAATCGCAGGTGGCAGCCCTGCGGCAATGGTTTGCCTCCGGTGCGCCCTCTCCCAGCGATGAGGTGATCCCAAAGAAGCCGTCGGAGCACTGGGCGTTTCAGCCCGTAAAGCGAACGCCAGTGCCCGAATCGTCCGCCAAACATCCGATTGATGCCTTTGTCTTCGGAAAGCACGAGCTGGCGCCACAAGCCTCTCCGATGGCGCTACTGCGTCGTGTGTATCTCGACCTCATTGGCCTTCCGCCGACGATAGCGGAGCAGGAGAAGCACCACTCGCTCGATGCAGTCATCGACAACCTCCTCACCCGCCCCGAATACGGCGAACGATGGGCGCGCCACTGGCTCGACGTCGTGCGCTACGCGGACAGCAACGGTTACGAGCGCGATGCCGAGAAGCCCTTCGTCTGGCGCTATCGTGATTACGTGATCGAAGCGCTCAACAAGGGCAAACCCTTCGACCGCTTCGTCATCGAGCAACTCGCAGGTGATGAGTTGCCTGACAAGTCGCTCGAAACTCACATCGCCACCGGCTTTCTCCGGCTTGGGCATTGGGATGATGAACCCGCCGATCCGACGACGGATCGCTACGACCAGCTCGACGACATCGTCAGCACCACCGGCCAAGCCTTTCTCGGCCTCACCATCGGCTGTGCGCGTTGTCACGATCACAAATTCGAGCCACTGGCCACGCGCGACTACTACAGCCTCGTTGCCGTCTTCAACCCGCTCGAACGCCCCCGCAAAGGCCGCACGGAGCTGGCCGTGCCCGTCGATGGCACCGTGATTTACACCTGGCGCGAGCCCTCCGCGAAAGCACCTGAGACGCATGTGCTCGTGCGTGGTTCACCCACACGATTCGGCGATCTCGTCGAGCCTGCGGTGCCAGCTATCCTCGTCAAACAACAGCCGCAATTCCCATCGGGTGAAAAGACCACGCAACGCCGCCTCGGCTTCGCACAATGGATTGCAAGCGACCACAACCCGCTTACCGCCCGCGTGATCGTGAATCGTGTCTGGCAGCAGCACTTCGGCCAGGGCCTCGTGACCACCGCGAACGACTTCGGCCTCATGGGTGCCACGCCATCGCATCCTGAACTGCTCGACTGGCTCGCGCATTGGTTCATGCACGACGCCAAATGGTCGCTGAAGAAGCTGCATCGCCTTATTCTCACCAGCAGCACCTGGCAGTCGATGAAATCGCCCGATGCGCTCATGCGCTACCGCCGTCTCGAAGTCGAAGCCATCCGTGACTCGATGCTCGCCGTCAGCGGTCAGCTCAATCCGAAGCGTTTCGGCCCCGCCATGAAGCCCGGCATTCCCAAGGCCGCGCTCGAAGCCAACACCGACAAAGAAAAAGTCTGGCAGCCTTCAAACGAGCGCGAGGCCTCGCGTCGCAGCATCTACGCCTTCATCAAACGCGGCCTCGTCGTCCCCATGCTCGAAACCCTCGACCTCGCCGACACTGTGAGCAGTTGCCCGCAACGTCAGGTTACCACCGTCGCCCCGCAGGCGCTGAGCCTGTTCAACGGCGACTTCGTGAACCAGCAGGCCAAACACTTCGCCGCACGCTTGAAGCGCGAAGCTGGCGATGATCCTGCGAAGCAGATCACGCTGGCATGGCGGCTGGCCTTGTGTCGCGAACCATCGGCTGCCGAACTGACACAGATGCGTGCGTTTTTACACCAGGAGTCGCTGGAGCAGGCCTGTCGCGTGATTTTGAATCTGAACGAGTTTGTTTATCCCGAATAGCCATGAACCACTTCCTCACACGTCGTGAATACTTGATGCGTGCCACCAACGGCTTTGCGGGGCTGGCGTTGGCGGATTTGCTGGCGTCGGATGCGCACGCAGCATCGCCGCTGGCGGAGAAGCGGCCACATTTTCCGGTGAAGGCGAAACATTGCGTGTTCTTGTTCATGAACGGCGGGCCGAGCCAGGTGGACACGTTTGATCCGAAACCGGCGCTGAAGAAGTATCACGGCCAGCCGTACACGGGCGATGCGAAGGTGGGGTCGAACGGACGTGCGGTGGGGCATCTGATGCAGTCGCCGTTTGAGTTCACGCGGCATGGGCAGAGCGGGCTCCCGATCAGCAGCTTGTTTCCGCACACGGCGCGTCATGCGGATGACTTGTGCGTGATCCGCTCGATGCATGCGGACACGGCGGCTCATGCGTCGGGGTGCTTGCAGATGAACACGGGCAGCATCTTCATTGGCAAACCGAGCCTGGGCTCGTGGCTGAGTTACGGGTTGGGCACGACTAATCAAAACCTGCCGGGCTTTGTGGTGATGACGGACCCGCGCGGTGGTCCCATCGGCAGCGCGTCGAACTGGACGGCGGGTTACATGCCGGCGGCGTATCAGGGGACGTTGTTTCGCAGCGGTGGATCGCCCTTGCTCGATCTGGCGACGCCTGAAGGCACGAGCGACCGCACGCAGCGGCGCAGTCTGGATTTGCTGAAATCGCTGAACGAGGAGCATCTCAAGCTGCATCCCGATGAGACGGAACTGATGGCGCGGATCGAAACGTATGAGCTGGCGTATCGCATGCAGACGGAGGCGATGAGCGTGGTGGATGTGGACAGCGAGGATGCGGCGACGCGCGAGATGTATGGCCTCAATGACAAGCGCACGGCGGATTTTGGCCGCAAGTGCCTCATCACGCGCAAGTTGATCGAGAAAGGCGTGCGCTTCATCCAGCTCTACTCCGGCGGCGGTCACATCGAGGACACCTGGGACGGTCACAACGACTGCATCACGAACCACACGCTGCACGCGGGCGAGACCGACAAGCCCATTGCCGCGCTGATTGCCGATCTGAAGCGCACGGGGCTGTGGGATGAAACACTGCTCGTCTGGGGCGGTGAATTTGGCCGCACACCGACGAGCGAAGGCGTGGGCAAGCCGGGTCGAGATCACGACTGGCAAGGCTTTTCCATGTGGATGGCCGGTGCCGGTGTGAAAGGTGGCCAGGCCATCGGCGCGACGGATGAACTCGGTTTCAAGGCCGTCGAGGATCGCTGCCACGTCAGCGACCTGCACGCGACGATCCTTCATTTGATGGGCATCGACCATACGCGATTGAGTTTTCCGCATCAGGGGCTGAATCAGCGGCTCACGGGCGTGGAGGAACGGCGCGTGATCACGAAGGCACTGGCGTGAAACCACTGTAGTTTTCGGTTCTGGAACGCCGCCAGCCCTCGCTCACGGCACCTTCACCGTCACAAACTTCAATCTAGGCACATCCTTGAAGTCCTTCTCGTTGGCTGTGAGCACGGTGAAGTCTCGTTGAATGGCTTGGGAGGCCAGCCACAAATCCTGAATGCGGAAATCGGCACCTCGACCTGTCAGATGGAGCTTGGCGGCGATCATGCCGAAGACCTCAGCCGTTTCACCTGTGATGCGTAGCAAGGGCTTGCGGCGCATCCGGCGAAGCGTGGTCATGGCGCGTTGCTTTTGCCTAGCGTTCTTCATCAGGTCGATGCCGAAACGGATCTCGGCAACATTGACCGGCGAGAGGTAGATCGGCTCTTGCTTGGTGATCGCATGAATGTCGGCGGCGCTGAGCCTGCCGCGCTCAATGGCTATCCACAGGTTCGTGTCGATCAGGAAGCCCACGGATTGCGCAGCTCGTTGAGGGTTCCGCGTTTGGCCTTTCTACCGGAGTTGACTGCTTCGGCGAGGGCATCGGCGGTGTTGTCGTCGAGCGTGCGGTAGAGATCACCGAGGACTTCCAACGCGTTTTGGGCCGGAGGCTCTGGCACAAGGCGGGCGATGGGCTTGTGATTGCGCATGAGCACGACTTCTTCCTGATCGGATTCGACTCCATTCATGACGGAACTGAAGTTTCGAGCGACCTCGGTGACAGTGAGGGTTTTCATGAGCGCAGGCTATCAGATTGAATCTGATTTGGCAAGATCGGTGAGCGGCAGTCTTCGGCTTTCCCTCAAACCAACTCCTTCAACGGGGCACCCTGATCCACGATGAAGTTCGGCCTGCCTTGATGATCCGTGTAGGTCGCGTCGAGAGGCACGCCCATGTGGTGGTAGATCGTCGCGGCGAGGTCGCCGGGGGTGACGGGGCGTTCGGCGATTTCGCCGCCGGTTTTGTCGGATGCGCCGATGACCTGGCCGTGACGAAAGCCGCCGCCCGCGAGACTCATCGACATGATATGGGGCCAGTGATTGCGGCCGTCGGTGCTGCCTTGGGTGCCGAGGTTTGGGGTGCGGCCAAACTCGCCCATGCTGATGACGAGAGTGTCGTTCAGCATGCCGCGCTCGGCGAGATCGCTGACGAGCGTGGTGATGACGTGGTCGAAGATGGGCAGCAGCGGGCGCAGGCCGTTCCAGATGCCGCCGTATGGCGGGATGTTGTCGCCGTGGTTGTCCCAGGTGCCTGAGGCACCGTGATTGCTGAGGTCGATGGTGACGAAGGATGAGCCGCGCTCGACAAGACGACGCGCGAGCAGCGCTTGTTTGGCCCAATCATGCTCGCCGTAGCGGTCGCGCACTTTTTGCGGCTCCTTCGACAAATCGAAAGCCTCCTGCGCTCGGCCACCGGCGACGATGTCGAAGGCTTTTTGTCCGAAGCTGTCCATCGCGCTCATCATGCCGCTGGCGTCGAGTTCGGCGCGGAGGCCGTCCATTTGCTTGCTGAGTGTCTGGCGGGCGTGCAGGCGGTCCATGCTTAGGCCGGAAGGCAGTTGGAAGAGTTTCGTGGCGCTGTTGCCGTCGAACGGATCATACTGCGTGCCGAGGTAGCCGCCCCAGGCCACATGCGAGCGTGATTTCATGTTCAGCACGACATAGGGCGGCATAGACGGATGATTCGAGCCGCGATGCTTCGCCACGATGCTGCCAAAGGACGGGTAATACTTCGCCTTCGGGTTCGTGCGCGGCTCGTTGGCGAGATTCGCGGTCTGCATGACCATGTTCGGCTCGTGATTGCTGAAACGGCAATCGACCGAGCGGATGATCGTGAATTTGTCGAGCATTGCCGCCTGCTTCGGCAAATATTCGCAGATGTGCGTTCCCGGCAGCTTCGTCGGGATCGTCTTGAACGGTCCGCGATTCTCGATGGGGCGGTCCGGTTTCGGATCCCAGGTGTCGATTTGCGAGGGCCCACCCGTCATCCACAACAGGATCACCGCTTTGTTGCTCTTTGTGACTTTTCCTTCTCCTCGCAGCTTCATCAGCCCCGGCAAAGTCAGGCTGCCAAGCCCGGCGAGGCTTGTCTTCAAAACCGAACGCCTGCCATGCACGACGACGCCATCCCGCACGCGCGGGTTCATGAACATGAATGCATGCGGATCGCTATGACCGGTGCAGAGGTGATCAGGAGATGACATCAGCGAGCCAATACGGAGGTCGTGAGACGACTCTAGCTGGTTAGCCTGCTTTCACCAGTGTCACCAGCTCCTGCAGCGACGCTTTGGCATCGCCGAACAACATGCGGCAGTTGTCGCGCAGGAAGAGGGCGTTTTCGATGCCGGCGAAGCCTTTGCCCATGCTGCGCTTCATCACGATCACGGTGCCGGCCTTCTCGGCCTCGATGATTGGCATGCCGTAGATTGGGCTGGATTTGTCTTCGCGTGCGGCAGGATTCACCACGTCGTTCGCGCCGATGACGAGGCACACATCCACGCGATCCATCTCGGGATTGATGGCTTCCATCTCGACGAGTTGGTCATACGGCACATCGGCTTCAGCGAGCAGCACATTCATGTGGCCGGGCATGCGACCGGCGACGGGATGGATGGCGTAGCTGACTTCGACGCCTTTTTTGGCGAGTTCATCCGCAAGCTGCCGCACCTGATGCTGCGCCTGGGCGACGGCGAGTCCGTAGCCGGGTACAATGACGACGCGTGCCGCCATGCCGAGGAGCATGGCTGCCTCGTCGGCCTGCACGGGTCTTACACTGCCGGTTGCGGCGGCGGCATCGGCGGATGCGCCATTCACTTTGCCGAAGGCGCTGAACAACACGTTCGTCACAGGCCGGTTCATCGCCTTGCACATTGCCAGCGTCAGCAGTGTGCCGGAGGAGCCGACCAGCGTGCCGGCGATGATCATGGCGATGTTTCCAATCGCGAAGCCATCTGCCGCGACGGCGAGACCGGTGAACGAATTGAGCAATGAAATGACCACTGGCATGTCCGCGCCGCCGATGGGCAGCACCATGAGCACGCCCAAAACGAGCGCCAGCACGAGGAACAGCACCATGAGCACCATGCTGTGAGATCCCGCCGCCATCGCAAGCGCCAGCAGCGCGCTCATCACGAACAGCAGGCCATTCAGAACCTGCTGGGCAGGATAGGTCACGGGTTTGTCGAAGTGCCCTTCGAGTTTGAAGTAGGCAATGATGCTGCCGGTCAGTGACACCGCACCGATCATCGCCGCGCACAGCATCGACACGACAAACATCAGGCTGGAACTTGGGGTGACCTGCGCAAACTCAACCACCGCCACCAGTGCCGCTGCACCGCCGCCTGCGCCATTGAAGAGCGCGACCATCTGCGGCATCGAGGTCATCTTCACTTTGTAGGCACCCGCCGCGCCGACGACTAGGCCGAGCACGATGCCAGCGAGGATGAGAATCCATTTCCACAGCGAAACACCGCCGCCATGCGAGCCATGCATGAGCGGCAGAAACGCGAACAAGGCGATCAACATGCCCAGTCCGGCAACGAGATTGCCCTGACGCGCCGTTTTAGGCGACGCGAGCAGCTTGATGCCGACAATGAACAGCACGGAGGCGATGAGGAAGGCGAAGGAGATGATCATGGGATGGTTTCCTCACTTCTTGCGCTTGAACATCTGCAGCATCCGGTCTGTGACCATGAAACCGCCGAACACATTGGCCGAGCCGAGCACAACCGCCGCGAAGCCAGCAACGTGCTGGATGAAACCATCCGCCTCCGCCAGCGCCAGCATGCCGCCGAGCAGGATGATGCCGTGAATCGCGTTCGTGCCGGACATCAGCGGCGTGTGCAGCATCGACGGCACCTTGGAGATCAACTCGAAGCCGAGGAAGATCGACAGCACGAAGATGAAGAAGATGAGCATGTCGGCGGTCATGGCATGTCAGGTTTTCGCGGTGGAGAGTTTTTCATTCACGATTTTGCCGCCATGCGTGACGAGGCAGCCTTTGAGAATGTCGTCCTCCAGGTTCAGCTTCAAAGTCTTCGTCTCCTTGTCCCAGAACTCGCTGAGCAAGGCGGTGACGTTGGACGAATACATCTGGCTCGCGTGAACCGGCACGGTCCCCGGCAGATTCGCGATGCCGACGATCTTCACGCCCTTGCGGTCGATGATTTGATCGGACACAACGCCTTCTACATTGCCGCCGCTCTCGACCGCGAGATCCACCACCACGCTGCCCGGTTTCATCGCATCGAGCATCTCGCTCGTCAGCAAAATCGGCGCACGCCTGCCAAATACCTGTGCTGTGGTGATCACCACGTCCGACTCCGCGCACACGCGTGTCATGCCTTCGCGTTGCAGTTTGATCTGCTCCTCCGTCAGCGGCTTCGCATAGCCGTCAGCAGTCTGGCCGGTTTCGCCCACGTCGATCTTCACAAATTTTGCACCGAGCGACTTCACCTGCTCTTCGACAACGGGCCGCGTATCAAACGCCTCCACCTTCGCGCCGAGCCGCTTCGCCGTCGCGATGGCCTGCAATCCGGCCACGCCCGCGCCAATGATGAACACCTTCACCGGCTTGATCGTGCCTGCAGGAGTCATCATCATCGGAAAAATTTTACCCGATTGATCCGCTGCCGCGATTACCGCCGCATAACCGGCGAGACTCGCCTGCGAAGACAGCACGTCCATCTTCTGCGCCCGCGTGGTGCGCGGCACCATCTCCATGCTGATCGCACTCACACCGCGCGCTGCCAGCGCCTGGATCAGGTCTGCTGATTGAAAGGGATCGAGCAATGCGATGAAGACAGCGCCTTCGCGCATCAAACCCACGTCGCCGAGCGATGGCTTGCGCACTTGCAGGATGACATCCGCCGTTGCGAGCATCGCCGAACGATCCGAACGCACTGTGGCTCCCGCCGCCGAGTAATCCGCATCAGTGTGTCCACAAGTGATGCCCAGCCCTGCCTCAACCTCGACTGTGGCTCCCAGCGCCGTCAGTTTGCTCACATGCTCCGGCACCATCGCGGCACGCGTTTCTCCAGAATGGGTTTCTTTGGGAAGGGCGACAATCATCTGCGACGGTAACACGAACGTTAGCAAGGACTGCAATCTCGCCAGCATCATTTCCAGTGAATTGATTGAGCCGGTGCCTCCCCAACTGCAACAGGCGTGCCCCTGAGCCTGTATTGTGACGATGCGTTGCACGTCCTTCCTCACGATCCTGCTCACGGCGGTCACGTTTGCCGAAATCCCGCATCCAGACGATGCGCCGAAGCCGCTGTCGCCAGCAGACAGCGCCAAGGCCTTCCAAGTGCCCGCTGGCATGAAGATCAAGCTGCTGGCGAGCGAGCCGCTGATCAACGAGCCGAGCGGCGTGTGCTGGGATGAGCATGGGCGGTTGTTTGTATGTGAACTGCACGGCTACAACGTCGAAGGGCAAAACGACCTCGATGAATTGAACAAGAAGGGCGAACTCGACATGCAGGTGCGCCGCATCCAGGCGACGGAGGAGGCGAAGAAGAAGGCCGAGGCTGAGACCTACGGCACCGTGAAGCTGCTGCTCGACACCGATGGCGATGGCGTCATGGACAAGGCCGAGGTGTGGGCGGATCGACTACCTCCATGCTACGGCATCGCCGCCGGAAATGGCGGCATCATCGTCGCCTGCGCGCCGGACATCGTGTTTCTCAAGGACACCGATGGCGACAACAAACCGGACGTGAAGGAGAAGCTCTTCACCGGCTTCGGCACCGGCGCGTTGGAGCGCGGCATCAACGCGCCGACCTGGGGCGTGGACAACTGGCTCTACTTTGGCCGTGGCTGGAACGGCGGCACCATCACCGGGCCGCATTTGGCGAAACCGGTGACGCTTCCCGCCACCGATTTCCGCATTCGCGCCGATGGTTCGGCCTTGGAGCCGGTCAGTGGCAGCACGAAGACCATCGGCATGACCTTCACCGAAGGCGGTGACCGCTTCGTCGCCACCACGACACATCCAGGCTTGTTCGTCACGCCGATTCCGTGGCGCTATCTCGCCCGCAATCCCGATGCCGCCGCACCGTTGCTCGATGGGCCGGCCAGTGATGACACGAAGGTCTATCCCCTCGCGCCGATCCATCCGTGGCGCATCAAGCGCGAGCAGCATGCCGAATACTTCGCCTTCTATCGCAAGATCAGCCTCTCCGATGCCGCTGCGTCCGGCTACTTCACCTCCGCCTGCGGCCCGCTCGTGTATCAGGACCACGCATTGCCAGGATTGCACGGCCACTACCTCGTCTGTGAGCCGGCGCAGAATCTCGTGCATCGCGAGCAGATCATGCGCGACGGCACTCGGCTCCGCCTGCAACGCGTCAAAGGCGAGGAGCAGCGCGAGTTCCTTGCCTCACGCGACTCGTGGTTCCATCCCATGAGTCTCACGCACACACCCGACGGCGGCATCGCCATCGTCGATTTCTACCGCGAGATCATTGAGGACTACTCCGCCATCCCGCGTCATCTTCAGCAGCAGTATGGCGTCATCAACGGACACGATCGCGGCCGCCTCTGGCTGCTGGTGCCGGAGAAGGAAATGAAGTCGCAGCCGATGGACTTGGCGAAGCTCGATGATGCCGCGCTGGTGAAGGAACTCGGCGGTGAGCTATTGTGGCGGCGACAGACCGCACAACGCCTCCTACGTGAACGTGGGAAGCCTGTATCACCGCGCTGGGACAGTTCCAATGTCGATCAGAAGATCCTCTCCCTGCGTGCTGCCGACGAAGACCATTTCAAATCGACGCCCGAAATCGAGAAAGAAATCCTCGACATGCAGTTCGACACCGAAATACCTCCGCAACTGGCCCTGCAACTCGCGTTGAGCCTTGGGCAGTGTGATTCACCGAAAGCGGCCCTCACTCGCCTCGCTCGTACTCACGGTGATCTCCGCTGGATGGACGCCGCCATCGCCAGCTCGGCATCAAAAATCGAAAAAGACCTCCTCACCGTCCTCGCAACCGATCCAGGCAAGAGCGAACTCGTCATGATCAACCTCGCTGGCATCATCGCAGCGCGTGGCGATGCGAAGGAGATCACTGACAGCATCGCTGCGATCAAGGGCGGCAAAGCCCACGAGATCCTGCAACTCGGCCTCGAAGAAACCAAACCGCTTGCCAACAAAGTCGATGTCCCAGCACCCAGCGCTCCCACCGCCGAACAAAACGCCGTGTGGGAGAAGCGTGTGCCGGATGTGCTTGCCGCGCTGAAACAGAAACCGAATCTCGAAGAAGGCCGCATGTTGTTCCAGGGCATCTGCGGAGCTTGCCACAAGTCCCATGGTCTCGGTTTCGCTGTCGGTCCCGATCTCGATGCCGAGTTCCAACGCGCCCCCGAAGTCATCCTGCGCGATGTGATGTTCCCCAGCGAGGCCGCACGTCCCGGTTACGAAACCATCATGGCCAAAACGCAGCGCGGTGAGACGCTCATCGGCATCGCCGCCTCCGATTCACCCACCAGCATCACGCTGCGTCTTCCCGGCGGTGCCGAACGCACCGTGCTGCGCAAACGCGCCGAGATCCGCACGATCCGCAATGTCTCTCTCATGCCCCCCGGTCTCGGTGATGCCCTGAAACCGGAACAGATTGCGAATATCATCGCGTTTCTGCGCTCGGCACCTCAAGCCACTGATCAGCGCTAGTTTACGGCCTGCTGGATTTGCGGCTTGATGAAGCCCTCGATCTTGTGGGGCCGCCAAACGATCTTGCCGTCAACGAGCCTGCTCTCTTCGAATTTGATCGAAAGCCAGGCATAGAAACGACTGCCAGCTTCGATCTTGGAACTCTTCACTCGCAGCTCCTTCTTGGTGATGCGCCAGCCCAGCCCTTCCGCTGGACCTGGATAAGCAGCGTTAAAGTCACAGGTGAAGCGCTCTCCATCCATGAGGATGGCCAGCGAGCTGGCGTAGGCGGGCATGCCTCCAGAGATCGTCAGGCTCAGCCTGCCCAGTTTCGTTTCAGCATCGCAAAAGGACATGGCATGCTTTCCTTGGTGGGATGAAACGCAGTCGGCAGTGTGCTCGATCTTCTTCACCGATGCCTTGCTGACGCGTCCACCGAAAGTGTCTTCCAAAGTGCCGTCCTCATGTTGAATGATGTGCCAAGGGTAGGAACTCGTCGTGGCGCGGAAGAACGGCGAATCAAGCGTTGGGTCCACCACCACATTCCCGACAATCGCATCGCTGCATTTCGGCGCTGGGGCCGGCTTGATCTGTGGCTCGGCACGCACTGACCAGCCATGCAGGCAGCACAGTACGGCCAAGATTATCGCTGGAGACCAGGGTTTCATCAGATGGCTGTGAATGGGGTTCTCACTCGCCCATCAGCTTCTTCACCGTCGGCTCGATGGCCTCGGCCCAGATGCGGTAGCCTTTCTCGTTCGGGTGGAGGTAATCGGGCATGATGTCCTTGGTGATGAGGCCCTCAGGCGTGAGGAACTTCGGGCCGATGTCGAGGAAGGTGACGTGGTGCGTGCCGTCGAGCTTGGCGATGCCTTGGTTGATCTCGGCGATCTTGTCGCGCTGCGGACTGGGCTTCTCGCCGCGTGGGAAGACGCCGAGCAGCAGGATTTTCGACTGCGGCAGGCGCTTTTCGAGTTCTAGCACGATGGCCTCAATTCCAGCCGCGATGTCGGGCGCGGCGCAGTTGCCGGTGTTGTTGGTGCCGATCATCATGACGACGAGTTTTGGTGCGATGTCATCGACGGCACCGTGTTGCAGACGCCAGAACACGTTTTCGGTCTTGTCCCAGCCAAAACCGAGGTTGCCAGCGTTTCGTGGCACGTAGAACTCGCCCCAGGTCTGCTGTCCGCGCAGCGTGTAGCTGTCGAACTGCTCGCCTCCGAAGAAATGGGTGATGGAGTCGCCGATGAAGAGGATCTGCGGCTTGGCACGCTTCACGGCAGCGCTGGTGAGTTCGTGGCGCTTCTGCCAGTCGTAGCTAGGCCAGCTCCGGTCCTGCGTGACGGGCACAACGGTGCCGGGAACGGCGGCTTCGAAGTTCGGTGCCGGCTTCAGCACGGCAGTGGCGACTTCGCTCATGCTTTTGCGATCCTTGCTAAAAGTCCGCGCTTTGAGTGTGCCGCCGTGCGGGATTTCGATGGGTGCGAGGTAGGGATTCGACTTCGCGATGGGATCGGCTCCATCAAGGGTGTAGAGGATGGTGGCGTCCGCAGCGGCCTCCAGCTTCACCGTTCCTCCAGGCGACTGCTGGATCACAGGCGGCGCGAGTGTGATTGCCGTTTCGGCGTGAAGAAGGGCGCTGAAGGCGAAAAGAGAGAGAAGCAGATGTTTGCTCATAGGATGCTGAGACTAACGAGGATGCCGCGTGCTGTCCATGCGAGCGTGCGAATCCAGTTGGTGAGAATGAGGCGGCGGATGAGTGACGAATCGAAGCCTCGCATGAGCTTCGTGTGAATGGGAGCCTGCAAAACGGCGGTGGAGAGCCAGATGAGCGGGATGAGGCATGCGCTAATGGTGAAGAGCCTGTTGCTGTCATGATAAAGAATCCAGGCGGCAGTCGCGGCCTCCAACAACAGCAACGGTGCGACGATGAGGCCGATGCGGAAGCAGTGGGCGAAGTGGTAGTCTTTGAACTCGGCCTTCCCGACACGCAGAAACTGCGGGTAGCAGAGAACTTGCACGACCCAGATCAGGCCGACGAGCTTCCAGGTGACCGCGAGGTGAATCGAGAAGAGCCAGGTCATTGCTGTGCTACTTCAACGACCCGACATCGGCTGCCTCATGCAGCTTCTTCATCTCCGCACCGCTCAGCGCGCGATTGAAGACAGCGAGGCCACCGAATTTCCCAATCGTCGCCTCCCCGGTCATCGAACCCACTGCCATGCGGGCACCGACGGTGAAGTCGGACGGCGCGATCTTTGTCTTCGCGTGCAAGACCGGATCGTATTTGAAGATGCCGCGACCATGGTAGTAGGGATTCATGCCGCGATCTTGGCCGTTGGGGCCTTCCTTGGTGAAATACGGGTCGTTGCGCTTGTCTTTGACGGCGTCGAGTTGGCGAGAGTCGAGCACGCCGTTGATGTAAGCCCGGATGAATTTGGAGTCATAGGTGAAGGCGAGCGTACACCACTGCTCCTCGGGCACTTCGAGCTTCGTGGCGGCATAATCGGCGCACCACGGGAACTTGCTGCCATCGGCACGCATCGTGACACCGCCCTCGGCGCTGATGTGCGGCACGAGCTGGCGATTGCCGCCGTAGGTGGGCATATTCATGAGCAGCGCATACTGTCGCGTGCCGGTGTCATCGTTTGCGCCTTTGCCCTCGCTCCACATGCCGGCGATGGTGCGGCTCTTCTTGAGATCCACGATGCGAACGACGGCGAACAGTGTGACCTGCGCGCCCTTGCCGGAGATGTTGAGGTCGCCGGTCTCACTGTGCTTGATCTCGAAATACTGATGGCCGTTCAAATCCGCCGCGTAACCGGAGAACGGGCCGCCTGCCACGCGCTGGATCGGGCCGTTCACCTCGCTGAGCGGATGCTTCTCTTTCGTGCCCTGCGAGACGCGCTTTTGACCGGCGTTTTCGCCAAACGTCCAGAAGCCGACTAGGCCCGGTGTCTTTTCGATGACGGAGGCGTCTCCGGCGAAAACGGATGAGAACGAGATGGCGAGAAGTGAAAGGAAGGCACGCATGAGTGAAGAATGAAGGATGGCAGACACTCCAAGGCATGGGAAGCCAGTTTTTAGACAGCAAAGAGTTCAGGCCCGGGCGGCGTAATGTCTCAGCCGCATCGCTCATGAAAAAAAACAGCACTCATCCAGCCTGCCACGTCGTTTCGACGCGGGGCATGGCTGTGTTTGCATGGATCGCTCTCGCATCGGTGCCTGCAGCGGCGGTGGATTATGAGAAGGATATCAAGCCGCTGCTCAAGGAGCGCTGCTACACCTGTCATGGCGCTTTGAAGCAGAAGGCGGGCCTGCGCTTGGACACCGTGGTCGCGATGAAAACCGGCGGTGACAATGGCAGCATCCTCACTGCCGAGCACACGCTGCTGCTGGAGCGCGTCACTACCACCGACAAGGATGAGCGCATGCCGCCGGAGGGCGAAGGATCGTTGCTTACGCCGGAGCAAGTCGCCAAACTCAAAGCCTGGCTTGCCGCCGGTGCCACCGGCCCCGTGAGCGAAGTGCCGGAACCTGATCCGCGTGCGCACTGGGCCTACCAGCCGCCGAAATCATCTGGCAAGTCGATGGACGCGCTACTCGCGGCACGACTTGCTGCAAAAAAGCTCAAGCCGCAGCCCGAAGCTGCGCCGGAGATGTGGTTGCGCCGAGTTTATCTCGATCTCATCGGCCTGCCGCCTTCAACGGAGGAGATCGCGGCGTTTTTGAAGGACACGTCGATGCCTGCACGGCAGCGCGTGGTGGATCATCTGCTCGGCACACCGCAATACGGCGAGCGCTGGGCGCGGCACTTCATGGATATCTGGCGCTATTGCGATTGGTATGGCCTCGGCGCGCAGCTTCGCCATTCGCAGAAGCACATCTGGCACTGGCGCGATTGGATCGTGGAGTCGCTCAACACCGACAAAGGTTACGACCAGATGATCGTGCAGATGCTCGCCGCCGATGAACTCGCGCCCGAGGACCGCGATAACCTGCGCGCCACCGGCTTCCTCGCCCGCAGCTACTACCTCTTCAATCGCACCACCTGGCTGGACGAGACCATCGAGCACACCTGCCGCGCCTTTCTCGGACTGACGATGCAGTGCGTGAAGTGCCACGCGCACAAATACGATCCCATCGAGCAGACCGACTACTACCGCATGCGCGCCATCTTCGAGCCGCTGCATGTGCGCCTCGATCCCTGGAAAGGCGAAACCGACTTCGAGAAAAACGGCCTGCCGCGCGTCTATGACCTCCATCTCGACACGCCGACCTATCGCCATGTGCGTGGCGATGAGAAGAACGAGGACAAATCGAAGCCGATGACGGCTGGCGTTCCGCAGGTGCTGGAGTTCGCTTCTTTCCAACCAGCATCCGTCAAGTTGCCACCTGCATCCGCCAGACCGGCGCTGCTTCCGTTTGTGCTCGATGATCATCTCCGCGCTGCCGACAGCGAAATCACCGCCGCGCAAAAAGCGCTCGATCAAGCACGACAGACGTTCGCCAAATCGCCCCAGCCCGCTGCGAAGCCAGTAACAACGCCCAAGGTGCTCATCAGCGATGACTTCACCTCCGCGAAGCCTCAACAGTGGGAGATCCTCAAAGGCGACTGGAAACATTCGTCCACCGGCGTGCGCCAGCATGAAACCGGAGCCGAGCGTCGCTCACTGCGACTGAAACCAGCCCCGCCAGCCGACTTCGAGGCCAGCCTGAGCTTCACCATTCGCGGAGGGCAGAAGTGGAAATCCATCGGCATCGCCTTTGACTGCGTGGATGGCGATGATGTGATGGTTTACATGAGCGCCGTGAGCGGTGGGTCGAAAATCCAGGTCGCCTTGGCCAATGATGGCAAGTCCACCTACCCCGCCACAGGTGCCCTGGCTCACACGATCTCACAGGACGTGCGTTACACGCTCGAACTCCGGGTTCGCGGCCAGCTCATCAACGCCTGCATCAATGGCGAGCCGGTGCTCGCTTATCGTCTGCCTCAGCAGCGCCGCGAAGGCAGTCTGGCCCTCACCGCCTTCGATGCCGATGTCGAGTTCCACAGCTTCAGGCTCGCCGAACTGGCTACTGATGCTGTTTTGCGCGAACCTGCCGCTGACAAGTCTGTGCCACTCGCGGATGCCAAAGCCGGCGTGGCGCTCGCTGAAAAACAACTCGCTGCCGCCAAGGCCAAACCCGCGATGATTCGCGCCGTCTTCGCTGCGGATAAGGCCAAGCAGGACAAAGCACTCGCCCAAGCCGCTGCTTCCGCCGAAGCGAACCACAAGCTGGCGCAGGCCGAGGTCGATCTGGTCAAAGCCGAGGCCGATCCGAAGGCCAAGGACGCTGATAAGAAGATCAAAGCCGCGCGTGAAGCTTTGGAGAAGGCAAAGAAGAAAGCTGCGGCTCCCGGAGAGACTTATACCTCACTGCCAGCAAGTTTGAAGGCCCAGGAAGGTCCCGAAGAAAGCACCAATGCGACGGTGCAGACCTATCCCGACACCAGCACGGGCCGCAGACTCGCTTTCGCCAAATGGATCGCCGACAAACGCAATCCGCTCACCGCTCGTGTGTTGGTGAATCAAGTCTGGATGCGGCACTTCGGCGCGCCGCTCGTCGCGAACATGGATGACTTCGGCCGTCGCTCGCTCGCGCCGTTGCATCAGGACATTCTCGACATACTCACGATCGATTTCATGAACAACGGCTGGAGCCTGAAGCATCTGCACCGCGCCATGGTGCTCTCCGAGCTGTATCGCCGCAGTTCCTCGAATGCGCAGGCTGATGCAGCCACCGTCACTGCCGATCCTGACAACGCGAACTACTGGCGCATGAACCCACGCCGCATGGAAAGCCAGGTCGTGCGTGACAGCCTGCTGCGTCTCGCCGGGAAGCTCGATCTCACGCTTGGCGGCCCCAGCCTGGATCCCGCATCGTCTGAAACGAGCCCACGTCGCTCGCTCTACTTCGTCCAAAATGCCGACACCGAGCATCGCTTCCTTGCCGTCTTCGACAACAGCAACGTCCTCGAATGCTACCGCCGCAACGAAAGCGTCGTCCCGCAGCAGGCGCTCGCTTTGACCAATAGCAAGCTCAGCCGCGAATGCGCCGACGCTTTGGCCGCTAAGCTCGGCAAGCTCGATGCGGAGCCTTTTGTGACACAATCATTTCTCGCCGTGCTCGGTCGTCCGCCAACGGAAACCGAGCGGCTGGCGAGTTTGGAGGGCTTCGCGGCGTTGAAACAGAACCGCAGCCTGTTTTTGCAGGCGCTCCTCAATCACAACGACTTCGTCACCCTTCGATGAACTTCCTGCATCAGCCGACACCCTTTCTCCGCCGCGACATCCTCGGCGGTCTCGGCAGCATTGCGGTCGCGTCCATGCTGAAGGCTGAGGAAGGCTGGCAGCCGCCGAGCGGGCTGCCGGTGATGCCGCAGAAGGCGAAGCGCGTGATCTGGCTGTTCATGCGCGGCGGTGTCAGTCAAATGGAGAGCTTCGATCCGAAGCCGATGCTGACAAAATATGCGGGCAAATCCATCGGCGAGACGCCTTTTGCGAGCGTTCAGGACCCGGAGAAGCTCAAGAAGGTGCGCGTGGTCGTGGTGAACGATGCGAACGGCAAGCAGCGCACGACGATTTACCCTCTGCAAACCGGCTACAAAAAGTACGGCCAGTGCGGCATCGAGATCAGCGACTGGTTCCCGCACATCGGCTCCTGCGCGGATGAGATCGCCTTCATCCGCAGCATGTGGACCACCGATGACAACCACGGTGCGCAGGTGCAATTCCACAGTGGCCGCCACATGCTGGAGCCGCGTGTGCCGACGCTAGGCGCGTGGGTGACGTATGGTCTTGGCTCCATGACGGACAATCTACCGTCCTTCATCAACATGGGGCCGCGCTACTTTGATATTCGCGACGGCCACTACCTCGGCCCGGCTTACGACGCCGTGAATTTGAAGGTTGATCCGAAGAACCCGCTCACCTTTGCCTCACCCGAAATTGCTGTCGGCAAAACCGAGCAGGCGGCGCAGTTTGACCTCATCCACAAACTCAACACGCTCAACGCCGAGCAGTATCCAGGCGACAAAACGCTCGCTGCCCGCATGAAGAGCTACCAGCTCGCCTTCAACATGCAGACCGCCGTGCCGGAGACGATGAATCTCGACACGGAGAGTGACGAGACAAAGAAGCTCTACGGCCTTGATGAGAAGGTGACGGAGCCGTTTGCACGCCAGCTCATCGTCGCACGTCGTCTCGCCGAGCGCGGTGTGCGCTTCATCCAGCTCCAGCATGGCGATGGTGCCGCTGGCGCGTGGGATTCGCATTCCGGCTTGAAGAAGAATCACTCCATGCTCGCACAGCAGGTGGACAAGCCGATCTCCGGCCTGCTCAAAGACCTCAAGCAGCGCGGCATGCTCGACGACACACTCGTTCTCTTCGCCACCGAGTTCGGCCGCACGCCCGGATCACAAGGTAGTGATGGCCGCGATCATCATCCGTATGGCTTCAGCGTCTGGATGGCTGGCGGCGGCATCAAAGGCGGCACCATTCACGGCAGCACCGACGAACTCGGCTTCCACGCCGTGGAGCATCCGCATTACGTCACCGACGTGCATGCCACGATTCTGCACCTGCTCGGCTTGGACCCGCACCAGTTGGAGATTCCCGGCCGCAAGCGATTGGAACGCGATTTTGGGCATGTGATCGGCGAGGTGCTGGCATAGGCGCAAGATTTGGGCTTGCCACCTGGGTTTAGGTCTGAGTAGCATGCTCCCATGAAGCATTCCCTTCTTCTCCGCATCGGGGTCGCGACGCTGTTCGTGGCCGTTTCGTCATCACTCATGGCCGCTGCTGGCGACGCTGAGTGGAAAAAAGTCGAGGCAGCACTCGACGCCATCAAAAACCCGAAGGAGAAGCCCAAATCACGCGAGGAGGCGATCGCTAATCTCAAGGCCGGCCTGAAGGAGTTCGACGCGGTTCATGCGGACGCGATGAAGGCCGCCACCGCGAATCCGGTGCGCTGGAGCGCGGCGGTGTTCAATGCCAAGGTCGAGAAATCACGCGGCATCGTCGGAGCGCCGCCGGTCGAGAACCTGACGGCGGAGCTTGAGGCTCTCGTCAAAGCCGGCGATGCCAGCACCGAGGACAAGGCTGCGGCGGAGAAGGCGCTCAAAACCATCAAGACCATGGCGGAGCTGAAATCGAAGCCGCTGAATCTGAAATTCACCGCCGTGGACGGTCGCGAGGTCGATCTGGAGAAAATGCGCGGCAAGGTCGTGCTCATCGACTTCTGGGCCACGTGGTGCGGCCCGTGCGTGGCGGAACTGCCGAACGTGTTGAAGGCCTACAAAGAGCTGCATCCGAAGGGATTTGAGATCGTCGGCATCTCGCTCGACTCGGACAAAAGCAAGCTGGAGAAGTTCGTGAAGGACAAGGGCATGGAGTGGCCGCAGTTCTTTGACGGCAAAGGCTGGAAGAACGAGATTTCCTCCGGCTTCAGCATCAATTCCATTCCGGCCATGTGGCTGGTGAACCAGGACGGCATGGTCATCGACACCGCCGCCCGTGGCGGACTCGAAGAGAAGGTGGCGAAGCTGCTGAAGTAGCGCGCCACCGATGGTTTTGGCGATCATCGTCATATTGGATATTCATCCGGTAAATAGGAAATTAGCATTTGCCAATTTACCGGAATTGTGTCCAATATGACGCCATAACCATGAAAGCACTCGTCAAAGCACACGCGGAGCGCGGACTCTGGCTCCAGGATGTACCGGAGCCGCAGGTCGGCATCAATGATGTCCTCATCAAGGTCCGCAAGACCGGCATCTGCGGCACTGACCTGCACATCTACAAATGGGATGCCTGGGCGCAGAAGACGATCCCCGTGCCGATGGTGGTGGGGCATGAGTTCGTCGGCGAAGTCGTCGCTGTCGGCTCAAACGTGAACGACTTCCATCCCGGCGAGATCGTCAGTGCCGAGGGCCACGTTGTCTGCGGTCGCTGCCGCAACTGCCTCGCTGGCCGCCGTCATCTCTGCAAAGACACTGTCGGCATCGGCGTGAATCGCACCGGGGCCTTCGCCGAATACATCAGTGTGCCGATGACCAACGTCTGGCACCATCGCGAAGGCGTGGACGAGGAAGTGGCGAGCATCTTCGATCCCTTCGGCAACGCCGTGCATACCGCACTGGCTTTTGAATGCATGGGCGAGGACGTGCTCATCACCGGCGCAGGCCCCATCGGCATCATGGCCATTCCTGTCGTCAAACACGCGGGTGCGCGTCATGTCGTGATCACCGACGTGAACGAGTATCGCCTCGATCTCGCTCGCAAAATGGGCGCAACGGTCGCTTTGAACGTCAAAACCGGCAGCATCTCCGACGTGCAGAAGCAGCTCGGCATGAAGGAAGGTTTCGATGTGGGCTTGGAGATGAGCGGCAATGCATCCGCCTTTCGCAGCCTGATCGACAACATGTGCCACGGGGGCAAGATCGCCATGCTCGGCATTCCCAGCGAGCAGATCGCCATCGACTGGAACAAGGTCATCTTCAACATGCTCACCATCCATGGCATCTATGGCCGCGAGATGTACGAGACCTGGTATCAGATGAGCGTCATGCTCGAAAGCGGCGTGAACATCAAACCTGTCATCACCCACCGCTTCCACTACACCGACTTCGAGCAGGGTTTCGCCGCGATGGAATCCGGCAACTGCGGCAAGGTCGTGCTCGATTGGGCCTCGTAAAGTAGTCCCGGACTTTAGTCCGTTACGACGACCATTTGCTCCAACACCATCGAACTTCCAAACAAGCCGTCCAACCCAACGGACTAAAGTCCGAGACTACTTTCTCCAACCATGAACTGCCACATCCTTCTCGCCGCCCTCAGCCTCCTCGCCACCGCGCACGCTGAACTGAGCGTGCCCGCCTTCACCGCCTATACGGAACCCGACTTCCGAGGCGTGGAGATTTCCAAAGAAAAGGGGGTCACGGGCTGGAAGGACAAAGACCAGCGCCTGTTCTGGTTCTGCGAGATCAAGACAGCGGGAAGACTCAGCGCCATCATCAAGGCGAGGGGCGACGACGGCCACAAACTCCGCCTCACGGTCGCGGCACAAAGCCATGAGGCCGATGTCAAAAAAGGCGAAGCGCAGTTTGGCGAGTTTGAGATCACGAAGCCGGGCTATGTCCGTTTTGAACTCGCCTCTCTCAGTGATTCGGATGGCAAAGGCATCGTCGAGGCACTTGTGCTCGATGGTCCGGCTACTCAGGCCGCGCATTTCAATCTGGACCCGCGTCGCAACGCAGCCTCGGTGCATCTGGCTTACCCGACGCCGAAGGACGAAAAGATCGCGATGTTCTACAACGAGGTCACGGCGGTGAAGGAGCCGCTGTACACGTTCTACATGGCCTGCGGTTTCTCGCGCGGCTACTTCGGCATGCAGATCAATTCGGCGTCGGAGCGACGCATCATTTTCTCGGTGTGGGATGCCGGCAGCGGCCAGAAGGCCGACGACCGTTCCGCCGTCGCTGCCGATGATCAGACGCAGCTCCTCGCTAAGGGTGAAGGCGTGGAGGCGAGCGTCTTCGGCAATGAAGGCACGGGCGGGCACTCTCATCTCGTTTATCCGTGGAAGACGGGCGAGACGCAGAAGTTTGTCGTCGCCGTGAAGCCGGATGGTTCTCACACGACTTACAGCGGCTACTGGTTCCATCCCGAAAAGAAGGCTTGGATGCTCATCGCGAGCTTTCGCGCACCGAAGGACGGCAAGTATCTGCGCGGCCTGCATTCCTTCAGCGAGAACTTCGGCGGTCAAAACGGCCATCAACAGCGCAAAGCACTCTACGGCCCGCAGTGGATCGCCAATGCCGATGGCAAATGGACCGAGCTGACCACCGCGACCTTCAGCCACGATCCCACCGGCAAGGCAAACCGCCTCGACCGCTTCATGGGTGTCGCGAGCGGTCGCTTCTTCCTCTCGCACGGTGGCTTCGTCGAAGGCTTCACGAAATTCGGTGAACCCTTCCAGCGCCCCGCCACGAACGAACCGCCGAACTTGAAGCTGCCATGAACTCCGCTTTTCAAACTCATCTCACCGCACAACTCGACGCCATCCGCGCCGCTGGCACCTACAAGCGCGAGCGTGTGCTCTCCACGCCGCAGGGCACGCTCGTGCGTGCCAATGGTGGCGCGGCGGTCCTGAACATGTGCGCGAACAACTACCTCGGGCTCGCCCAGCATCCAAAGGTGCGGCAGGCGGCGCATGAAGCGCTGGAGCACTGGGGTTATGGGCTGGCGAGTGTGCGCTTCATCTGCGGCACACAGGGTGTCCACAAAGAGCTGGAGGCCAGTTTGAGCGACTTTCTCGGCACGGAGGACACGATCCTCTATGGATCGTGCTTCGACGCGAATGGCGGCCTGTTTGAGACGATCCTCGGCCCCGAGGACGCGATCATCAGCGATGAACTCAACCACGCGTCGATCATCGACGGCGTGCGCCTGTGCAAAGCGCAGCGCTATCGCTACAAAAACTGCGACATGGCCGATCTGGAGGCGCAACTGATCGCTGCTGATGCCAAAGGCGCTCGCTTCAAGCTCATCGCCACCGACGGTGTGTTCTCGATGGACGGCTTCATCGCACCGCTGAAGGCGATTTGCGATCTCGCGGACAAATACAATGCTTTGGTCATGGTAGATGACTCCCACGCCGTCGGTTTCATGGGTGCGCATGGGCGCGGCACGCATGAGCACTGTGGTGTCATGGGCCGCATCGACATTTTAACCGGAACGCTCGGTAAAGCCCTCGGCGGCGCCAGCGGTGGCTACACGAGCGGGCGCAAGGAAATCATCGAACTGCTCCGCCAGCGCTCGCGTCCGTATTTGTTCTCGAACACGCTCTGCCCGAGCATCGCGGGCGCTTCCATCGCCGCGCTCAACCTGCTCAAGCAGTCCACCAAGCTCCGCGACACGCTTGAGGCTAACACGCGCTACTTCCGTGCCGCGATGACCGAGGCCGGCTTCGATATCGCACCGGGAGAGCATCCCATTGTGCCAGTGATGCTCGGTGACGCCGCCTTGGCCTCGAAGTTCGCCGACGTGATGCTGGAGCACGGTGTCTATGTCATTGGCTTCAGCTTTCCAGTCGTGCCGCAGGGCAAAGCCCGCATCCGCACGCAGATCAGCGCCGCGCACACACGCGCGGATTTGGAGAAGGCGGTCAAAGCTTTTGTCGAAGTGAAGCGTCTTGTTATGGCATGAAAAAGTCCATCCTTACGCTGTTCCTGTTCACAGCCGCTCTCCACGCCGAAGATTTGTGCAAACAACCCTCAGCCGAAGACATGGCGAAAGCTGCTGGCGTGAAACTGCCGCCTTTGCCATGGCATGTGGCGAACATCTGGTGGGACTTCGAGAAGCCGGTGGAGCATTTCGTGTCGCTGGAGGTCGATGTGACCATCGACCGCGATGTGCCGAGCGATTACAATCTCTACATCTCGCCATGCGGCATCGCGAAGATCAACGGGTTGCAGTTCTACGGCGGCATCCAGACCAACATCAATGGTTGGGCGGACAAGGAGAGCCGCGAGCGCGTGCATCGCGGCAAGGGGGGCATTTTTTCACGGTGGTCGAGCGATAAGACGACACCCATCGGTCTCGAACATGTGCGCACGGTGGCAGAGGATTGCCTCGTGGAGAGCGCGGGCTATGAAGGCGAGTTTGCCAGCGTGCGACGGCCATTTGCGTGGACAAAGGGCACTTATACGTGGTGCATCACGAAAGGTGCGACGGAAGGCGATAGCACGTGGTTCACCTGCACGATCCGCGATGCGAAGGGCGCGGTGCATGAAGTGGGCAGTCTGCGGTTTGAGGGCAGTGATTTCACGTTTTGGGAGAAGCACTCGGCCTTTGTTGAAGTGTATAGCACGTCGAAGATTCCGAAGTCGGGCATTCCTAAGGTGAATGTGACGTTTGGCTGGCCTCGACTGAACGGCGCGAAGGTGCTGCTGAAGAAGGCGCATGCCTATTATCCCGACAAAGGCGGCCCGGATTCACCGGATTGCGCGTGGGTGAAGGCGGATGGTGAAAATTGCGTCGTTGAAGTCGGCCCTATCTTCAAACGAGATGAGGCGAAGCGGCGGCATGATCTCGTGCTTGGCTCCAAAACGCGCACGGTAATGAAGATCAGCTCCAAAGAGGCCACGGCGCTGGTGGACACGAATGACGCAGCAGATTTGAAGGAATGGGGCGGCAAGGCAGGCACGCTATGTGTCGAGTGGTTTCCAAAGATTGCTGCGTTGCTGCCTTCAGAAGGCTTCACATCGCCGAAGGAGGTTGCGCTGTACTTTGATCCGGCGATGAAAGGAGTGGCTCATGCGGCGAATGGTACGATCACGATCTCGGCGGCTTTTGTGCGGGCGCATCCCGATGACTGGGGCATGGTGGTGCATGAACTGACGCATGTGGTGCAAGCGTATCCAGCAGGTGGTCCTGGATGGCTGGTCGAGGGCATCGCGGACTGGGTGCGCATCGTGCATTTTGAGCAACAGGCACCGAGGCCGAAGGTGACACGCCTCGCGAGCTACAAGGACGCCTACAAGACGACGGCGGTCTTTCTCGAATGGTGCGAGAAGCAACATGGAGCGGGCTTGGTGGTGAAACTGAACGCGGCGTTGCGTGCGGGGAAGTATCGCGATGAGCTGTGGAAGGAGATCACCGGAAAGATGGTGGATGATTTGTGGGCTGAATTCGCGAAAACCTTGTCGAATTGAGCATGGACACTCTCTCCGCCACTTTGCTGTTGCTGACGATCATGGATCCGCTGGGGAACGTAGCGACGTTTGTGTCCGCTTTGCGACCGGTGCCGCAGGAGAAGCGGCTGCGGGTGATCGCACGGGAGCTGGTGGTAGCGTTGGGAATTCTGATCGCGTTCCTGTTTCTTGGCCAGCGGCTACTGGGTCTCTTGCATCTGAAGCAGGAGGCGCTGTTCATCAGCGGTGGCATCGTGCTGTTTTTGATCGCGCTAAAGATGATCTTCCCGCCGTCGCGGCGTGAGGCTGACGAGCAGCAAATGGAGCCTTTCATCGTGCCGTTGGCCATACCAATGATCGCAGGCCCGTCGGTGCTCGCCACACTGCTGGTTTTGGTGAGCACGCAGCCGGAGCTGATCTGGCGTTGGTTCACTGCACTGCTCTGTGCATGGTCCATTACCTCCGCGATTCTGCTATGCGCACCGGCCATCTCGCGAGTTCTTAAAGAGAAGGGCTCGATGGCCGTGGAGCGCCTAATGGGCATGCTGCTGGTCTTGGTGGCCGTGCAGATGTTTCTCAACGGCATTGAATACTACCTCAAACATCAGACGTGATCTTTATGCGCAGCACTCTCCTCATCCTCGCTCTCGGTAGTCAGCTTTTTGCCCATGGTCCTGGCAAAGACGGTGCCTTTGGTGGAAAACGTGTGCTCTTCATCGGCATCGATGGCTGCCGTGCCGATGCGGTGGTGTCGGCAATGGAGCGTGGATTGGCTCCGCAGTTGAAAATGCTCAGCGAGAGCGCGGATGGACTGCTGACGCGGCAATTTTATGCCGGAGGAGAGATTGGCACGCCGACGCATCAGCCCACAGTCAGCGGACCTGGCTGGACGAGCCTGCTCACGGGCGTGTGGCTCGATAAACACGGCGTGAAGGACAATCGATTCATTGGTGGACGACTTCAAAGCTACTCGTGCTTCATGCGTCACATCAAGGAGGTGAAGCCGAAAGCGTTTTGCGCCTCTTTCGCCGACTGGCCGCCGATTCACGACTTCATCGCGGATGGATCACGCGTGGAAGGCAAAGAGTTCCTGGATGTGAAGTTCACCTGTGTGCCGGATGCGAAGCGGCACTTCGTGGACAACCCGGAGAAGGATGTCGAAGTGCGCGATGAGGCGCTCAAGACGCTGCGGACGCAGAATCCAGACACGATGTTCGTTTATTTCGGCCAGGTTGACGAGTTCGGGCATGGCGCGACGGATTCGCGCGCGAATTTTTCACCGGACAGCACGCTGTATCTCAATGCGATCAGTCACGTGGACTCTCATGTCGGTGAACTGGTGCGAGCTGTGCAAGCGCGGCCCAAATTTGCCGAAGAAGACTGGCTGGTGCTCATCACCACCGATCACGGTGGTCGTGGCAATGGTCATGGTGGCGACAGTGAGGCCGAGCGGAACATCTGGCTCGTTGCGCATGGTGCCAAACTGCCGCGTGAGAAGCTTCTCAACGAGTTGGTGCCGCAGACAGCGCTGGTGCCGATGATTTACGCGCACCTCGGCATTACGCCGAAGCCGGAATGGAATCCGGAGCCGCCATTGAGCGTCCCTGAAGAGAAAGCCAAGTGATCATGCCCGCCTGGATCGAATACTTCGCCGTCGCGGTGTGCGCCATCACCGCCGTTCTCGCGGCGGAGGGCAAGGGCATGGATCTGTTTGGGGTGATGGTGCTGGCGCTCGTGACGGCGGTGGGCGGCGGCACGATCCGCGATCTTTGCCTTGGCGTGCGTCCGTTGTTCTGGATCGAACAGCCCATGTATCTCTGGACGGCGTTGATCGCGGCTGTGATGACATTTGTTGTCGTTCGTTTCACGCATCCTCCGCATCGCCTGCTTGCTATCGCGGATGCGTTTGGCCTCGCCTTGTTCGGCATCGTTGGCACGGAGAAAGCTCTCGCTCTGGGTACACCGGGAATCGTCGCAATTCTGCTCGGCATCGTTACCGGCGTGGCGGGCGGCATTCTGCGTGACGTGCTACGCGCGGAGCTTCCCTGGGTGTTCAAGCCCGAGGTGAATCTGTATGCGACAGCGGTTTTCGTCGGCGCGACGGTGTTTGTGCTGCTGCGCGAATGGTTGCCACCATCGGAAAGCCATCGCTACATCGGCATGGCGGTCATTCTGGTGATGCGCTTGGCCGCGATGCGCTGGAAGCTGCGGTTGCCAACGTTTCGGAGTCACACGAAGAGTTCTGGATAGGTTCAGATATTGCCTGGACAAGAGAGCCAGAACCTAAGCTTCTTTACAAGCTGCACCATAGTTGATAAAACAGGCAAGTTTGATCCGACTTGTTACATCCATGCGTCATCTGCTTTTTGCTCTTTTTATTGCTGTCACCGCTAACGCGGCTGAACTCCCCAAAGAACAACGCATCGTCTTCCTCGGCGACAGCATCACGCAAGGCGGAGGTTACATCGAGATCATTGAGGCTGCGTTGATCGCGCAGCATCCTGAGGTGACGAAGGAAATCATTCCACTCGGTCTGAGCAGCGAGACCGTGAGTGGTTTGAGTGAAGATGGGCATGCGGGAGGCAAGTTTCCGCGTCCTGATTTGCATGAGCGCCTCGACCGTGTGCTGGAAAAGGCGAAGCCGCAGCTCGTCTTCGCCTGCTACGGCATGAACGACGGCATTTACCTACCGCTCGGTGCCGTGCGCACGAAGGCCTTCCAGGATGGCATGAAGAAGCTGCATGAGAAAGTCACCGCTGCCGGTGCGCGCATCATCCATCTCACGCCGCCGGTGTTTGATCCGGTGCCCATTGCACAGAAAGTGGTAGAAGCGGACAAGGTTGATGGCTCGCATCCTTTCAAAGGTTACAACGAGGTGCTCGACTTCTACGCGAACTGGCTGCTCGACATGCGCGACGAGGCGAAGTGGGCCGTTTACGACATCCACGGGCCGATGAATGCCGCCATCGCCGAAAAGCGGAAGAGCGAGCCTGAGTTCACCTTTTCCAAAGACGGTGTTCATCCCGGCCCCGAGGGCCACCTGCTCATGGCACATGCCGTGCTCGATGCCTGGGGCCTCAAGGTGAAAGCCGATGGCACGCCGGATCATCCGAATGGCGCGGCGATCCTCGCTGTGATCAAAAAGAAGCACGCGATCCTGCGTCCCGCGTGGCTGAGCTATGGCGGCCACAAACGTCCCGGCAATGCGCCCGGCCTGCCGATGGAAGAAGCCAAGATCAAAGCGGGTGAGTTTGATGCTGAGGCTCGGAAGCTGGCCCAATCGAAGGACGTGCTCTTTCCCGGCAAGACCAGTGAGTGGAACGGCTATCCCAAGCATGAGTTCGAGATCGCTGGTAAGATGGTGACCGTTGTTTCCCCCAAAGAAGCTGCTATGGGAAAACCTTGGGTGTGGCATGGCGAGTTCTTCGGCCACAAGCCCGCGCCAGACATTGCGCTGCTCGGCAAAGGCTTCCACATCGTCTATATGAAGATCAACGACATGCTCGGCTGCCCCGATGCGGTGAAGCTTTGGAACCAATGCTATGCGGAACTCACCACGAGCTACGGCTTGAGCACGAAGCCCGCGCTTGTCGGTCTCAGCCGTGGCGGTTTGTATTGCTACAACTGGGCCACGTCGAACCCGGACAAAGTCTCCTGCATCTACGGCGACGCGCCCGTGTGCGACTTCAAGAGCTGGCCCGGTGGCAAAGGCAAAGGAAAGGGCAGCGCACGCGACTGGGCGCTCTTGCTGAAGCTTTGGGGCTTCAAAAACGAGGCTGAAGCGTTCGATTACCAAGGCAATCCTGTGGATAGTCTTGCGCCTCTCGCGAAGAACCATGTGCCACTGCTACACGTTTATGGCGATGCTGATGATGTCGTGCCGTGGGAAGAAAACACCGGCTTGATCGAAACACGCTACAAGGCGCTGGACGGCAGCATCACGCTGATCTGCAAGCCGGGCGTGGGGCATCATCCGCATGGTCTGGAAGACTCGACGCCGATCATCGAGTTCATTCAGAAGCATGCGAAGTAATGCGGACAGGAGTGTCCGCTCTCCCTTCGCTACGCATCCAAACCAAATGCCGTGTGGACGACGCGGGCGGCGTTCTCGACTTCGGCTTCATCGACGATGACGGCGGTCTTGATCTCACTGGTGGAGATCATCTGGATGTTGATCTTCGCATCCGCGAGAGCCTTGAACATCTTCGCGGCTACGCCGCTGTGGCTGCGCATGCCGATACCGACGACGCTGACCTTGGCGATGCTACTCTGCGTACGGAGCTGGGCTTTGTCACCGAGACCGGGAAGCACGGCTTTGAGAGCGGTTTCAGCCTTGGCGAGATCGGCGGCGCTGAGGGTGAAGGAGATGTCAGTAATGCCGTCGAAGCTGACGTTTTGCACGATCATGTCGATCGTGATGTTCGCGGTGGCGATGGCACCGAAGATAGCAGCGCTGATGCCGGGACGATCGGCGACGTCGTCGATGGTGACCTTGGCCTGGTTGCGCTCGAGGCTGACGCCGCGGACGACGACTGATTCCATGCCGGGGGATTCTTCTTTCACGATGGTTCCGGGGTTGTGGTTCATGCTGTTGCGCACTTCAAAGCGCACACCAAATTTGTTGGCAAACTCGACGCTGCGGCTTTGCATCACCTTGGAGCCGGATGAGGCCATTTCGAGCATCTCCTCGTAGCTGATCTCGGGGATCTTCTGCGCGGACTTCACGACACGTGGGTCGCAGGTGTAAACGCCGTCCACGTCGGTGTAGATCTGGCAGAGGTCGGCCTTGATGGCCGCGGCCATGGCGATGGCGGTCAAATCGCTGCCGCCACGGCCCAGCGTGGTGATTTCGCCGCTGGCGGTCTTACCCTGGAAGCCCGCAAGCATGACGATGTTGCCTTCATCGAGCATTTTCTTCACCGCATCCGGAGTGATGTTCACGATGCGTGCCTTGGTATGCACGCCGTCGGTGGAAATGCCGGCCTGCGCGCCGGTGAGGGACACCGCTTTGCCACCGAGGGCATTGATGGCCATGGCGGTGAGGGCGATGGTGGTCTGCTCGCCCGTGGCCAGCAGCACATCCATCTCACGCTCGACGGGTTCGCGTTCAGGAGAGACTTCCTTCGCCAGCTTGATGAGGGTGTCCGTCACGCCGGACATCGCGGAGACCACAGCGACGACCTGATTGCCCGCACGCTGCGTTTCCAGGATGCGACGTGCGCAATTGCGGATTCGCTCGGGATTGCCGACGGAGGTGCCGCCGTATTTCTGGACGATGAGGGCCATGCTGGGGTTGTGAAAGGGCGCGGAAAATGGCACGCTGAACCGGTGGCGCAAGCAGGGAAATCGCGTCAGAGCAGCAGGCTTTGCTGCTCCTCGGCGGTCAATTCACGCCACTGACCGGGCTGGAGGGCGAGATTGGCGATCTTAAGCCCACCGATGCTCACGCGGATGAGCCGGAGCGTGGGAAAGCCGACAGCGGCCGTCATGCGGCGCACTTGGCGGTTTTTACCTTCGGTGAGAGTGAGTTCGATCCATGATGTGGGGATGTTTTTGCGGTAACGGATGGGTGGATTGCGTGGTGGATGCGCTGGGTTACTGTCGAGGCGCTGCGCTTTGCAGGGAAGGGTATGGAAGTCCTTTAAATCGAGGCCGGATCGAAGCTGCCGCAGGGCTTGCTCGGTGACTTCGCCATCCACTTGAGCGTGGTAGCTGCGCGGATGAGCATGGCGGGGATTCAGGAGGCGGTCGTTCCAATGCGCTTCATCGCTGAGCAACAGGAGGCCTTCAGAATCGCGATCTAGGCGACCGATGGCATACACGTCTGGTGGTAAGCCGAACTCTGCCAAGGTGTGATGCGACGGATGCTCCTGAGTGAACTGAGAGAGCACATCGAAAGGCTTGTGAAAGGCGATGAGCATTACTTCTGCTTCAAGGCTTCAAGCTGGTGTGTCAGTTCGGTTCGACGTTGCTGATAGCGCGACTGCGCCTCCTCGCGAGCTTGTCCTTTGACCATGCCCATGACGCCAGCCACCAATGCAAACACGCCCATGCCGATGGGAACCAATTGAAAAATTCCAGGCGCGCCAAAGGAGGCGGAGAATGAAGCCATGCCAAAGCAGCCCACGGCGAAGAAAATGGTGAAAGCGAGACCAAAAATCGGACTCCCTGGCGGTGTGGGGCCGTTGCTTCCCTGCACCATGTGGTTTGTCTGCTCAAAGCCCCATTCGCGATCCAGTTTCTCGATCTCATTCTGCACCCTGATCACTTCCAAACTTTCCGCCATTCTGCCCGTGTTTTCGGCTATCTTCGCGACTTCCTCGGTGAAGACCGAAGAATCCGTGCGCTTCACCTCCAGACTGCTCTGACAGAACTGGCAAGTGACGAAGCGGGTGTTTTCGGCCACCTGAAGGGGGGCACCGCAGTGGTTGCAACGGACGGAGAGCGTTTCCATGCCGCGAGGCTAGCGGGAACGCTGGAGATTTTCAAGAGTGGTTCCAAACCGCATCACATCTTCTAATGCGAGTCGCTTCTGCTCAAATTCCTCCTCGGTCATGCGACGCGGGATGTGATGCGGTTTGTCGAAGACGATCGTGACCTTCGCAAAGGGCAGCGGCAGAAGGAACTCGTCCCAGGTTTTGAACTGGATGAAGTGACTGTAATGCATGTGCACAGGGATGATCGGTGTGCCGGTGAGCTGACCGAGTTTCACAATGCCGGGCTGCACGCGATGCAGCGGACCGCGTGGCCCATCGGGCGTGATGCCGATCTCGTAGCCCTCGTTGGATTTCTTGGCCAACGCGATGAGTGCGCTCATGCCTTTCTCGGGTTTGGAACTCGATCCACGCTCCGCCTCGATGCCGAAGCTCTCGCACACATCGGCGATAATCTGCCCATCGCCGCTGGGGCTGGTCAGAATGGTGCCGGGAATGTTGGCGAACCACTCGTGATGCAGCCACGGGATGAGAAACATGCGGTTGTGCCAGAAGGACCAGATCCAGCCCTTACGTGAGGCATCGAATACGCCCGCGTCATCGCGGACTTCCCAGCGCAAAGTTGCGCCGATGCCGCGCATGAGCCATGCGATGATCTTGCCGACGTTCTTGATGCGGATTTTGGCCATGTGGCGCGCATCCTTGGCGCAATCCGCCCTTACATCAACCCGGCGATGCAGTTGAGGTCGATTTCACGAGTTCGATCACCGATTTACCTTCTTCCCGGCGGAAATCGACGCGGTCAAAGATCTCGCTGATGACATGGAGGCCAAGACCGCCGATGCGCTGGCCGGTGGAGGGCGGGGCGACGAGTTTCTCAAAGTCTTCGTTCGTGATGCCTGCGCCATGGTGCTCGATGAGGATGCGGACCGAAGAGGCGTCGGCTTCGATGCGGCAGCAGGCGGGGCGCTCGGTGCTGGTGGAGCAGTAAGCGTATTTGCAGATGTTGCTCATCACCTCGTCGCAGCCGAGAACGAGGAGGCCTGTAGTGTCATCGAGCAGGCCGTGGTAGCGAGCCCAGGTCTCGATGAAATCACGCACGAGGCACAGTGTGTCGGGATGACAGGTGAGAGCGAGTTCGGATGGCGGCGGCGTGGAGTGATCCGTGATCGTCAGCACGGTGGCGTCGTCCTGGTAGCTCGCGCCGTGAGCAAAGGTGCGCCATTGCTCGACGAGATGGTTTAAGAAGCCGTCGCCGCCGTTGGTATGCTGCATGGCGGCGGCGAAGGCTTGGTCTTCGAAGTACTCGCCCGCGTTGTTTTGGACTTCGAGAATGCCATCCGTAAAGAGCATCCAGTGGCGACCGGTACTGAAGGGCAGCACGCATTCCTCGTAACGTGCGGAGCAGGCGATGCCGAGCGGCGCATTGCCGGGGGCGGGTACTTCTTTCCATGCCTTGCCGTCAAAGACCTGCGCACCGGGCAATCCAGCACAGCACAGATGCACGCGGCGGGAATTCGGGCAGACGAGCATGGCGTTAATGGCAATGAAGCGGCCTGCCTTCATAACACCACAAAGCCGCTTGTTCAGCGTGGTCATCCATTCGGCGAGATTCATAGAAACGCACAAGTGCGCAGTCGATGCGATCAAGGTGGTGCCGCGGGCCATGTCGAGCGCGGCGGGCAATCCTTTGCCGCAGACATCACCGACACCGAGGAGAATCTTGCCATCGTCGATCTGGTGCCAGAAGTAGAAATCGCCGCCGACTTCGCTGGCGGGTTCGTAGAACGTTTCCACGGCGACATCGCCCAGGCGCACCTGTGGCGCAGGCAGGAAGGAGTTTTGAATTTCCGTCGCCAACGAAAGCTGCTGGCGGTTTTCGGCTTCGCGAATGGCTTTCTTCTGCGATTCTAACCGCATCAGCGTCACGGCGATGAGGCTGCCGAAGGTTTCAAACATTTCCACATCCTGTGGCGTGAAGGCGGCGCTGTGGTTCGGGTTGATCGCCTGCATGACGCCGAGGCAGTGTTCGCCATCAAGCAGCGGGATCGTGAGCATCGCCCGCGTGACGAGTTCAGATTTGTCCGAGGCAGGTCGGAAATGCCGGGGATCGTTGAGCGCGTCCTCGATGTTGACGACTTTTTTCGTCGCATAGACATCACCGGCGATGCCCTTGCCCTTCGGCACGCGGACTTCCATCGCATTGATGGGATCGAGCGTGGAGCGGATCAGCAAATCCTCACTGGGGCCTTCAGGCAGCAAGATGGAGCAGACCTCGCAGTCCATCACCTCACGCGAGCGCTGGAGGATGTGATCGACGAGTTCAACGAGGTTGTGCGTGCTGCTCAAACGGCGTGCCACGTCGATCAGCACGGCCTGGCGTGATGCAATGGGCTGCGGATTACTCACGGCGTTTGAAGAGATTGAGAATGCCTTTCTTTTTTTCCTCGGGCGAAGCGGATTCGGGCGGCATGGAGTTGCTGCCAGACTTGGGAGCAGGCTTCGCGCCGGATTCGAGTTCTTTGATACGCACGGGATAGGGCGTCTGGCTGCGGCGCATGTGCTCGATGATCTGCTCCTTGCTTGGCACTTCGTTTTCTTTGCTGCCAAAGATCAGGCGGCTGGGTTTTTCGGCGAGCGTGCCGGTGATGTATTCGCCCCAGACGACGAGGGCGTTCATCTCTTCGACCAGCGTGTGGACCTTGCGCATCGTGGCGTCGAGATTTTTCTCCAAACCCGGACCAGAGGCACCTTCGCCACCGGCCAGAAGCTTGTGCAGATCGGTGGTGATTTCTTCAATGCGCGCCCGCAGGCCGGGTTTGCCATCGGCAGTGCCGGTGATGGTTTGATTCAACTCCTTGGAGAAGGTTTCGAGGTTCGCGAGGATGGCATCCGCACGGTTCGCGAGGCCCTTGTCTGCCGCACCCTTCGGGCCTTTGACGAGTTCTTGGATGCCGGTGGCGGTTTCTTCGAGCTTGGTGGCAACATCCTTGAGCTTCTGACCGAAGCCGGGGGTTTTGCCATCGCCCGCGAACACGGTTTTCAGTTCCGCTGTGAACGATTCGATGTTGGTGAGTGAATCGGTGATCTTTTTCGCAGCGTCGCCTTTGCCGAGCGGGCTGGTGATTTTTTTGAGGTCGGCGGTGATGTCCCGGATGTTGGCGAAGATCGCATCGCCACCTGGCAGCATCACCTCCAGCAGGCTGCCGAGGCTGGAGGAGGTGAGCTTCGTGCCATCGGCCAGCAGGCCGCCTTGGTCGTCCATGCGCACGAGGGCGATGTGCTTCTCGCCGAGCATAGATTCGGCGCTGATGAGTACATTCACGTTTGCCGGGATCGGCACCTGCTCCAACACCTCGATGTGAACGCGCACGGTGCGGCGGGCCACGAGGCGGTCGGCTGGAGCGAGATGTTCGATGCGTTCGACGACACCGATGTTGTCACCGGCATAGAGCACGGTGGTGTTGCGGCGGATGCCGGTCACATCCTCAAAGTCCACGGAGAAGCGCAGGTGCGGCTGGCGCCAGGGATCGCCGGAGATCGCGAACAACAGCGCGCCGAGCAGCACCAGCGAGCAAAGGATGACCAGAGTGGCCACGATGGCATCATTCTTGTTTTTCATGGCTTGGAGGGGTGGATGGCGGAGCGTGAATACTTGCCGGTGTCGTTGATGCCAAGCAGTGTTTCGCGATACAGCAGCTCGCCGGAGTCATCGGTGCCGTCGCCTTCAGGATCACCGTTGATGAACTGTTGCACCGCAGGATTGGGATGCGCCTTGATTTCCTCCGGCGTGCCGGCGGCGATGACTTTGCCCTGATTCGGGCCGGTGCCGAGCATGATGATGCGCGTGCCGATGCGGAAGACGCTGTTCATGTCATGCGTGACGACGACAACCGTCGCACCGATTTTCTGCGTGAGGCGCTGCGTGAGTTCATCCACCACGGCGGTCATGATGGGGTCGAGTCCGGCCGTCGGTTCGTCGCTGAAGACGAGCGGCGGATCCAAGGCGAGCGCCCGGGCGAGTGCAGCACGCTTTTTCATGCCGCCGCTGATCTCAGAAGGCTTTTTGTGGCCGTGACCGGTCAGTCCGACCTGCTCCAGCTTCATTTTGACCACGGTGTCGATCAATCCGGCATCAAGCTGCGTGTGTTCGACCAACGGGAGCGCCACGTTCTCGGCGACCGTGAGCGATTGCAGCAGCGCGCCGGATTGAAACAGCATGCCGTAGCGGCCGCGCAGCTTTTGCAGCGCTTCAGCGCGCATGGTGGTGATCTCCTGGCCGAAAACTTTGATGCTGCCGGAGGTGGGCTTCTCGGTGCCGATGAGATGACGCAACAGCGTGCTTTTGCCGCAGCCGCTGCCGCCCATGATGATGAAGGTGTCACCGGCATAAACTTTGAAGCTCACACCATCGAGCACTTTCTGCGTTCCAAAATGCCGCACGAGCAAATCGACCTCGATGATCGGTTCGGCGGCTGAATCTGGTGCGTGAGGCTTCATTAGAAGAAGAACAAGGCGGTGAGCACGGCGTTGGCAATGAAGACGCTTAGCAGCGAGACGACGACCGAACGCGTGGTTGCTAGACCCACGCCCTCAGCGCCGCCGGAGACGTTCAAACCGATGCTGCAGGCGATGGTGACGATCAGCACGCCGAAGACGCCGCTTTTGAGCAGACCGATGCCGACATCGCTCAGCTCGACGTATTGCAGTGCATGGCTCACAAAGTAGGCGGTGGACATGTTCAACGAGTAATGGCCGATCAACCAGCCACCAGTGAGGCCGACGTAGATGCTGAACACGGTGAGCAGCGGCATCATGATGACCATGGCGAGGAAACGCGGCACGATGAGGTAGGACATCGGCGGGATGGCCATGACTTCGAGCGCTTCGATTTCCTCCGACACTTTCATCGTGCCGAGTTCCGCCGTGACCGATGAGCCGCTGCGGCCAATGACGATCACCGCCGTCACCAGCGGTGCCAGTTCACGAATCAGGCTGGAGGATACGAGTCCTGGCACATAAACCGTGGCACCGAGCTTCGCGAGCTGAGCGGCGGACTGCATTGCCAGTACGACGCCGATGGTCAGGGCCGTGAGTGCCGCCATCGGCACCGCATGCACGCCGATGCGGACGATTTGCGCGAAGGTGTGGCCGATGCGCCACGGTTTGCCACGAAACGGAGCCGCAAAGAGCCAGTAGAGAAGACTGCCACACAATGCGAAGTATTGGCGGAAGGCTTCGATCATGCGGGCTGGGGCGAGGGCTTAACGCTTGCTCTGCAAGTCGGCGGCATTCAGCGCCTCCTCGACCGTCGGCAGATGCAGGATGAAATCACCGAGGCGGACGATCTTGAACGAGGCTTCCACGCGTCCCTGGATGCCGGTGAGTGCGAACTCGCTGCCGGCACCGCTTGCATGCTGATAATACTCGACCACCACGGCCCAGACCGGCGTGTTGACGAAGGTGACCTTGGCGAAGTCGATGATGAGGCGCTTCACCTTGGCCTTCATTTGCTCGCGGACGAGTTTTTGGAACTCAGGCACTGTCGCGAGGTCGGCATCGCCCTCCAGTTCGATGACGGCGGCGTTCGGGTGGGTGCGAAGGGTTGGTTTCATGAGGTGCGCAAAGCTCAACCGTGAAAAGATCAAAGCCAACCAGTTTGATTCAGACGGCCGGTCAATTCCATCTGCTTCTCAAGCTGTATGGCATACAACGCGGCATTTTCGGCGTTGGGTTTGCAGCGGGTGGATTCGTCGAGAGTGACGAGTTTGGCGCACAGCGTTTCGTAGCTGACGCGTTCGTTGCCGCCTTGATTGGCGTGGGCATACGCGGCCTGGATGGCACCGCCGAGCGCGGCACCTTCGCTGGTGTTAAGCGTGACGACTTCGGCATTGAAGCAGTCGGCGGCGATCTGCCGCCACACGGGGCTCTTGCTGCCGCCGCCGGTGAGGCGAATCTCAGTCGGATTCATGCCGAGATCGCGGAAGCGCTTCAAACCATAGGCGAGACCGAGCGTGGCACCTTCCACGGCGGCACGGGCGATGTTGGTGGGAGCCATGTTCGTGGGGCGTAGGCCGTGGATGACACCGGTGCCGTTCGGGAGGTTCGGAGTGCGTTCGCCATTGAGATAGGGCAGGAACATCACGCCGTCCGCGCCCACAGGTGCCGATTTCACCGCAGCTTCGAGCTGGCGCAAATCCCAGCGGAACATCTCGCGCACCTGCTCGGTGACGACGGTGACGTTCATCGTGCAGACAAGCGGCAGCCATTGGTCGGTGCTGTCGCAGAACGCGGCCACCTCGCCCTGACCATCGACCACGGGCGATCCAGCGACGCCATAGAGCGTGCCGCTGGTGCCGAAGCTGGCGGTGACGACACCGGGCTTGATGTTGCCGGTGCCGATCGCGCCCATCATGTTGTCGCCGCCGCCGGCGCTGATGATGACATCGAAGTTCAGGCCCCATTGCACGGCCAGATCCTTGCGGATGGTGCCATGCACGGCCTTTGAGGAACCAAGCGGCGGAAGCATCGCACGCACGCTGGGATCGATGTAATCGCAGATCTCATAGGCCCACTGGCGCGTATTCACATTGAGAATGCCCATGCCGGAGGCATCGCCGTATTCCATGCGCTTCACGCCGCTGAGCCAGAAGTTGATGTAATCATGCGGCAGCAGGATGGTCTTCGTCTTCGCAAAGTTCTCCGGCTCGTTCTGCTTCATCCACAGCAGTTTTGGAATGGTATAGCCCGGCAGCATGGCATTGCCCGCGACGGCGATCACACCTGGTTGGCCGCCGAAGTGATGCGCGATCTCGGCGCACTGCGGTTGTGTCGAAGTATCGCACCACAATTTCGCCGGACGCACCGGTTTGTCATCCGCACCGAGTGCGACAAGACCGTGCTGCTGACCGCTGACACCGATGCCGGCGATCTTCGCCTTGTCTTTGCCAATTTGATCGAGGCACTGACGCACCGAAGCATCCACCGCATCAAGCCATGACTGCGGATCCTGTTCAAGATGGCCCGGAAGTAGACCCTCGATCAAATCATATGTGCTGTGGCCGGTGGCGATGATCTTGCCAGTGTCGAGGTCGAGGACGATGGACTTGGTGCTTTGAGTGCCGCTGTCGATGCCGAGGAAATACATGTTTGGGAAAGAATATGGGTGGTTGGGAGGTTTTCGGCCAGTTGGTTCAAAGTTCAAGGTTCAAAGTTCGCGCCCTGAGTCTGAACCCCTGCCTTAATCCTTCGACTGGATGTTCCCGGACTTGCGGATGGCGCGCATGAGACGCCAGCCGAGGTAGAGCGAGATCGTGTAGCCCACTGCGCCGAAGATGGACACGCCGTAGAAAAGCGGCTTCGCCTCGCGGCTCCACAGCTCGCTGGAGCCGAGGAAGACGGCGGCGGTGAGGATACCGAGGACCAAACGGTTCACGATGGGATCGAGATGGCGGTGATCGAGATGCACCGTGAGTGAGCCATCACGAAAACGGGCGAGCAGGTCGGTCAGATCACGCGGCAGTGCGGTGAGCAGGCGGTCCCACACGCGGAAGGTGCGTCGTGCCCGTTTGGCGAGACGGCTGGGTGACAAACGCCGTAGCATTAGGCGCGAGCAGTAGGGCTGCATCAACTCAGCAAGGCTCACGTCCGGGCTGAAGCGGCGTGAGGTGCCCTTCAGTACGATGATGGTTTTCAACAGCAACGCCAAAGCCGGTGGTAGGACGATGTGATGATTACGGATGATCTCAACGAGGTTGCTCAAAGCAGCACCGACGTGGATTTCGTTCAGCGGATGGCCGGTGTAGTCGGCCATGAAGTCCTGCAAGTCGGCGCGGAGTTTTTCACGCAAACAATCAGAAGGCACGGCGCCGAGACGCAGCACCTGCTCGGCCACGAGTTCGGAATCGTTTTCCACGATGCCGAGCAGCAGCGCTTCGACTTCATCGCGCAGGTCTTCATCAATGCGGCCGACCATGCCGCAGTCGATGACGCCGACGATGTTGCCTGGAAGCAGGATGAGATTTCCGGGATGCGGATCGGCATGGTAGAAGCCGTCGCGGAAGACCATTTCGAGGTACATGTTGGCTCCGCGCTTGGCGAACTCGCCGAGATCTTCGCCGGACTGCTTCAGCGTTTCAATATCCACGCCAATGATGCCTTCGAGGTGCTCCATGGTCACGACTTGATGGGAGCAGAGATCACTGAAGACGTCGGGAATGCGCACAGTCGGATCGTCGGCGAAGTTGCGGCCAAACTCTTCCTGATTTTGCCGCTCGTAGGTGAAATCGAGCTCGCGCAGCAGCGTGCGGCGGAACTGACGCACCACCGCCAGCGGCTGATAGGCTCGCAAAGCCGGAGAATGCGTCTCCAGCAACTCCGCGAGTGCTTGGACGATCTCCACATCCGTGGCGGCCTGTTCGGCCACGCCAGCACGACGCACCTTGACCACGACGCTTTGGCCAGTGTGCAGCCATGCGGCATGAACCTGCGCCACAGAGGCGGCGGCGAGCGGCTCATCGTCAAAGCTGGCAAAAAGCTGCTCAATCGGCTGGCCGAGTTCCTTCTCAATCGTCGCGCGTGCGACGCTGGCGGCATCAGGCGGCACGTTGGCTTGCAGTTGGGAGAGTTCCTCGGTGAGTTCAGGGCCAAGCAGGTCGGCACGCGTGCTAAGCATCTGGCCCAGCTTGATAAAGGTGGTGCCCAGTTCTGTGAGTGCCATGCGCACACGGGCCGCCTGTGTCACGCCCGCAGTGAGAGATTGCCCGTCAGCGCTGATGAGTCGGTCTTGAAACCAAGCGTATTTGAATCCGCCGAACAAGTCCGCGAGGCCATATTTTCCGAGCACCGCAGCGATCTCTGCGAGGCGCTTCGCGTATCGTTCGAGTCTGGCTAGAGCGTCGATCTTCATGGTGAAGCGAGTGAAGGCTTAAACGACCCAATTTACAATGGGGAAAGCTGCTCATGCGTTGCGACTGATCGATTCATGAAATTTGTGAAATCATTCAATGATATCAGCTCATGACTTCCTGAAAGGTGTATGCATGCTATCCCGCATGAGCACTCCCAAAATTCTCGTCTTCGCCGGCAGCACACGCGCTGGCTCCTACAACAAGCAGCTTGCACGCATCGCCGCGGACGCTGCGCGCACTGCGGGTGCTACTGTCACCTTGCTTGATCTGCGTGATTTACCGCTACCGCTGTTTGATGAGGATTTGGAGACTGAGCATGGCTTGCCTAACAATGCCAAGAAGCTCAAGGCACTTCTGCAAGAGCACGACGGCTTTATCATCGCATCGCCGGAGTATAATAGCTCAATCACCGCCGTGCTCAAAAATGCACTCGACTGGGCTTCCCGTAGCGAGACTGACGACGAGCCAGCTCTTTCGGCCTATCGGGGCAAGACTGCTGCGTTGCTCAGTGCCTCACCCGGTGCGCTGGGTGGTCTGCGTGGCCTCGTGCATCTACGTGCTATTCTTGGAAACATCGGTGTCATCGTCCTGCCGGATCAAGTTGCGTTGCCAAAGGCTTACGAGGCCTTTGATGCGGCGGGTCAGCTCAGGGAAGAACGTCCGGCTAAACAAGTTGCCGCGCTGGTGCAGAGCTTGGTCCATTTTTTAAAGAAGCACCTCAGCTAGAGCTACCAGTCGAAAAACAAACGTAAGAACAGTGTGCCATTGAGGACCTTGTAGCTGGAATCCTCCAGCGTTGATTTGGAGTCCGTGTAGTTTCCGATGACGTCAACGGCCAGATGCTTCAATGGCTGCCAACTGACGGTCATTGTTGGTGACCAAGCGTTGTCACTGCGCACGACACCGATGAATTGCTCATAGTAATACTGCAGGGAGGGCGTGAGGTAGAGCCTGCGCCCCTTCAAAGGGATGAATGTGACGCCGAGATTGAACGCATGCCGGTGTTTATCAGGCACGGGACCGGTGGTGCTGCCGGAGTCCATGTAATTATACATGTAGCTGAAGTCCGGTATGCACCAGTCAATGAGGAGCCAGGAAAAATCCACAGAACCGGCATAAGTGTACGTGTCCAGAGTGCGTGCGCCGGTGGCACGGTCAAACAGCCGGGTGAACGCCCAACCAATTGGTAGAGTCAGGGTTGCCTTGTTGTGAAAGAGCTGCCGTTCATAAGTGAGGGTTTGGCCAAAGGTGCTCGAAATATAGTCATTCACGGCGTTGGCCGCTTTGCCGTAATAAAACCATCCCTCATCATAGGTATTGGAGAGCGACCAGTTCTTGTCGAACTGCGCATCCAAAGAAACGCCCACGAACTGCGCATACTGCGTGTCCCGCTCCTTATCATGCTGAGTGTTAAAGATGTTGTCAGAAGCAAAGAACATGGTGTTCGCGCGGAACTGCATCGACAGCACCTCGCTTAGCGTCTGATACCATTCCCCCAGCTTCGTTGGCGATTCACCGGAAGCGGCAGCGATGGACTGACTTTCCAACTCTCCCACCATGCCAAGCCGTTGAAAACTACCGCGCCCACGGGGAAGTTGGCGGCGGAAGGATTCGATCCGACTCGAACGCTTTACCTGGGCGGCGGAAGCGACACTCTCCATCAGCGGCATGCTGAACATCAGAAGAATCAAACCCACGTTACGCATAGGTAGTGTCAAACTGGGTCAGTTACTTTGATGAACCCGATTTGGGAATTTGAGGCTGCTGTTTCGCGGCATCTGCTGCGCGATTCTGTTTTTCGAGCGTCCGCAGTCTGGCGATGCGTTGGGTGTTTCCTTGTGTGGCGGCATTCATGCGCCGCTGGGCCTCGAGCACTTTGATAATCGGTGGACTAGTGGCTTGAGCTTGGGACAAGGTGATCACCATGACAATCGTCATCCCTATCCAGTAGGTTGGGGCTAGCAGACTGCTTATTTTCATGACGAATGAGCATTCTTGTCCCCATCAAAAAGCCGATGCCGAATTGGCAGCGATTTATGAGGACCATGAATTGTCAGCCAATTCTCGTAATCTGGCAAGTCTCGTGCGCGCGAGCAATAGTACCAGCGGATAGCTCCACACTCCCAGTTACTTCGTTGATTTGACCTTAGGCTTGGCTGGTGGAGTTGACGATTTATCCGTGCTTTGAACACGGGTGCTTTCAGACTTCATTGGGATGGGCCTAAGGCGGATGGCATCGATGTGGACGATATGTGCCTCGGAAACACTTACGGTGGTCTGATCTTTGCCGATTTCACTGACGACGGCAGGGTGCTGGGCCGGGTTGGCCTGCAAATCTCGAAGCGCAGCAGTCTTGGCTTCCAATTCGGCTAATTCATGCCGGGCAGTCTCGATCTGGCGCGAGAGTTCAGCGTATTGCGCTGCATCTCTTTCAACAGCGGCTTTTTGTTCCTCAGTTTTAGCCTCCTTGCGTTTGGCGATTTGTTGCTCGCCTACAGTGCTGTTGTTCTGTACGTCAAGGAAGCGTTGTTCGACGGCGGCGAGGCGCTGTCTGGCATCAGCAAGCTGCTGTTTGGTGGCGGCGAGATCCTGGCACTGCTGCTCGATTTCAGCGCGGCGCGCCTGGGTTTCTTCGAGGCGCTGAGTTTCTGTAGCGAGCTTTGTCTGTGTGCTAGCAAGCGTCGCCCCGGCCTCGGTGGCGGACTGCTGCAACGTAGCTAGACGGGTTGCGAGTTCATTGAGGGTGGTCTCAGCGTTTTGCTGCTCCATGGACAAGGTTGCAAGGGTGGCGGTAAGGGCGGTGTACCGCTGCTCGGCCTCCTGACAGCGGGCTTGGGCCTGCTCAAGCCTTTCCTCACTGCCACTGAGTTCTTCGATATGTGCTTCGACCTTTTCTAGGTGTTGGGCGAGTTGTTCAAGTTGCTGTATCTTTTTCTCCGTCGTCTGCACCTGTTCAATGCGCGCGGCGGCAAGTTCTTGGCCCTCCTTGAAACGGGCTTCCATCTCGATAACTTGCTGGCGTAGGCTGTTCAATAAAGCCTCGTCCTGCTCACATTCATCA
>CANIZT010000002.1 GCA_947471905.1 Verrucomicrobiaceae bacterium
GCGATTGATGTGCCAGCCAAAAGCAGCGCGCTCGCCTCGCTCGACAGCAGCTTGAAACTCAATTCATCGACCACGCCAGCGCCGCTTTCAGCCTGGAGCTTTGATTTCACCAGCACGGTGCCACCGCGTGACTGGCGCGGCGTCTGGCACGATACCGCTGAAGGTGGCCGTATGGTGTCGAGCCCTTACATCGCGTCACGCAGACCAGCGGAAAACATGATCACGCACTTCGGTGTCTCCGTGCGCACCGGCATGCTCAATCCACCGCTGACACTCACCGCGACGGACACCAGTATTGTGCGCTATCGGCTCAAACAGGATCAGCCATCACCTCTGCAGGTCATGCTACTCACCAGTGTGCCGAAAAAAGGTTATTACGGTGGCAATTTTGAATGCGTCATCGCTGCGGATGAGTTGAAGCCCGACACCAATGGCTGGTGCGACATCGAGATTCCTGTCTCTCGTTTCAAACCCGTAGATCAACGTCAGCAAATCCGCGAGCGCCATCCATCGCCTGTGGGAAACATCCTCACGGCGGTGTTGCTCTCGTCGTTTCAAAAAGATACGAAGCTCACGGTGGCCCGCTTTGAATTGAGCGCCACTTCCGCCCGATGAGTTGGCAGAACCTTCACCTCCATCCCAACACCGAACATGCACACGCCGCTTGCTCCTCTTCACCGCCGCACTTTTATCCGCGGATTGGGCGCGATGATTTCACTGCCATTCCTTGAAGCGATGACGCCGCTCACGGCGGTCGCGGCTCAGGCGGGATCTAAGTCGCCGTTGCGCTTCATCGCGGTCGGGTTGGAAGGCGGGATGTGGACGGGCGAGGATGGTTTGTTTCCCTGGAAGGACGGCGCAAGTGCGGAGCGCACGAAGGAGTGGGGGCGCAAGGGTGTGCTCGCCGGCGGTGCGATGGCGGACACGGGGGCGAACTATCGGATGACAAGCACGCTGAAGCCGCTGGAGGCGTTTCGAAAGGATCTGCTCGTGCTCAGCGGGCTGCATCATCCGAATGACGACAAGCCAAACACGGTGGTGAATGCGCACGGTCAGGATTTGGGCACGCTGCTCACGGGCACGAATATTTCCGGCACGCCGGGCGTGGCCTTGAAGAACGGGATTTCCTTCGACCAATACCTCGCGGCGAAGATTGGCGAGCAGACGCGGTTCCCCTCGCTGGAGCTGGCGGTGGGTTCTTCGAGCTACAACACGAAGGAGGCGACGGGGCTCGGCTACATGGGCTTCCTCAGCTACGACGCGGATGGCTACGCGATGCCAGTCGAGGGCGATCCGGCTGCGGTGTTCGATCGTTTGTTCACCAGCGGCAGCGCACGAGACCAAGCCGCGCGCGACGCGCAGCGCCGGAGAAACAAGAGCGTGCTCGACGCCGCGCTAGACGACATGAAGCGCATCACGGGCCGAGTCGCGGCAGACGACCGACGCAAGCTCGATGAATACTTCAACACGGTGCGCGAGCTGGAGAAACGCATCGAACGCGCGAAGCAGTGGGAAGGCATTCCCGTGAAGCTGCCGCCGGGTGCGAAGCGGCCTGAAGTCGCGAAGGGCGGCGCGTATGGCAATGACGGCTCGGGGCGCGTGGAGCAGATGCGCCTGATGCTCGATGTGCTGGCGCTCGCGATGCAGGCCGACGTGACGCGTGTGGCGTCGATCAAGCTCGGCGGTTACTACGGCGGTTTCGGCTTTCTTGGCTTTCCGGAAGACCCGCACGGCGTCTATGCGCACAATGGCGGCGATCCCAAGAAGATCGCGGGCGCGAAAGCCATCGACCGCATGCACATGGAGCAGCTCGCGTATCTGCTGGGCAAACTCTCGGAAGCGAAGGAAGACGGCGGCAGCGTGCTCGATAACTCGATCGTGCTCTGCGGCGCCGGTCTGAGCAACGGCCCGAATGGCCGCGCGAGCGCGAACGCAATCTCCTTCGATGCGCATGGCCAGCACAACCAGCCGCTGCTCATCGCGGGACGCGCCGGTGGCCGGCTCAAGACGGGCCAGCACGTCAATTACGATCACGGCACGCGGCTCTCGAATCTCTTCGTCACGACGCAGCAGCTCATGGGCGTGAACGAAACGAAGTTCGCAGACGCCACCGAGCCGCTGGCGGGACTTGTTTGATCCATCGAATCGCACGCATCGTATGAGCACTCGCGTTCTCTTATTCATCAGCCTGCTTGCAGCAGGATCGGCCTCCGCGCAGACGATTGCCGCACACGCGTCGGCGGTGGAATTTCTCCGCACTCATTGCATCGAATGCCACACGGCGGACAAGCACAAGGGAGACTACGACATCGAGCCGCTGCTAAAAACCGCTTCGATGAAGGAGCGCACGGACGACTGGGAGGACGCTCTGAAGCAGATCGTATCCGGCGAGATGCCGCCGAAGAAGGCGAAGCTGCATCCTGCGCCGGAGCAGGTGAAGGCGCTCACCGGCTGGGTGGAACAGCAGCTCATCGCAGCGTCTGCGACGGCAGGCACGCTCGCTCGCCGCCTCAACCGTGCGGAATACAACAACACGATGCGCGACCTCCTGCTGGTCGATGCGCGGCCCGCGGATGTGTTTCCGCAGGACCTCGGGCGCAACGGCTTCGACAACGTGGCGGAGGCGCAGAGCGTCTCGCCGCTGCTGCTGGAGAAATACGTGCGTGCGGCCCGTGGGGCGTTGGATGCGGCCATCGTCATGAAGCCCGAGCCGGAGCGCATCAACGCGAGCTTTTTCATGCTGAATCGCGATCAATACAAACACCCTGAATCGCTGAAGCCTGAGGCGGCGGAGTTGGCGAAGTTGATCAGCAAGGGCAACAACGAATGGCGCACCGCGAAGGGCGCGGTGCAGTTCATGCGTCTGGACTGGAGCAGCGGCTCGCCCGCCGAAAACGGCCGAGTCAGTCCCGTGCGCGAGGGCAAGGGCCTCCACGGCTACGAGGTCGTGCTGCCACACAGCGAAAGCGGCGGGCGGCGCGGCGAGCTTCCCTTCGACAATCCGCTGCCGTATGCGCGCTACCGCGTCACCGCGCGCGCCTATGCGGAGAAGGCGCGTGACCGAAAAACAAACGAGGAACTGGAGCCCGCGGGCGCCTGCTTGCTCGGGTTCGATGTGAACGGCAAGCGCATGGAAGTGCGCGACGTGCCGCTCGCCACCGAGCCGAAAACTTTCGTCTTCGAGTTCTCGACCACGATGGCGAAATCGAGCGTCACGCTCGCCGCTGCGACGCAGGTGAACAAAAGCCTCCTCGACCGCGTTCCGCGCCTCGTGCTGTGCGATGCCAAACTCGAAGGCCCGCTCTACGACACATGGCCGCCCGCGCATCATCGCGAAATCTTTGGCGACGACGGGAAACGCCCGCTGCCCGAGCTTCTCCAGCTCTTCATCAGCCGCGCCTTTCGCCGTCCCGTGCAACCCGACGAAGTGACGAAGTATCAGCGCATCGCCGAGAGCGAGATTGCCGCCGGAACGAAATACGAGGAGGCCGTAAAGGTCGCGCTCCAGGCCGTGCTCGTGTCGCCGAACTTTCTTTTTCTCGTCGAGGACTCGAACGCGGACCGCCGCTTGAGCGACTACGAACTCGCCTCGCGCCTGTCGTATTTTTTGTGGAGCTCCATGCCCGACGCACGCCTCCTTGACCTCGCCGCCAAGGGCAGCCTGCACGACCTCGCCACGCTCAAGGCCGAGGTCACGCGAATGATCGCAGACCCGCGCTCCGAGTCTCTCGTGGAAAATTTCGCCGCGCAGTGGATTGGATTCCGGCGGCTCGGCGACATCGCGCCGGACCCCACCGTCTTCAAATCGTGGGACGAGGAACTGCGCCGCTCGATGCGCGAGGAGAGCGAAAATTTTTTCCGCCACGTGCTGCGCGAGAACCTCAGCATGCTCAATTTCCTCGACAGCGACTTCGCTTTCCTCAATGACCGCCTCGCGCGTCACTACGGCATCGAAGGCATCGCGAGCGGTGATTTCCAAAAGGTCTCGCTAACGCCCGGAGTGAACCGCGGCGGTCTCATCACGCAGGGCGGTGTGCTCACGCTCGCCTCGCAGCCCACGCGTTCCTCGCCGGTGTTTCGCGGGAAATTTGTCATCGCCAATCTCTTCAACCGCGAGCCTCCCCCGCCACCAGCGAACGTGCCACCCATCGACGAAGCGGGTGCCAAGACTCCGACCAGCCTGCGCGAACAACTCGAGCACCACCGCGCCGATCCCAACTGCGCGGCCTGCCACAACAAGATTGATCCGTGGGGCCTCGCGCTCGAAGGCTTCGACGGCATCGGCGTCTGGCGCGATGTGCCGCAGGCCGACACCACCACGACGCTCGACACGGGCGTGACCATGACTGGCGTCGCCGACTTGAAGAAGGCGTTGCTCGCGAGAAAGGACGACTTCGCCATCGGCCTCGCGGAAAAGCTGCTCATCTACGCCACCGGCCATTCGCTCAAGCTGCGTGACCAAAGAGCCGTCACCAAGATTGTCGAGCAGACGAAAACCGACGGTTACAAGTTCCAGTCGCTCATCCTCGCGACGGTCCTGTCGCCGAGTTTCCAGGAGCGGTAGCTCCGCAGAGGCAGACCATGAGATTATTCCTTCCAGCATTGATTGTCGTGTCCGCCCTGCTCGCCGACTCTAGCCTGCAAGCATTCCCAGCGCTCTTTGAGCAGCACTGTTTTAAATGTCACGACGCCACGCAAACGGAGGGTGATCTGGATTTGGAGGCCTTTGTCGCGAAGACGTCGAATCTGGCCTCAGTGCCGACCTTGGATGACATCATCACGCGTGTCAGCGAAGGCGACATGCCGCCGAAGAAGGCGAAGAAGAAACCGACGGATGAAGAGCGAAAGGCAATTATCACCTGGGCGCAAAGCCAGATCGATGCGCTGGCGCAGGCAAGCATGGATGACCCGGGCGTGGTGGTGATGCCGCGGCTGACGCGGAATGAGTATCGAAATGTCATTCGCGATTTGAGCGGAGGCGTGGTGCCGAAAGCGGGCGAGTATTTGCCGAATGAAGGCGGCGCGGGCGAGGGCTTCGCGAATGTCGGCGAGGCACAGGCGATGGGCGCGGCGCAGTTCGAGAAATACATCGAGGCGGCGAAGGGTGCGCTGCATTGCCTGCGCGTGTCGGCGCATGATGGCTTCGTGTGGAGGGCGGTGCCGCGCGAGTCGGTGGATGACCCGAAGGCGGCCATCAAGGAAGAGGCTGATGACATCATCGCGTGGTATGTGGGGCAGCAGCAAAAATGGGGTGCGGTGCATCGCGCGGAACTGGAGAAGCAATTCGGCTCGGCCCACGCACTTTATCTCGAAGAGGCGTGGCGGGCGAAGCACGGACGCTCGGCGCTCACGGAACGGCTCGCGCCGGTCGCGTTGGAAAAGTGGACGCGCCTTTTAAATAACACCGACACGAAGTCGCCGTTCGCGGATTGGGCCAAAGCGTGGCGGGCGATTCCGGCGAACGTGAGCGACGCGAAGCTGCGTGCGACGTGCCTTGCCATCGTTTCCGGCAAGGCGGATGCGGCAGCCGCGGCCATCGCGGAGAACAAGGGCGACTTTGCGCCGCCTTATGAAACCAGCTTTCGTGAGGCGAAGGAGGAAGTGCTCGCGGCGGCGAAGAACGAAGGCTGCTGGCCCTTCCGCATCGACATCGGCTACGCGAAGGAGCTGTTCCTCATCATGACCGACGCAGGCGACGGCGGAGGAGGAGAGTATGGCCTGTGGCGCAAGGGCCGGTTCATTTTCAAGGACGGCAGCGCGAAGCCCTGGCAGGACACGGTGAAGATCGTCGGCGCAAACAGCGGGCGTGATTTTCCGTGGGGACTCGACGGCGAGAGCCAGCCGAAGCTCGACGCCGATGCCGTGGGCCAGAAGCCGCCGGGCGCGCTGAAGTTTGCCGTGCCGCAGAATGCCATCGTGTTCGAGGTGGACTTCACGCTCGACAGGAACCGCACCAAGGTCGCGAGCGTGCAGGCGCTCGTGCTCAAGGAGAAGCCAGCGTCGCAGAGTTTCGTGCCGGGACGTTTCGTTTTCGGCGGACGCGATGCGGTCGCGAAGACTGCGAAGGGCAACACCAAGACCGACGCGAACAAGGAGCGCGGACAACTGCTGCGCAAACGCAACGTCGCCGAGGCGAACGAGACGAAGCTCGGCCTCAATGCCGAGCGCAATCTCTTCGCCGACTGGACGCGCACGAGTCTCGAAGCCATCGGCGGTCCGTGGCCCGAACACACGGCGGAGATGGCCGAACCGAACGCGCCGTATTTCTACACCGTCGCCGAGGTGAGGCGAAACGCGACGCCCGAAGACCTCGCGCAACTGCGCGTGATGGAGGATCGTCTCGTCGCACTCGCACAGCCCGCCACGAAGGACGTGTTGGAACGCAAGGTGCGCGAATGGCTGAGCGCGTTTGCGACGAAGGCATGGCGTCGTCCCTTGCAGGATCCGGAGTCGGCGAGACTCGTGCAACTTTACCGCGATGCGGCGGCGCAGAACGTGAGCTTCGATAGTGCGATGAAGGTGCCGCTGCTCACGGTGATGGTGTCACGCGATTTTGTTTTTCGCGGTCGCGAGGCGGATACCTTTGTTCCGTGTGCGCAGGATTTGGTGGCTGGAAACAAGACTCTCCCTCAAAGCTCGCACGCACTCGCCTCGCGCCTCTCCTTCTTCCTTTGGGCGAGCATTCCTGATGACGAGCTGCTCCGCCTCGCCGTCGCGGACAAACTGCGCGACCCCGCCGTGCTCGTCGCGCAGGCGAAGCGCATGCTCAAGGACCCGCGCGCCGAATCGCTCGCGACGGATTTCGCCGCGCAGCTCTGGGGCTTCGGGGACTTTGAGAGCTTCACCGGCCCCGACGAGAAGCGCTTCGCCGAATTCACGCCCGCGTTGCGTCAGGCGATGTTCGATGAAGTCACGACCTTCCTCACCGACCTCATCCGCAACGACCGCCCGCTCACCGCGCTGCTCGATGCGGACTACACCTTCGCGGACGCGGAACTGGCGAAGCACTACGGAGTGAAGACCACGCCCGCAGGCTTCGAGCGCATTGCACTGCCGCCTGACCGCGGCGGTCTGCCGACGATGGCGCTCTTTCTCACCAAGACCTCGCTGCCGCTGCGCACCAGTCCCGTGCAGCGCGGCGTCTGGGTCGTCGAGCAATTCCTCGGTCGCAAGATTCCCGCGCCGCCGCCGAATGTCGGCAAGATTTCCGAGGACGAAAAATCCGCCGACGGCCTGCCCATCCGCGACCAGCTCGCGAAGCATCGCGCCGATGCGAACTGCGCCGCGTGCCATGCGCGCTTCGACGCGATGGGCGTGTCCCTGGAAAACTTCGACCCCATCGGCCGCTTGCGCACCGCCGACCGCAGCGGCGACGCGATTGTGAGCACCGACACCCTGCACGACGGCACCGCGCTGAACGGCATCACCGGCCTGAAGAAATATCTGCGCGACCATCAGGACGAAGTCTTCCGCCACTTCACGCGCAAGCTCCTCGGCTACGCCCTCGGCCGCGCCGTGCTCCCCGGCGACCGCGCCCTGCTCGACCGCATGAACACCTCGCTCGAGCAGGACGGCCACAAGTTTTCCTCGCTCGTCGAAGCCATCGTCACGAGTCCGCAATTCACCACTCGTCGCCAATAATGAAGACAGCACTTATCCTCGCCCTATTCATCTCCAGTCTGCCGCTGCACGCTGCCGATACCGCCGCTGAAGCAAAAAGCCTCGGCGGTGAATTCGATGCCGCCACCGGCGCGGTCGTCGTGAAGAAGAACAAGACACCCGACACAGCCGCCATCTCTGCACTCGCCACCGATGCCAAAGTGAAGTCCATCATGCTCGACGGCTGCACTTTGAAGAGTGATGGAGTCGCAGCGCTCGCGAAGTCGAAGACACTCACCGCTCTGAAGCTGGAGCACACGATGGTGAACAAGGTGCCTGATTTAAAAGCGCTCGCTGGCATCACCACGCTCGAAGAATTAAACCTCGGAGGTAGCGACTTCGGCGATGAAGGACTCGCCACCCTCGGTGCGCTCACGAATCTCCGCGTGCTGCATCTCGGTCACGTCGGTCGCAGCGACAAGACCGCCTTCACCACCGAAGGCCTCAAGACACTTGCGAAGCTGCCGAAGCTCGAGTTGCTCATCATCCATCTCCACAAGCCCGACGACACGATGATCCCTGTGCTCGCCGGATTGAAGACACTGAAGGACGTGAAAGTCGGCGGCATTTCGTCGGACTATCTAAAGAAACTCCAAAGCGCGATGCCGCAAGCCAAGGTCGCCTCACGCGGGCCGACCACGGATGCAGCGAAGAAGTAGTCCAACTAAGTCTAGAGTTCGCAAAAGCCTTTCCCCCACCATGGACTTCCTTGCCCAATGACAAAGGCCTTCATGACCGCCTGCCTGCTGCTCCTCACCGCCGCGTTGGCGAAGGCTGAGCCTCAGTTCGAGCGGCGCGCTTTTGCGCTGCCGCAGGCTGTGTGGGGCGTTGGCGCGGCGGATGTGAATGGGGATGGCAAACTGGATTTGCTCGCGGCGGCGGATACGCAGGCCGTGGCGTTCATAGCGCCGGATTGGCAGCCGGTCGTGTTGCATGATTTTGTTGGTGGCCGGTTGCTGCACGCGACGGTGCTCGATTGCAACCGTGATGGCAGGCTCGACTTCGTCGTCGCGAGGATGCTTTCGCCATGGGTGGAGTTTCGCAAGGCCAAGGCGGCTGGGAAAAGTCCGCCCGAGCCGAAAGGTCCGGACTTCACGCTAGCGTGGACTGAGAACACCGGGCGCGTCGGTGAAGCGCAGCCGCTGCATGTGCTGGAGACGGATTTTTCGCACATCCACGGCGTCGCCGCAGGCAATGTGAATGGCGACGGCCTCGCCGACCTGGTTGCGGGCAGCTTTGACGGTCCGGAGGCCAACAGCATCGCGCTGCATCTCGCGAAAAAGGCCGCGGCGGGTTTCATCGGCAGTCGCATCACGCGGGGAGGGGCGAAAGGCCGCGCTCATTATCTGGACATCGCCGATGTGAATGACGATGGCCGCGCGGACGTGCTGCTCGCCGCCTCCGCTGGCAACACCGTCACCGCGTGGATGCAAAACGCGGACGGAACATGGACGCCGCAACTCATCGCGAATGAAACCGGAGCGACTCACGCGAAGGCTGCCGATGTGGACGGCGACGGCGTGCAGGACATCATCGTCAGCAACGGTCACGGCAAAGGCATCTTCTGGTTTCGCGGTCCGCAATGGCAGAAACACCTCGTGGATGGCGACATCACCGAAGCCCACGCGCTCGACCGCGCCGACCTCGATGGTGATGGCGACATCGACATCGCCGCAGCCTCCTACGGCGAAAAAATCGTCGTCTGGTATGAGAACGACGGCCACGGGAACTTCACGCGCCACGTCATCGACCAAGGCCACGAGCAGGAATCTTACGACCTCAAGATTTCCGACCTCGATGGCGATGGCCGGTCAGATTTTCTCCTCGCCGGCCGTCGCTCCAACAACGCTGTCTTCTATCGACAACTCCCCGCATCCAAGGACAACCAACCATGAAAACAAACACATCATCCATCTCACGCCGCGCTTTCCTGCGCGGAGCAGGAGCCACGCTGGCGCTGCCGTGGTTGCCTTCATTCGCATGGGCACAAGGTGGTAAAGCCGCCGAGAATGCCAAAGCACCCGTGCGTTACGGCTCCATGCTTTTCGCCAACGGCGTGAATCCGCACGAGTGGTGGGCGAAGGGCGAGGGCGAGGCGATGGAGCTTTCGAGCACGTTGCAACCGCTCGCGGCGTTCAAGCGCGACATCACGGTGATGCGCGAGTTGCACGTCTTCAACAACACCAGCGGACCGCACTGGCCGCTGTTCTCGAATTACCTCAGCGGCGCGCAGTTCAAGGAGACGCTCATTCCCGAGGGCGGCGAGTCCATTGACCAGCTCATCGCGCGGCACACGGGCAAGGAGACCGCGGTGCCGAGTCTCGTGCTCGCGGTGGAGCCGGCGGAGAGTGGGCTGCGCAGCGGCGTGCCGAGCGTGTATTACGGCACCGTGTCGTGGTCGTCGAAGAACACGCCCATCGCGCCCGAGGTGTATCCGCGCGCGGTGTTCGACCGGCTCTTCGACACCAGCGGATTGCTGCGCGACAAGAGCGTGCTCGACGCCGTGCTCGCGCAATCGAAGGACACACGCCGCAACCTCGGCGCGCAGGACCAGCAGAAGCTCGATGAGTTCATGACCAGCGTGCGCGACCTCGAACAGCGCATCGAGCGTGCGACGAAAGAAGAACGCCTTGAAGGCTGGCGTCCAACGTTGGCAAAGCCAAACATGAACCGCCCCGCCGCCGAACTGCCGCAGGACGTTCGCGCGCACATGCGCATGATGCTCGACCTCATCCTGCTCTCCTGGCGCATGGACAAGACCCGCGTCGCCACCCTCATCTTCAACCGCGACGTGTCGCACATGAAGTTCGGCTTCCTCGACGGCGTGCTCAACGAGCAGCTCCACAGCATTTCGCATCACAAGGAAGACCCGAAGAAGCTCGCGTCGTATCAGCGCATCAATCAGTTCCACGTCGAGCAGCTCGCCTACCTCATGGCGCAGATGAAGCAGGTGGACGAAGGCAACGGCACCACGCTGCTCGACAACGTGATGCTGCAATTCGGCAGCAACATGTTCAACGGCGACAGCCACGACGGCCGCAATCTCCCGATGATTCTCGCCGGCCACGGCGGCGGCACCATCGCCGGCGGACGAAACATCGACAGTGGCTCACTCCCCGCCGAACGCCAGCGCGCCTGCAACCTCTACCTCGCCCTCGCGCAGCGCATGGGCGTGAAGCTGGAAAAATTCGGCGACAGCGTCGAGGCGCTGCAGGGGCTTGCATGAGAACTCTCCTCGTATTCGCGTTCATCGCATTTGCCTCACGTTGCTTCGCTGAGGAACCACAAGTCATCCCGCTTTGGCCTGACAAGCCGCCGCAATTTCTCGCCGATGTAGCTGCAGAGACCTTTGAGAACGGAACGTTTCGTGGTGTGACGATTCCTAGCATCACGCTCTTTGCGCCACCGGCGGACAAGCGCAACGGCACGGCCATCATCGTCTGTGCGGGCGGCGGCTACGGCGGGCTCGCTTGGAGAATTCACGTCGAGTATGCGGCGCAGGTTTTCAATCCGATGGGCGTCACCGTCATCGGGCTAAAGTATCGCCTACGCCCGCCGCACAAACTCGACAACGCCGGCATCCAGGCGCTCACACTGCTGGATGCGAAACGCGCCGTTCGCCTCGTCCGGCATCGCGCCAGCGAGTGGGGCATCGACCCGCGCAAAATCGGCGTCGCGGGTTATTCCGCCGGTGCGAATCTCGCGATGAATCTCGCCGCAAACTTCGATGAAGGCGACGCCGCGTCGCCCGACCCCATCGAGCGCCTCAGCAGCCGTCCCGATTTCGCAGTCGGACTCGGCACTTGGCATTGGCGCAAGCCGGGGAATCCCTTCGTTTTCAAAAAAAACTCGCCGCCCGTCTATCTCGTGCACGCCACCACCGACAAGCCTGTCGAGATTGCCACCAACATCGTCGCCGATTTGAAGAAGATCGGCGTGACCGCGCGGCTCGACCTGTTTGAGGAAGGTGGCCACGGCGTCGGCAATCTCATCCCCACTCGGGTGCAGCACGGCTTCCCCGGCGCCCAGTGGCCCAAGCTGCTTCTGGATTGGCTGAATACCCTGAAAGACCCCCCATGAGTTTGAAACACACATTTCATCTCTGCATTGCGCTGCTCATTGCTACCTCGTCTGCATTTGCGCAGGCCGGGAAGAAGCCGGGGAAAATCTCCGACGCAGAGCGGCAGGAACTTGTTGATGGCCTCGCGCAGTTGCAGCGTGAAGTCGGCGCGGCGGAGAAAGCCGTCGCGGGCAAAGCGGACCTCGTCGCGCTGCTGCCCGACGTGCAGGTGTGCGTGAAGACGCTAGATTGGGGGCTGAACTTCGACGGCGCGATGGAGGCGAAGATGCTCGGCACGGCGCGTGAGGTTTTGAAAGTGGGACTCGAACGCGCTCAGCAGTTGCAGCGAGGTCGCGCGCCGTGGCTGGCGCAGACGGGCAAAGTCATTCGCGGCTTCCGCTCGCGGCTCGACTACAGCGTGCAGCCGTATGTCATCAATGTGCCCGCGTCGTGGAAGCCGGACGATGGGACGCCGCGCGCGCTCTTCCTCGAATGCCCGCATGCGGGACTCGTGACGGAACTCGCGGTCATCAACGCCGGTTTGCATGAGGGCAATGGCTTCGCCGATGACGAGTCGCTGCACCTCCGCGCCTACGCGCGCGGCTACAACGCGGCGAAGTTTGCGGGCGAGGTGAACATCTTCGAACAGCTCGCGCACGCGCAGTCGCAATATCCCGTGGATGACCGTCGCATCGTGCTGCACGGCTTCTCGATGGGCGGTTCGTGCTCGTGGCATCTCGCCGCGCATCATCCCGACCGCTGGGTCGCAGTGTCGCCCGGCGCGGGCTTCGCGGACACCGAGCACTTCGTGAAAATCTGGGAGTGGCAAAAGCAACCACCGCCTTGGCACTTCACGCTTTTCCATTACTGCAACGCCACCGACGTGGCGGGGAACATCGCGATGGTGCCGACCTTCAGTTACGTTGGCGAGAAAGACGGTCATCGCTTTTCCCACGACGCGATGGCGGCTGCGTGCGCACGCGATGGCGTGCCGTTGCGCCGCGTGCTCGGCTTAAACACCGGCCACAACTACGAGAAGACCGCGCGCGCCGAAATCGAAGCATGGATGCGCCCCATCGTCGCCGCCGGTCGTCCGCAATCGCACAACGACGTGCGCTACTCGACCTACGGCCTGCGCTACGACCGCTGCGAGTGGGTGCGCTTAGACTTGCTCGATGAGCATTGGAAGCGCGCCGACATCCACGCGCGGATCGAGTCGCCAGAGTTCATCCGCATCAACACCGCGAACGTGAGCGCATTCACGCTCGACAGCGCAGGTGCCGACCTCCCGCTCGCAAAGGACAAGCCTGTGCGCCTAAGCATCGACGGTCAGTATCTTGACGCTCCTCCCGTCGCCGCGCCATGGCGTGTGAGCCTTCACAAGACTTTCAAAGAGTGGCCGAAGGAAAAAGGCAAGGCGCGCTCCCCGACAGAAGTCTGGGAACTCGGCACATTACCGAGCGAAGGCCTGCACAAAGTTCACGGCCTCACCGGCCCCGTGGACGACGCCTTCATGGAGCGCTTCCTCTTCGTGCGCTCGACCGGCAAAGCGATGAACGAGAAAGTCGGCGCATGGGTCGCCGCCGAACTCGACCACGCGCAAAAGATGTGGCGTAAAATCTACCGTGGCGAAGTGCTCATCAAAGACGACCGCGACGTCACCGACGCTGACATCGCGACCTGCAGCCTCATCCTCTGGGGCGACCCACAGAGCAATACCCTCATCGCCCGCGTGCTGCCAAAACTCCCGCTCACCTGGACCGCCGACAAACTCACGCTCGCGGGCAACGACTGCGATGCGGCAATACACGCGCCCATCCTCATCTACCCAAACCCGCTCAAGCCACAGCGCTACGTCGTGCTCAACTCTGGCGTCACCCAACGCGAGTCCCACCTCGGCACCAGCGCCCTTACCACCCCGAAGCTCCCCGACTTCGCCCTCATCGACCTCGACATGCCGCCCGACGGCGAAGCCCCCGGTGCTGTCGTCCACGCCGGTTTCTTCGATGAGTCATGGGAACCGAAAGCCACGAACAAACCATGAAATTGCAGGTGTGTGATCCTCTTTGGAGATAGCCTCTGTTTTCAACGCCCATGCTTTCCCAGCCCTCATCTCCTATCAGCTTCGAAGATTTTTTAAAAGTCGAACTCCGAGTTGGACGAGTTGTAGAAGCCCGGATCTTCCCTGAAGCGCGGAAGCCAGCCTATGTGCTGAGTGTTGATTTTGGTGCTGAGATTGGAATCAAGAGATCGAGTGCCCAGATCACCGATTTGTATCAGCCTTCTGGCCTTGTGGGCAAACTCGTGGTCGCAGTGGTGAATTTCCCGCCGAAACAAATCGGCCCGCTCATGTCGGAGTGCCTTGTCACTGGATTTCACACGCAAGGCAGCAAGGTTGTTTTGTGCGTGCCGGATGGCGATGTCCCTTTGGGCGCGCGATTACTTTGAGGTCAGGTTTATTGATGCGCGTTCGTTTTGGAATGACCACACGATGACATCATCTTCTACCCATCCATCAAGGCGTCTATTCGCTCTGGCTTGCCTCCTCTCAGTGACACCTCAGCAAAGCGATGCTGCGGAACAGAAACCCAATGTCCTCTTCATCATCGCCGATGACCTCACGAAGACGCTGCCGTGTTACGGCTACTTGCTGGCGCAGACGCCGAATGTGGACCGGCTCGCGGCGCGTGCAGTGCGGTTTGACCGCGCGTATTGCTAGTATCCGGTGTGCAGTCCGTCGCGCACGTCATTCATGAGCGGACGCCGGCCGGAGCACACGGGGATGTATGGCAACAGCGGCAACTCGCGGACGCCGCTGCTGAAGGACACGGTCTTCATGCCGCAGCATTTTGCGGCGAACGGTTACTTCACCGCGCGGTTGGGCAAGGTGTTTCACATCGGCAGCGATGTGCCGGAGTGCTGGGACGTGACCGAGGAAGGTTCGCCGGGGACGCGAGCTACTCAATTCTCAAGGGCGGCAAGGACCAGCTCATCGACGTGCGAAACGGCAAGCGTGCGGTGGAGTTGCTCGAACAAGGCGAGAAGCAGAACGCGGAGGGCAAGCCGTTCTTCCTCGCCGTCGGGTTCCGTCGTCCGCATCTGCCGCACGTCGCGCCGTTTGATTTCTTCGACCGGTATCCCGCCGAGAAAATGCCGCTGCCGGAAAAGGGCGGGCCGAAAATCACCGGCATCAAAAGCGACGTGAGCGCGGAAGATTCGCGCGAGGCGCTGCGCGGCTACCTCGCGTGCGTGAGTTTCATGGACGAGCAGCTCGGTCGCGTGCTCGATGCGATGGACGCGCAGAAGCTCTGGGACAACACCATCGTCGTGCTCCTTGGCGACCACGGCTACCTCCTCGGCTCACGCGGCGGTTGGTGGGGCAAAGGCGTGCTCTACAACGAAGCCGCCAGCACCACGTTGCTCGTCGCCGCACCGGGCAAAGCAAAGGGCGTTGGCTGCTCGCGGGTCGTGGAGTTCCTCGATTTCTATCCCACGCTCACCGAACTCTGCGGCCTGCCCGCGCCGACCAGCGTCGAGGGAAAGAGCTTTGTGCCATTGCTGACGAAGCCCGACGCGCCGTGGGACCAAGTCGCCTACACGATGGTCGCAAAAGGTGACAAGCCCGCCGGTCTCGCAGTGAGCAACGAGCGCTTCCGCTACCTCGAAAACGCCGATGGCAGCGTGGAGCTGTTCGATGTGCAGGCCGACCCGCGCGAGTGGCACAACCTCGCAACAGTTGCCGCGTACGCCCCCGACCTCGCAGCGATGAAGAAGCTCGCCGACGACTACAAAGCGAAATTCCGCAATGCGCCTTGAACCGCCTCACATCATTTTCATCTTCGTTGAAGATCCAGTTCCACGTTTTCACCTCAATGATTCTTGCTGTCTTCACCTCGCTGGAATCAGAGCATCAAGTCATCGATGCGTCATTTCCAATCTCTCTTTCCATCCGCAATGAATCCTAATTCCCTCACTCGCCGCACCCTCCTTCGTCAGACTTTCGCCATGGGAGGCTGGGCATTGTTAAATCCCTTCTGGCGGGCACTCGCGGCGGACGCTGCAGGACCGCTGAAGGTGAAGCAGGTGCGCGTCATCGAACTCACTGACGCGGCTGATCCGAACCACAAGAGCCAATACGTCGAGGTCATCTCGGAGTCGGGTTTGGTCGGGCTCGGCGGGCCGATCTATCCCGAGCAAGACTTCATCATCGCAAAGGATCTCGCGCCCGTGATCAAAGGTCGCGACGCGATGGCCTATGAAGCGTTGTGGGATGCGATGAAGCTCTCGGACCGGCACAGCCGCGCCGGTCTCTACATGATGGCGATCAGCGCGGTGGACATCGCGCTTTGGGATCTGCGCGGCAAGCATCTCGGTCGGCCTGTCTATGAACTGCTCGGCGGTCCCACCCGCTCATCCGTCCCGATTTATGGCAGCATGCTGGGCTACGACACCGCGCCGGAGGCGGCGCGCAAGACCGCGCGCGATTTCTATGATCGCGGCTTCACGGCGCAGAAGTGGTTCTTTGAACATGCGCCGGCAGCGGGCAGCGATGGCTTCAACAAAAACGTCGCGCTCGTGCGGGCGCTGCGCGAGGAACTGGGACCGGACGCGGAAATCATGTTTGACTGCAAGTGGGCGTGGGACGTGCCCTACGCCGTGCAGTTTGCCAAAGCAGTGCGCGAGTTTAACCCGAAGTGGCTGGAGGAGCCGGTGCGCTCCGAAAACCTCGACGGCTACACGGCGTTCAAACGCGATGGCGGCGTGCCGGTCGCAGGCGGTGAGCACCTCTACTCGCGCTGGGAGGTGAAGCAGTATCTCGACCGCGGTCTGCTCGACTACGTGCAGACCGATCCCGAATGGTGCGGCGGCATCACGGAACTCGTGAAAATCTGCACGATGTGCGAGGTGCATGGCGTGCCGGTGATTCCCCACGGCCATCACATCTGGGCCTCGCTCCACGTAGTCGCCTCACGTTCTGCCCGCGTGTGCCCGATGGCCGAGTTCCTCTTCCACTGGATGCCGGAGAAGCAGTATTTTCAGGACACGATCATCACGCCGGACAAAGGACGCATCACGCTGCCAACGAAGCCGGGCCTGGGCTTCGGCATTGATGACTCCAAGGTGGCGTCGAGGCGTGAAATCAAGGGGTGAGTCGCGTTAGACAGTGCGCCACTTTGCAGACCCAATGAACCGCCGAACCTTCATCGCACAAACCTCCGCCGGGCTCGCGCTCATGGCGCTTCCTCGCCATTCTCTCTTTGGCGCAGCCGCACGGGATGCGGCACCCGGCTTTCATTTTGGTGCGGTCTATTTTCGCGGGCAGAACAATCCGCCGCGCGAAGACTGGGAGCGTGATCATCGTGTGGCGGCGGAGGATGGGCACACGTTGTTCCGGCATTGGGTGTCGTGGAATGTGGTCGAGGTGGCGCCGGGGAAATTTGAATGGGCGGACTATGAACGGATGCTCGATCTCGCGGCGAAGAACGGCATCCGCGTGGTGTTGGCCGAGATGATCGTAGATTTCCCAGAATTGTTCATAGCCGCGCATCCCGAGGCACCCATCGAGATGGCCAGCGGCGTGAAGCGCCAAAGCGAAATGCACGGCAGTAGCATGAATGGCGGCCACCGCGCGCTGTGCCTGAATCATGCACCTGTGCGCGAAGCAGCGGAGCGTTTCCTCAGCGCGATGGCCTCGCGCTTTCGCGGACATTCCGCGCTGCTCGGCTACGACATCTGGAACGAATGCACGGAATACAACGCCGAGCGTCTTTGCTTTTGCGGGGCATGCCTGCAGGCGTTTCGCGATTGGTTGCGCGCGAAGCATGGCGAGATCGCGGCGGTCGCGAAGCGTTGGCATCGCCCGAGCCTCACTGCTTTTGACCAGATCGAACTTCCCCGCGCGCCCGGTTTGTTTCCCGACTTCCTCGACAGCATCCGCTGGCGCAATGAAGACGCGCAGCACTGGATGCGCTGGCGTCGCGATGTGATCAAAAAGACCGACGGGCAAGCGCTCATCATCGCTCATGGCAATGCGCGCACTCATGCCGATGCGAGCGTGTGCGTGGGTGATGATTTTCGCGCGGCGGAAAACTGCGACGTCTTCGGCTACACGCATTACTTCGGCCAGGGCCACCCGCCGCTGCTTTCGGGCGATCTCATCCGCAGCGCCGCGCGCGGCAAGCCCTTCTGGCGTGCGGAAGCCATCGGCGGCCCGCAGTGGTTTCGCCGCAAACCTGGCGAACCCAAACCGAGCATGGATGAACTCGATGACCCGGCGGCGATCCGACTCGACGCGCTCATGAGCATGGCCACCGGTGCCACGGCATACATGAACCCTCGCTGGCGTTCGTTGCTGGATGGGCCGCTCTTCAGTGCCTTCGGCTGGTATGCAGACGACGGCAGCCGCACCGCGAAGTCGGAGGAAATCAAGCGCCTCGCTCAATGGAGCAAGCAATCCGATGTCCTCGCGCTATGGAAGATGAAACCCGAACGTGGCGCTGTGGCGCTCGTGCTCGTCGATGAATCGCAAGACTGGTGCTACGCGATGCAAGGCGACACCAACGTCTATGCCGCGTGCGTGCGCGGTATGCATCGCGAACTGACTGCCGCGGGTCTGTCGTGTGACTTCGCCAAGCCCGACGCCGCCCAGCTTCGCGACCATCGCGCGGCCTATGTGCCGTTTCCTGTCGCGATGTCCGCCGCCACGATGGACACGCTTATCACATGGGCCAAAGCGGGAGGCCATCTCGTGCTCGAAGCCTGCGCCGGTTATTTCGACGAGCAGGCCCACGCCTTTTCACATCAGCCGAGTCGCACGCTCGGCGAACTCTTCGGCGCCATCGTCGGACACAGCAGCTTCGCGCTCGATCAACACGATGGATTGACGATTCAAACACAGTCCGGCGACCTGCCTTGCGCCATCTACCGGCAAAGCTTCAATCCACAAGCGAAGCACGAAATCCTTGGCCACTTCACCGACGGCAGTGCGGCAATCATTCGCGCGAAGACTGGCAAAGGCAGCGTCACGTTTGTCGGTTCCAATCCGAGCTATGCCATGCAGAAGCAAGTCACACCGGGCTCACTCGCCTGGCTGCGCAGCACGCTGCAAATCCAAGACCCGCCGCCGTGCTCGAATGCCGAATGCATCGTGCTTTACTTCCATGGCGAATCCTCCCGAGCCATCTGGCTCATCAATCCCACGAAACAAGCGCTCACAGTGAGTATTGCTGTTTCAGCAGAGCCCAAGGTTCTGCGAGGTAAATTGACGGATTACAACGCAAAGGTCAACACCGCCCAAGTCATCATTCCCTCCCGAGACGCAGTCATCTTGAAGCTGCCAGCTTGAAACTGTTTACTTTATCCCAACACGCCATGAACCGACCATTCCTTCTCACACTCCTTTGCGCCCTTTGTGGGCAAGCTATTGCCGCCGACACATGGGTTGCCGTCGGCTACGGCGGTCGGCGAATGCTTTCCAACGACGGCGTGAAATGGGAAATCACAGCCGAGTGGGCCGAGAAGGGTGGCGATGATTCGAACAACCTCATGGGTCTCGCGTATGGCCTCGGCAAATTCGTCGCAGTTGGCGGTGGCGGATTTTCCAAAGACAAACAAGGCGGGCACATCCTCGTGTCGAAAGACGGGCGCGAATGGAAGGAAGTGCACAGCGAACCTTTCCGCGTGAATCCCATCGTGTTCAGCGGAAAGCGCTTCGTTGTTGGCGGGCCGGAGCGCACGCTGCTTTTCTCCGACGATGGCGAGAAGTGGACGAAAGGTTCGCAAGTCTCGGCGGATGGATTCCCCGGCTGGGCGATGTGGTTCCGCAACGGCACCTATGGCAACGGCACGTTCGTCTTCATGGGCGAAGGCGGCGCGAAGAAGGAGTTCTATTGGTGCATCGCGTCGAAGGACGGCTCGGACGCGAGCTTCCGCCGCGACCTGCCACAATTGCGCTCGCTCGCGTTTGGCAATGGCGTGTTCGTCGCCGTAGGTGATGGCGTCATCGTTACTTCTCGTGACGGCAAGGAGTGGGCGAAGGAGGAACACACGGGCGACAAGCTCGACTGGATTTTGTGGACGGGAAAAGAGTTCGTCTGTGGCGGCGGCAAGACCACGCTCGCATCCACCGATGGCAAGTCGTGGCAAGTGCGCGATTTCAAACCGCAAGGCAGGCCGATGTGGACGGATGGCACGCGCTTCATCACATCGAGCTGGCCTGGAAAGATGGCTTTCTCGCCAGGTGGCAAGACATGGCAGCAGTCACCGCCACTCACGCCGAATGGCATCAATAAAGTGGTGAAGGCGGAAACGAAGTGAATGCGCTGTTTGAGACCGCCGCACAAAGCTGGTGAATGTCAGTTTTGCGTCGTCAGCTCCGTTGCACTTTCAACTCATGCGTCTTCTCACTCTCTTCTTATTCTTTGCATCACTCGCTCAGGCCGATGAAAACGCCCTCACGCTGCTCTTTGCCGGCAGCAGCAGCACTTATTGGAATGATTTTCCACGCGAGGCGGCGAAGGTCGTTGATGGCAAATACATAGGTCACATCGGAGCAAAGGTTGTTCCTGAGATTGTAGGCCGCAGCGGGAGCGACATCCGTGTGTATTTGGAACCGGGCTTCAATAAATACGAATATGGCGTGAAGCCGGGACAGTCGTTCCTCGACAAGATTCGCGATGAGAAGCCGCCGTTTGTCGTGCTGCAAACGGTGTGCCGCTTCATCATGGGCGATGATGATCCGACGGGCACTGGCAAAGCGCACGCCGATGCGGTGACGAAGTATTGTGAAGCCATCCGGGCGGCGGGCGGCGAGCCGGTCTTTAACGAAATGGGCTGGGGCAAAACGGAACGCGAGGCGGAAGGTCGCCAGCGTCTCTTCGACCTCGCGGTGAAGAACAAGATTCGCCTCTTCGTGCCCTGCTCGACGGCATGGGCGCGTGTCTATCACGAGCGGCCTGACCTTGCCCTGCAACATCCGAAAGACAGCTCGCATCCTGGCGACGCGGGCCACTTTCTAAACCTCGCGTGCTTCTATGCCATGCTCGCGCAGCAGAACCCCGTCGGCAAGCTGCCGCGCACGTTTCCGGTCTGGCCACATGGTTTGCCAAAGGCACAAACCGATGCCGAGAAAAGCGTTGAGGCTGACAAGATGGCGAAGTTCAAACCCGACATGTATCAGGCGAAGATGCCGAGGTGGATGCATCGAGGAATGGCCGATCAACTCACCGCCACGCTTGATGAATCGACGGCGATTTACCTCGAAACAGTCGCTTGGGAGGTGTCTCAGGACATGAAGGGCAAACTCAAAGCGGCCATTCAGCCATGACCTGATGAATCTGCCGATCAAACAAACCATCGACCGCATCCCTGGCGGTATGATGCTGGTGCCGTTATTAATTGGAGCGCTCATCGCCAATCTCGCGCCGGGAACGCCGAAGTTTTTCGGTTCGTTCACCGGTGCGCTGTTCGGCGGAGCGCTGCCGATTCTCGCGGTCTTTTACGTCTGCATGGGTTCCACGATCACCTTTAGCGCTGCACCTTACATTTTGCGCAAGGGCGGCGTGCAGCTCGGGACGAAGATTCTCTGCGGGGTGCTCGTGGGAGTCGTCGCTGGTCACTGGCTCGGTGAGTTGCCAGTGGCGGAAGGCGTCTTTGCGGGCTTGTCCACGCTCGCGCTCGTCGCGGCGATGAATGACACCAATGGAGGACTCTACGTGGCGCTGATGACGCAATACGGACGTCCAAAAGATGCCGCAGCCTATTCGGTCATGTGTTTGGAAAGCGGGCCTTTCCTCACGATGCTGACGCTTGGCGCGGCAGGTCTATCGACCTTTCCATGGCCGGTGATGCTGGGGGCGATTCTGCCGCTGCTCATCGGCATGGCCTTGGGCAATCTCGATCCAGCAATGCGCGAGTTCCTCGGCAGTGGTGCAAAGGTATTGATTCCGTTCTTTGCCTTCGCCTTGGGCACGACCTTGGATCTCAGCAATGTCTGGCACACGGGTTTGCTCGGGCTTGGTCTGGGGCTTTTCGTCACCCTCCTCAGCGGCAGCCTTCTCTTCATCACAGACCGCCTCAGCGGCGGCAATGGTGTGGCGGGTCTCGCTGCTTCTTCCACGGCTGGGAACGCAGCCGCCGTGCCTGCACTCGTCGCTTCGGTGAATCCCGCGTATGCAGCGGCTGCGGCACAGGCCACGCTGCTTGTCTCCGCGAGCGTCGTGGTCACGGCCATGGCCACACCTTTGCTCACGGCTTGGTGGGCAGGGCGGATGGAACGCCAAAGCACTCTTTCGACAACACCATGAACCTACCCCGCATCTCCGTCACCATGGGTGACCCCGCTGGCATCGGCCCGGAAATCTGTCTGCATTTGCTGAACAACGCTGAGATCATGAACCACTGCGTGCCGATCATCTTTGGCGATGCTGGCGTGTTGCGCAGGGTTGCCGAAAAACTCGTGCTGCCATTCACCGCGCCGATTTTGAACACGACGCAATGGCAGAGCCGATGCCACGAACTGCGCACTCCTGCCGTGCTCGATTTGCAGTGCATCGGCGCGGATGATTTCACGCCGGGAAAGGTGGACGCGCGATGTGGCGATGCGGCCTTTCGTTACGTTATCGCCAGCATTGAGGCGGGACTCGTCGGTGAAGTGGACGCAGTCTCGACCGCGCCTCTCAACAAAGAAGCCATGCACGCTGCCGGGCATAAGTTCCCGGGCCACACCGAGATATTTGCGCAGCGCATGCAGGCGGATCGCTCTTGCATGATGCTCACGTCGGATGAACTCACGTGCAGCTTTGTCACGGTGCATGTCGGTCTTTGTGACGTGCCTGGTTTGATCAATGTGCAGCGCGTGGTGGATGTCATCGAACTCACCACCGATGCCATGCGACGCATCCGTGAGCGCGAGCCGAAGATCGTCGTCTGCGGCCTGAATCCCCATGCGGGCGAGAACGGCCTTTTTGGTCAGCGAGAGGAGGAGCGCTTCATCATTCCCGCCATCGAAGCCGCGCGTGCCAAGGGCATCCACATTGAAGGACCGCTGCCACCGGACACGGCCTTCCTCGCGTGGCGGCGCAAGCAAACTGACGCATTCATCTGCATGTATCATGATCAGGGCCACATCCCGCTGAAAGCGCTCGCCTTTGACTCCGCCATAAATACCACGCTTGGCCTGCCGGTGATTCGCACCAGCGTCGATCACGGCACCGCCTTTGACATCGCCTGGCAGGGCAAGGCTAACCCCAACAGTCTCTTTGAAGCCGTGCGATTGGCGGCAAGGATGTGCGCCAAATGATCGCCATCATCGCCGACGACTTCTCCGGTGCCGCTGAACTCGCGGGCATCGCGGAGGCTCGCGGTTTCAAGGCTGAGGTGCAGACTCAGTTTGATCCCAACAGCGACGCGGAGGTCATCGCCGTGGACACGGACACGCGTCTGCGGACAGAAAGTGAAGCCGTGCAAATCGTCGGCGAAGTCACTCGGCAGATCATCGCTGCAACGCCTGTGTGGATCTACAAAAAGACCGACTCGGTGCTGCGCGGTCACATTCGCGCCGAGATCGAGGCCATCCTCGATGCCACAGGCAAGCGAGATTGCCTATACATCCCCGCGAACCCCTCCAAAGGCCGCATCATCGATGGCGGACTCTATTTCGTAAACGGCGTTCCGCTGAATGAGACCGTTTTCGCGCACGATCCCGATTATCCATGTCACACCGCCGTCGTGCGCGAGTTGATCGGCGAATCCGAGAGGATTCGAGTGCCTGATGTGACCAGCATGGATGATTTGAAGCACCTTATCGACGCCAGCACGCTGACCGCAGGTGCTGCGGACTTCTTCGCAAGTAGCATAGCCTTTCTAGGCTGTGGGCTTCGTGACGTCACAAGTCATTCGGCACAGGCTAGAAAGCCTATGCTACTGCTCTGCGGCAGTCTCGCAGCGTGGGACAGCGGACGGGCAGATGAGATGAAGAAGCGTAGATTCGTCGTCCAGACCCTCGATCAACCCATCTCGCCCGCGATCTGGCAGCAAACTCAGAAAATCATGCTCGCCATCGGTCATCCACAAAGCGCTGACACAGCCATATTGACCGCAAGACTCATCGAAACGGCGCTGCCTCTCATTGCAGCGCAAAATGGTCTCCGCATCGGCCTCGAAGGTGGTGCCACTGCGATGGCCTTCATTCGGCGCATGGGCTGGACGCGCTTCGAGGTCATCCCAGAGGGCCACACTGGCGTTGGCACCTTGCGCCCGCCGGGCGGACCCATTCTGTGCGTGAAGCCGGGCAGCTACCCTTGGCCGGAAGGTTGTCTCGAATGTCAGGATTGAACCCGCTGCCACGTCACTGATACAGCGCATGATCCGCCCACTGCTCGCCTCCATTCTCATCACGACTGCTGCCTCCGCAGCGGACTTCCGCGCCATCCTCGACGCTCACTGCCTCGACTGCCACGACAGCGATGCAAAGAAGGGCGATCTCGATCTCTCGTCCTTTACTGACGAAGCCGCCGTGATGAAGGACCGTGAGATTTGGCGCAGCGTTTATGAGAAGATCGAATCGCATCAGATGCCGCCGCCCAAGCAGAAGTCGCAACCGACCGAAGTGCAGCGGCAGGTGTTGATGACCTGGATCATGGACATCGCCGCGCGGCCTGATTCGTTGCTGGGCGCGCGTGATCCTGGTAAGCCGGTGCTGCGACGGCTCACGCGATTGGAATACAACAATGCGGTGCGTGATCTATTCAGACTGGACGTCGATGTGTTCATGTTTCCCGAGCGACTGCCCATCAGCGACAAGAGCTACTTTCAGCCAGCATCTGGCAAGATGTCGGATACGGTGAAGGTGCCGCTTAGGGAGTATGGCGCGAAATATCCCGTGCTCTGTCGCCAACTCGGTCTGCCCGGTGACAACCGCGCCGAGCATGGCTATCGCAATCGCGGGGATGCGATGGATTTCTCGCCGCTGCTGCTGGAGAAATACCTCGCTGCTGCCAATGACATCGTGAACGCGCCGGACCTGCCATTGCAAAGCGAAGTCGCTGCCGAGTTGTTCGGCATACCGCCGACTCAGCGCAAGGCCTTGGCAAATGCCAAGCAGGGCAAGGCACCACCGCAGCAAGGTGATCTGACCTTCAACGCTGCGGGCTTGTTCGCCCCGAATGCGAAGGCTTGGAAGAAAGCCGAAGGCAGCGCCGACAATGTGCCGCAGCGATTCTTTGATGATTTGCGTGAAGGCTACTCTAACAGCATCAGCGGCGTGTTTGATGCGGGTGATTCGGTGAAGGGCGTGACCACGGTTCTCGGCAAAGGTGGTCTCCTTCGCCTGCGCTACGCTGGCGGTGCCAAGACGCTGACCATCAATCCCAATGCCGATCTGTGGCTCGCTGGGTTCAGCACCGTGCAGGCGACTTCGGGCGGCAAAATCTTCACCAATCAGATCAAAGGCAGCAAGAGCTTCGAACTGACTTTCAAAGTCGAAGACGGTGATCAAGACGAAGGCATCACGCGGCTTGGTGTCTTTGTGTTGGGTCGTAAAGCGCAGTCCGGCGCGGTGGCGCTGACCGCGAAGTTCACCGACGACACGGAAAGTAGCCTCACCGCCGAAATCGCAGAAGGTGCTGCTGGCACCGCGCTGTTCACCTTTGCCGCCGTTCCCGGCGAGTCAGTCAAGTCGCTCACTGTGGATGGCTCGAAGTTCAGCGGGGACTACGTTGTGCTCGATGACCTCGGTTTCATCACGAACGGCCGAGCGATACCCGCTCAGTTGGCATCTAACCCTGCTGAGAAGGCACCGCAGACAAAGGCGCACGCTCAACGACCTGCCCGCGAAAGACTCGCTACTTTCGTCGAGCAGGCTTTCCGTCGTGCGGTGGCGGATGAGGAGGTGAATCGCTTCGATGCGCTGTTTGAAGAAGGCCGAAACCAATCGAAGAGCGAAGAGGAGGCGATGAAGAGCGTGGTCGCGGCGGTGTTGGCGTCGCCAGCGTTTCTTTATGTCGAAGCCAATGGTATTCCAGGCTCCGAAAAGGTCGTCCCACTTGAAGATGCCGAACTGGCGACACGACTCGCGCTCTTCCTTTGGTGCTCGACGCCGGATGACGAACTGCTGCAACTCGCGAAGTCCGGCAGGCTGCATGACTCCGCCGTTTTGGAAGCGCAGATACGCCGCATGTTGCGCCATCCGAAATCTCGTGAACTCAGCGAGTCCTTCGCCACACAATGGCTGCGATTGGATCAACTCTACACCTCGAAACCTGACAGCGACTTGTTCAAAGCCTTCTACTCGGGACCACAGGGCAAGAGTACGCTGCACGGCGCGATGCTCACCGAGGCGCTGCTGTTGTTCGAGACCGTGCAGGTCGAGGACCGCAGCATCCTCGACTTCATCGCCGCCGATTACACCTGGCTCAACGGCAGCCTAGGCAAGCTCTACGGCCTCAATGCCACTCCCGATCAGGCCGAACCCACGCAGCAGAACACCACGCGTGAAGTGAAGAAAGAGGTGACGGGCGGTTGGCAGCGCGTGAGTCTGACCGATGCGCGACGTGGTGGCTTCATGACCATGGCCGCACCAATGACGATCACTTCGCTTCCCTTTCGCACCAGCCCCGTGAAGCGTGGCGCGTGGTTGCTCGAGACCGTATTCAATCGCCCGCCAACGGAGCCCAAGGTCGCCTTTGCCATTGAGAACGACACCAAGGAAGCCGCGCAACAGATGAGCATCCGGCAGAAGTTCGAAGCGCATCGCAGCAAGGCAGCGTGTTACTCCTGCCACATCCGTCTTGATCCCCCTGGCTTCGCCTTGGAGCGCTTCAGTCCCATCGGCCAATGGCGCGAAACCGACGGCACGCAGCCTGTGGATGCACGCGCCGAGTGGAACGCCCAACCTTTCGATGGCCCTGCCGAATACAAAGCCATCCTCGCCAAGAACCCGCACGAGTTCACCCGTGGATTCATCGAGCACCTGCTCAGTTATGCCCTCGGTCGTTCGCTCCATGTGTATGACATGCCGGTGGTCGCGCAGATCGAGGATGCGGCGAAAGCGGATGGCTGGAAGTTCAGCCGCGTGATCGTCGAGATCGCGAAATCGTATCCATTCACCCACACAAGAAGCACACCCTGATGAATCGCCGTCACTTCCTCCGCGCTACAGGCGTCACCTTAGGCCTTCCGTTCTTCGAAAGCCTGGCCAAAGCCGCTGCACCTTCACCGCAACGCTTTGCCTTCATCTACACGCCCAACGGCTACTACCAGAAGGCATTGCTGCCGGAGAAAATGGCACCGGGCGTGAGTCCGCTGCAACTCACGCCAACTCTCGAACCACTGGCGAAAGTCAAAGACGACATCACGCTCATCAGCGGACTTGATCGACAGTTTGTCCCTGGCACTGGAGTCCATGCGCAGTGCGGTTCATGCTGGCTCACCTCATCCGCGCCTCAGGAGACGCTCGATGGCGGATTCCCCACGAATACTACACTCGATCAATTGATCGCGAAACAAATCGGCCAAGACACAGCGCTGCCATCGCTGGAACTGAGCGCGAACGACTTCGCCGACAACAAGGAGACGAAATACTTCGAGTGCATTTCCTGGTATGGCCCCGGCTATGCCGCGAACACCGAGAAGAATCCACGTGCCGTGTTCCAGCGACTCTTTGGGCAAAGCAAGGGCGGACCCTCAAAGAGCGTGCTCGATACTATCCTCGCGGATGCCAAGAGCCTGCAAAAGCGACTCGGCAGCGATGATCAAGCGAAGCTCGGCGAATACCTCGAAAGCGTCCGCGCCACCGAGCAGCGCATCCAGCGTTCTGAAGCCACCGCGAAACGCATGGGCAAACCACCGCTGCCCGAGCCGCATGGCATCCCCGAAAAGCGCGGCGACTACCTCCGGCTCATGGCGGATCTGTTTGTGCATGCCTTTCAAAATGATCTCACCCGCGTGGCCACCCTCATGATCGACCCCGAACGATGGGACAGCCCGCGGATGTATCACGACATCTTCGACAAACCGCAGAATCACCACGTCCTCACGCACACCAAAGGCGACGAAGCCAAAGCCAAACTCGCGCAAATCGACCGCTTTCACATGGAGTTCTACGCCCACGTCGTCGAGCGCCTCAAAGCCACCGACCTTCTCGATAGCACTACCCTCGTCATGGGCAGCGGCATCAGCGACGGCGACCAACACAACTACGCCGACCTCGAAGTCCTCATCGCCGGGGGCAGTTGGAAGCGCGGCCACTTCCACTACGAAGGCCAGCGTCCGTTGGCAGACCTGTGGCTCACGATGGCGCACAGTGCTGGTGTGAAACAGGAACGCTTTGCAGACAGCACTGGAATGCTTCAAGAACTCGCATGAGATTCATCGCGCTATTGCTCTTCAGCCAGGCTGCCCTCGCGGAGATGCCGCCACGGGTCGTTCTTGAGCGTTATTGCGTGAGCTGTCATGACGCAGATGCAAAGAAGGGCGACCTTGATCTCGAATCGATGCTTGGCGACGACATCACCAAGCACGCTGACACGTGGGAGTCTGTGGTCAAACAGCTCACCGCTCGCCACATGCCGCCCATCGGCAAAAAGCGGCCGGATGATGCAGGCTATGCTGAAGTGGTGGCCAAGCTGACGACCGAGTTGGATCAACAGCCACCGAATCCGGGCCATGCGCCGACCTTGCGTCGGCTCACGCGTGTGGAGTATCAGAATGCCGTGCGTGATCTGCTGGCGGTTGAATTTGATGCAAAGGCGGCTTTTCCCACTGACGAGATCAGCCATGGTTTCGACAACATCACTGTCGGCGATTTGTCACCCGCGTTGTTGGATCGCTACATCACCGCAGCACAGAAGATTGCACGTCAGGCGGTTGGCACTTCGGACAAACCGGAGATCACCACCGTCCGTGTGAGACCGGACATCACGCAGGAGTATCATGTGCCCGGTCTGCCGCTTGGCACTCGCGGTGGCGTGCTGATTCCGCAGGTGTTTTCGCGTGAGGGCGACTACGACGTGCAAATCCGTCTCCAGCGTGATCGCAACGAACAGGTCGAAGGCATGAGCGGCGAGCATCAGTTGCAGCTCTTGCTCAATCGCGAGGTGCAGAGCGAGTTCACGATCAAGCCAGCGAAGGACAAGAACTACGAGAAGATCGACGCGCATCTCAAAGCGCGGCTGCACATCCCCGCAGGCAAGCATGATGTCGGCGTGACCTTCCTGCCCAAAGGATCGCCGGTGCTGGAGCGGCTGCGACAGCCGTATAAGGCCAGCTTCAACCTGCATCGTCATCCACGTCTATCGCCCGCCGTTTATCAGGTGACTATCACGGGTCCCTATGATGCCAAGAGCGCTGGCGACACACCCAGTCGTCGTTTGATCTTCGGCATTGGCTCTACCGATGCCAAAGGGGTGCTCACGCCGATTTTGCGCCGCGCATGGCGTCGTCCGGTGACGGATGAAGATCTCGCGAGAGTGCTGCCTTTCGTGAATGAAGCGAAGGACTTTGAAGCGGGCATCGAATCGGCCCTCGCGGCCATTTTGGTGAGCCGTGAGTTCCTGTTTCGCACGGAGACGAAGCTCGACGATGCCGCGCTGGCGTCACGCTTGTCGTTCTTCCTTTGGAGCAGCATTCCAGACGACGAACTGCTCTCGCAGCAACTTCTCGATGTCGAAGGCCCAGCCCGCCGCATGCTGCGCGATCCGCGAGCGAAGGCGCTGGTGACGAACTTCGCCGATCAATGGCTGTATTTGCGCAATCTCGACGCCATCACACCCGATGCGCGCTTGTTCCCCGACTTCGATCACAACCTGCGCGAGTCGCTGCGCACGGAAACGAGCTTGCTCTTTGAAGACATGGTGAAAAGCGACCGCAGCGTGCTCGAACTCCTGCGCACGGACCGCACTTGGCTCAATGAACGCCTCGCCGCGCACTACGGCATTCCGCACATCTTTGGCGACCGTTTCCGCGAGGTGAAACTGGAGCATGAGTGGCAGCGAGGTGGTCTTTTACGCAACGGCAGCATCTTGACGGTGACCTCGTATGCCACGCGGACCTCGCCAGTGATTCGCGGGCACTGGATCTTGAAGAATCTGCTCGCCTCTGAGCCACCCCCGCCACCGCCGAATGTGCCCGCGCTCGATGGCGTGATCTCCGAGTCATTGCCCATCCGCGAGCGCCTCGCCAAGCATCGCGAAATGGCCGCATGCGCGAGTTGCCACAATCTCATGGACCCCGTGGGCTTCGCTTTGGAAAACTACGACGCCATTGGCCGCTGGCACGCCGAGGCCGATTCACGTGGCGGTTTCGCCGATGGCAGTGAGTTCGAAGGTGTGGCAGGCCTGGAAGACGTGCTGCTAAAGCGCCCCGAACTTTTTGTCACCGCCCTTACGGAGAAACTCATGACCTATGCACTTGGACGTGGCTTGGAGCCCAGCGATGCGTCCGCCGTGCGAAGGATTGTCAAACGGGCCAAAGAGCACGATTGGAAGTTCTCTGAAATCATTGTCGGCATCGTGACCAGTGTCCCGTTTACCCTGAAATCCTCCGCACTATGAGCACCTACACCACACGCAAGTCTCTCTCACGACGCACGCTGCTGCGCGGCGTCGGTGCCACGCTGTCGCTGCCGTTTCTGGATGCGATGGTGCCTGCCGCTACTGCTGCATCGCGCACGGTTCAACCTGCGAAACGACTCAGTTATGTGTTCATCCCCATGGGCTGCGATCAGTCGCGCTGGACGCCTGGGAGCAAGGACTCGCTGGATAAGCTTTCGCCGATCCTGAAGTCGCTCGATTCGGTGAAACAGCACTGCACCGTTGTTTCCAATCTCGAACTCGAGCCCGCATATCCCGGCACTCACGCGACCTCGAACGCGAGCTTCCTCAGTGCTGCCCGTGTGAAGCACACCGAGAGCAGCGACTACTACAACGGCACCACTGCGGATCAGATCGCCGCGAAGGCCATTGGTCAGCAGACACAGCTTCCATCGCTCGAACTCGCGATGGATTTGATGCAGGTCGTCGGCCAGTGCGACAACGGTTTCGCCTGCGTGTATCAAAACAACCTCTCCTGGTCCTCGCCCACCACGCCGCTGCCGGCTGAAGCGCATCCTCGGCTCGTCTTCGAGCAGCTTTTCGGTGATGGCGGAAACAGAGCAGACCGCGCAGCCGCATTGAAGCGCCGCGCCAGCCTACTCGACTTCGTCAAAGACGACATGACTCGTCTCTCGAAGCAACTCGGCCCGCAGGATCGTGATCGCGTGAACCACTACCTCGACAGCATTCGCGAGGTCGAGCGCCGCATCGAAAAAGCCGCTGCCGCCGTTGCTGAAAACGAGTTGCCCGATCTCTCACGCCCCACCGGAGTGCCTGCCAGTTATGCCGAACACGCACGGCTCATGTTTGATCTGCAACTCCTCGCTATGCAGGGCGATGTCACCCGCGTGATCACCTTCCAGCTCGCCCGCGAGACCAGCAACCGAACCTACCCCGAGATCGGCGTCAGCGATCCACATCACCCACTCAGCCATCACGGCAATGATCCCGCGAAGATCGAGCGCATGTCGAAGATCAACGCCTTCCACGTCAGCCTCTTCGCCGAATACATCGCCAAGCTTGCCGCAACGAAAGAGGGCGATAGCACGCTGCTCGACAACAGCCTCCTCCTCTACGGCAGTGGCATGGGCAATCCGAACGTCCACGACCATACGAACCTTCCCATCATCGTTGCTGGCGGAGCCAATGCCGGCGTGAAAGGCAACCGGCACCTCCGCAGCGAGAAGACCGTGCCACTTGCGAACCTGCACCTGACGCTGCTCGATAAAGCGGGAGTGAAGCTGGAGAAGTTTGGGGACAGCAGTGGAATCATCGAAGTGCTCTGAGACATGAGATTGCACACCGCATTCGTCCTCGTTGCATTATCGCTCAACGTGTGGGCCGACCTGCCCACAGACGCTGAAAAGCAGAACTGGCTCGCAGTTTCGGCGCAAATCAGCGCCAAAGCCGATCTCAGCGCTGTGCAGGCCGATGGTACCACAGCGCTGCATTGGGCCGCCTATCATGAGAAGGCGGACATCGTTGCTCAATTGCTCGCAGCAGGCGCAAAGGCGGATGCGGCGAATCGCTATGGCATCACGCCGCTATTGCTTGCCTGCCAAAACGGCAGCGAAGAGATCGTGCGGTCGCTTTTGAATGCGGGAGCGGATGCAAACGTGAAACATCGCGGTGATGAAACAGCGCTGATGATTGCCTCGCGCACAGGCAAACTTGGCGCGGTGAAGGCTTTGCTCGAAAAGGACGCGAAGGTTGATGCGGAGGATCGCGAAGACCAGACCGCGCTCATGTGGGCCGCAGCGGAAGGACACGCGGAGGTGCTCGAGTTGCTCATTCAAAAGGGAGCAGACGTGAATCATCGACTCAAATCAGGCTTCACCGCGCTGCTCTTTGCCGCACGCGAGGGAAAAGCCGCTGCGGTGCGAATGCTGCTCCAGCACGGTGCGGATGTGAAGGATGCCATTGTCACGGAAGAAAAAGCGGGAGGCCGTGACGCACCGCATGGCACCAGCGCGGTGCTTTTGGCGATGGAGAATGGCCACTTCGAGCTAGCGATGGAGATCATCAAAGCGGGCGCTGATCCGAATGATATCCGCAGCGGCTTCACAGCGCTGCATGCGCTTACCTGGGTGCGCAAACCGCCGCATGGCGATGATGAATCCGGCCAGCCACCGCCGGACACGCATGGCAAGCTCACCAGCCTGGATTTCATCCGCGAGATCGTGAAAGCAGGTGCGGATGTGAATGCGCCGCTCGGCCCCAACGCGAGAGCTAAAGGTTTTGGTGCAATCAGTTTCAATAAAGCCACGCCTTTCCTTCTCGCCTGCCGCAATGCCGATCTGACGATGATGAAACTTCTCGTTGAACTCGGCGCGGACCCGATGCGTCCCAACGCCGACGGTTCCACACCGCTCATGGCCACCGCAGGTTTGGGATGTTACGCACCCGATGAGGAAGCCGGCACGGAGGATGAATGCGTTGCCGCGTGCGACTACCTGCTCAGCCTCGGAGCCGACATCAATGCCGTGGATAAGAAGCACCAAACCGCCATGCACGGCGCCGCTTACAAAAGCCTACCGAAGGTCGCCAAACTCCTAGCCGCCAAAGGCGCGAAGATTGATGTCTGGAATCAGAAGAACGACAAAGGCTGGACCCCGCTGCTCATCGCGCAGGGCTTTCGCCCTGGAAACTTCAAGCCCAGCGTGCCCACCATCGAAGCCATCAGCCAGATCATGCTCGCCGCTGGTGTCACACCGCCACCGGCACCGGATCGTGATTCAGTGCCGAAGAAGAAGGGCTACAATCAGCAGTAATTCGGAAGCGACGGTGAAATCATCGCAATCTGGGTCGCTTCCCGCCGTTTCATCGTCGCATGAAGTCCCTGCTCATCTTCTTATCGTCATCCATCATCGCCGCGTCGTCCTTTGCGGCAAAGCCGAACATCCTGTTCCTGCTCAGCGACGATCATAGTTACCCATTCCTTAGCGCTTATGGCGATACCAATGTCAAAACGCCGACGCTCGACCAGCTCGCGGCGGAGGGGATGAAGTTCCACCGCTTCTTCACGGGTGCGCCGCAGTGTGTGCCCTCGCGGGCCACGCTCATGACCGGTCGCTCGCCCGTAGCCGCACGCATGACGCGATTCTCCGCGCCGCTGCCTCGCGATGAGATCACGCTCCCGGAACTGCTTCGTGACAAAGGCGGCTACTTCACTGGCATTTGCGGACGCAGCTTCCATCTCGATGGAGCGACCAAAATCGGCCAGGGCGCTGCGAATGTCTTCGAAGCGCACCACTTGAAGACCTTCATCGACCGCGTGGACTCGCTGAACACCTGCTCCGACAACGAAGTGGCCGGACAAGTCGCCGCGTTTCTCGACAAGAAGCCTGCGGACAAGCCCTTCTTCATGTGGGCGAACTTCAGCGACCCTCATCACGCGTGGAACGCCCCCGCCGAGTTCCGCCCTGATCCCGCGTCGCTGAAAGTGCCCGCGCATTGGCCGGATCTGCCCGGCGTGCGCGAGCAGTTCGCCGACTACTGCGCGGAGGTGAATCGCGTGGACCGCACCGTCGCGGGAGTGCTCGACGTGCTGAAAAAACGCGGCCTCATGGACAGCACGCTCATCGTCTTCTGCGGCGACAACGGCATGGCCTTCCCGCATGGCAAAGGCTCGCTCTACGATCCAGGCTCGAACGTGCCCTTCCTCGTCCGCTGGCCCGGCGTCGTGAAGCCCGGCGGCGATTCGCGTGCGCTCATCAGTGCGGAAGATCTCGCGCCCACGCTGCTCGCCGCCGCAGGACTCGAAGCTGGTGCCAAAATGAGCGGCGTGAGCTTTCTACCGCTGCTCAAAGGTGAAGCGCACACGCCGAGGAAGCATCTCTTCGTCGAGCGCGGCCCTCACGGCTCCGCGCCGGTGCAAGCCGACATGACCAATGCCGGTTACGACCTAGCCCGCGCCGTGCGCAGCGATCGCTTCAAGTTCATCTACAACTGCACTCCATGGATCCCGTATTCGCCCGTCGATTCCGCCGGAGGTCAGGCCTGGAAGCAAATGCAGGAGGCCAATGCCGCTGGAAAACTCTCGCCCGGCATGAAGGCGAGCTACTTCACCACTCCGCGCCCGGTTTATGAACTCTACGACCTCGAAGCCGACCCCGCCGAGCTGAACAACCTCAGCGGCAAACCCGAACTCGCCGCCACCGAGCGCGAACTCCGCGCCGCCCTCGCCGAAAAGATGATCCTCGACTGGGACTACCTCCCGTTGCCCGATCTGATGGAAGGCAAAGTTGGCGAAGGCGGCGGCAGGAAGGGCAAAGGCAAAGGGAAGAAGAAGTAGCCGTGCTCTAAGATTTGGGCACTGTGCCCGCCCATGCCGGACATCGTCCTCGCCACGCTCAACGCGAAATACATCCACGCCTCCTTCGGGCTCCGCTATCTCATGGCGAACCTCGGTGAGTTGCGAGATCGCGCTTGCATGGCGGAGTTTGTGATCAATCAGCAACCGCTGGAGATCGTGGAGGTCATCTTGGCTCATGAGCCGCGCATCGTCGGCTTCGGCGTCTATATTTGGAACGTCGAGCAGACGACCGAAGTCGTGGCTTTGCTCAAACGCATCCGCCCCGAGATGATCATCATTCTTGGTGGCCCGGAGGTGTCGTATGAGACGGAGGGGCAGGAAATCGTCGTGCTAGCCGATCATGTGATCACGGGCGAAGCGGATGTGAAGTTCGCTGATGTTTGTCGTGGGCTTTTGAGTGGTGATTTGTCTCCACAGAAGGTTATCGCTGCTGAATTGCCTGCGCTGAACAATTTGGCGTCGCCCTACGACCTTTACACGGACGAAGACCTCAAAAACCGCGTCATCTACGTCGAGGCCTCGCGTGGTTGTCCGTTCACGTGTGAGTTCTGTTTGTCATCGCTGGACATCCCGGTGCGTGCCTTTGCCACGGATGCCTTTTTGGCCTCAATGCAGAGTCTTTTGGATCGTGGGGTGAAGCAATTCAAGTTTGTGGATCGCACCTTCAATCTGCATTTACCGACGAGTTCGGCCATTTTGCAGTTCTTCCTCGACCGCTGGCGCGAGGGGCTTTTTTTGCACTTTGAGATGGTGCCGGATCGTCTGCCGGAGCAGCTCCGCGGGCTCATCCGGCAGTTCCCGGCTGGCGCGGTGCAGTTCGAGGTCGGCATTCAGACTTTCGATGATGCCACGTCGAAGAACATCAGCCGCAGGCAGAACCTCAATCGCTTGGAGGACAATTTCCGCTTCCTGCGCGAGGAAACCGGTGTTCACATTCATGCGGATCTCATCGTCGGCCTGCCGGGCGAGGGTATTGAGAGCTTCGGGCGCGGCTTTGACCGCCTCGTGCGTCTCGGGCCGCAGGAGATTCAAGTCGGCATCCTCAAGCGTCTGCGCGGCACGCCCATCGTGCGGCATGATGATGAATACCGCATGATCTATGCGCCGCATCCGCCTTACGAGATTCTTTCCACGCGAGATATTCCCTTCGCCGACATGCAGCGCATGAGGCGCTTTGCCCGCTACTGGGACATCGTGGCGAACAGCGGCAACTTTGCGGGCACACTGAAGCTTTTGTGGCGCGATGGAGCGTCGCCCTTTGTCGAGTTCATGCGCTTCAGCGATTGGCTGCACACGACACTGCGGCGCACGCATTTGATCGCGCTCAATGTCATTGCGCAGAGTCTTTTCGATTTCCTCATTCAGGAGAATGCCGTGGATCGCGAACTAGCGGCCAGTACGCTGGAAGCTGACTGGCACCGCACGCCGAGTCGTGAGGCGCTGAATCTTCGAGGCAAATCGTCAGTTGCCGAGGCACCCTCAGCAACAAGGGCGGCCCGCAGGCAATCTAGACACATGCAGTCCAAAGAAAACGACAAGGCAATGGTGTGAGGCAGTTGAAGTCGCAGCTTTATCAACTCACCTCGAACGAAACACCTCACTCATCAAGCACTCGACCATCAGCGTCTTCAGGCCTAGGCCTTGTTTCTTCACCTTTTCTTGGAGTGCATCGATCACGAGGTCATCGTTGAGCTCCATGGTGCGGCCTGTGATGTAGGTGAGGAATTGACGGATGAAATGGCGGGTGAAGTGGTCTTCGCGGGTGGTGAGGATGATGTTTTTGAAGCTGGCGAAGTCGGTGTAGGCTTCACCGGAGGTGAATTCGCCGGTGGAGTCGATCTTCGGGGCGTCTTTGGCGTTTTTGGGCTTGGGGTAGGTTTTACGCCAGCGACCCACGGGGTCGAATACTTCGAGGCTGAAGCCAAGCGGGTCGATCTTGCGATGGCATTCGGCGCAGGCAGCATCGGCGCGATGTTTGGCGAGGCGGTCGCGGATGGTGGTGGCTCCGCTGACATCGGGATCAATGGCGGGCACGACATCGGGCGGCGGTGGCGGCGGGATGCCGAGGATGTTTTCGCTGACCCACACGCCGCGAGTCACTGGCGAGGTCTCGACGCCGTTCGCACTGACGGTAAGCACGGCGGCCATGCCGAGCAGTCCACCGCGATGCGTGTTGCCTTTGAGGCTGACTTTTTGGAAGCCGTCGGCAAGGCGCAGTTTGTCCTTCTCCGGCAGGTCGTAGAGTTTGGCGAGTTTCTTGTCCACGAAGGTGTGCTCGCAGTCGATGAACTGGGCAACGGAGCCGTTGTTCTTGAGAAGACCGCGGAAGAAGACTCGCGCCTCGGTCTTCATCGAGGTGGGCAGATCTTCGGCGTAGTAGGCGAGGTTCGCATCGCGTGGTGGAGGCATGCCGCCGAGATCGCGGAGGTTGAGCCAGCTATCGAGGAAGCCATTCACGAAGCCGCTGATGCGTTCGTCGGTGAGCATGCGCTCGATCTGCTTTTTCAGCTCGGCATCCTGCGTGAGCTTGCCCGCCTTCGCGGCGGCGAGCAGCGCTTCATCTGGCGGTGTGGCCCAGAGGGCAAAGGAAAGACGGGTGGCGAGGTCATAGGGCTTCAGGGCCTTCGCGGATTCGTCGGTGATCTCGCTCAAGTAGAGGAAACTCGGCGAGCAAAGGATGAGCTTCACCGCATCGAGCGCGGCCTGTCGTGGCGTGGCTTTTTCGGCGAGGCGTTTGTCATAAAGCGCACGGATGGGCTGGCGGTCGGCGTCGTTCAGTGGACGACGATAGGCTTTCTCAGCGAAGGAATTCAGTTGATCGAGCGCATGATCCGCTTTGAAACCGTCTTTGCCGAACACGGCGATTTCCTCGGCGCTGCCACTCTTCTCGGGCACTGGGCCGTGGATTTTGATCTCGCTAATGCGGATATGCGGGAGCTTGCCTTCTTGTAGCAGGACCGTTCGGCTGACATCGGAGGATTTGGTTTTGCCTTTGAAGTCGTCTTTGTAGCGCTTGTTGATGGTGATGACCGATGCGCGGGATTCATACGGTCCATTTGGGAAGATGAAGCGCGGTGTCTGACCTGCTTCGAGCCAGACGCGGAATTTCTGCCAAGTGGGTTTGTCATCCGGCAAGATGGCGCTAGCGAGTAGTGGCTCGATGGGCTGTGGATAATGGATGTGGCCTTTGGTGATGTCGCCGGGCACTAGGCCGAGGATGAAGGGTTCGGAGAAATCGATGCCGAAGATTTTGGGATCGTAGTGCGTGTCGCGATGCATGGCCTGCGCTTCGACTTCGATGTCGTAGAGTCCGGAGACAGGCACGCCTTCGAGGAAGTCCTCGATGTGGCCATAGCTGCCCTGTCGGGTGTCGGTGTTGGGCTGCTCGTAGATGTTGAGGTAGCGGTAGTTGAAGGCGGACTTGTGTGGGCCTTGCAGTTCCTCGTATTGCACGAAGTGGCCGTTGAAGCGCCAGTCCTTCGGCTCCATCGCCGGTTTGCCAAGACGCATCTCGACGAGGCGATTCGCGGACTGGAAGTATTGATCGACGAGGAAGCCCGAGGTCACGAGTGATTTGCCAATCGTGTCCATGTGCTCGCTCGTTTTCTCTTTCGGAAAATCTGCCGTGAGGCCCAGCGTATCCACACGGCGGCCAAAGAGCACAGCGAGTGTGTTCTCATACTCGCGGCTGGAGAGTCGGCGCATGACGGTGCGGCTGCCCGTGCTCTGAAATTTGGCATGAGCGACAACGGTGCCATCGCGTAGCGCACGGATCATCGCGAGACGCTCATCAGACGATGGTTGGTCCGCCTTTTTTGGCGGCATCTCCTTCAGCGTGAGCTGGTCGATGATGTCGCGTGCCTCGATGAGATCCGGCACAGATTTCAAAGGCAACGCGAACTTTTCAAACGAGCGATCGCCCTTCTGCACATCTGCGTCATGGCACTCCAGACAGTATTTGCCGAGGAACTGCTGCACGAGCTTCGGTGATTCGTCAGCGGCTAGAACCGGGCCGGCCAGGAAATGAAATACAGAGGCACCGAGCACCCAGAGAATTCTCTGTTTAGCTCTCTGTGTGCTCGGTGCCTCAGTGGTTAAAAAGAAAACTGACATCACGCAAACCGTCCTGTGCTGCTACCAAAGGAGTCCGTCTCCACACCCATCTTCTGCGCGATATCGACGAAGAGATTGCACAGCGGCACCTTGTTGATGCCTTCACGCGGCACTTCGCGGAATTCACCGTGCTTGTAGCCGCCACCGGCGAGGAGGATGGGCAGGTCGGAGTTCTTGTGAGAATTGCCATCGCCCATGCCACTGCCAAAGAGCACGGTGGTGGAGTCGAGCAGCGTGCGGTCGCCGTCATTCATCTTCGCGAGACGAGCCACGAATTTGCCGAAGTGCTCGATCTGATATTTCTCCAGCGTGATGAGGTTCTCGATGGCCTCTGCGTCGTTGCCGTGATGCGAGAGACCGTGCCAATCCTTTTTGATGCCAAGATGCTGCGGCATGAAGTCGCCGCCGATTTCCAGCGTGGCAATGCGCGTGCTGTCCGACTGCAAAGCGAGCGCGATCATTTCATAGAGCAGCGGCAAATCTTCGACGGCATTGCGATTCGCAGGCTTGTCGAAGGGCGCTTTCGGCTTCGGTTGGTTCGTCCAGCGCTGACGCAGCTCTAGGCGCTTCTCCACATCACGCACCGAGGTCAGGTATTCGTCGAGCTTGGCCTTATCCTCCTTGTTCACCTGCTTCGAGAGGCGATTCGCCTCCTCCAACACGGAATCGAGGATGGATGCCTGCACTTGGTTCTCTTGCATGCGACGCGTCTGCCGCTCCTTCGAGTCGGTCACGAAGAGTTTCTCGAACAACTCCGCCGGATTCGTCACCGGTGGCACACGCACGCCCGACTTTGTCCAAGCGATCTGACAGCCACCGTGAATGCCGCCTTCCGAACCGACCGTGAGCGATGGGAAACGCGTCTCAAAGCCCACTTCGTCCGCGAGATACTGATCGATGGTCACATTGCCATCCGGCCGATTTTGAGCCTCAGAGTTCAGCACACCAGAGAGGAATGAATGCACCGCGAAGTGCCCGCCCTTCACGCCATGGTCGAGTCCACGCAAAACCGTCATTTTATCGCGGAGGTCCCACAGCGGCTCCAGCAGCGTCGTTTTCTCGTAATTGCGGCCTTGAGTCGTGGGGAAGAGGCTCTTTGTCTGGTAGCCGAGCAGATTACCGATTGCTACAAAGCGCTTGGCACCCATGCCCGCACCCTTTGCCGCCTGCACCGAGCCACCGACAGCACCTTTGGCCATAAGCGAGGACATACCCGGCAACGCCAGCGTGGTGCCAAGGGACGAAAGTAGAAAGCGACGACGATTCATGAGGGGATTTATAGAGACAAGGAAACAACGACTAAAAAGTCGGAATTGTTGCAGCAAGTAACAGGCCACGGACGCTCCAGATGCTCCTACGCGGCAATTAGCCGCAACATTCGGCCTGATCGCCCTGTTCTCAGGCTCCGCCAATCATGAAACGCCTGCTGTTGTTCACTCTTTGTCCTGCGCAGAACCCAAACCACCACCATGTTGAAGTAAGTCCCCCAGACCTAGTCTCCTCGCCAATTCCTCCAACCCAGCCACCACCATGAAGCTCGTTCTCAGCCTCCTCCTTCTCGTCCCCAGCCTGCTCTTTGCGGAATTGAGTGTGCCGCATTTTTTTAGCGACCACATGATTCTTCAGCGCGAGCGAGCTGCCGCCATTTGGGGCAAGGCAAATGCGGGCGCAGAAGTCAGCGTGGCTTTCAAAGGCAAATCGGCATCGGCGAAAGCGGGCGCGGATGGGAAGTGGCGTGCGCAGATCGAAACTGGCACGGCAGATGCCAATGGTGCGGTGCTCACGATTTCAGCGGGGGCAGACAAATTGGAGATCAAAGATGTGCTCGTGGGTGAAGTGTGGTTCGCGTCGGGGCAGTCGAACATGTTTTACACCATGAATCGCTCGCCGGAGTATGCGGGGCTGATCGCGGAGTCGAATCATTCCGCGCTGCGCATGTTCAATGCGCCGCTCGTGACCGCAGCCGAAAACCAAGAGGACATCGCAGGTGTGTGGGAGTCCTCCACGCCGGAGACGGCACCTAATTTTTCCGCCGTAGCGTTCTTTTTCGCTCGGAAGCTCCACCTCGAGCTCGGCATTCCCGTTGGCGTCATCAAATCCGCCTGGGGTGGCAAGCCGGTGGAGACATTTACCAGTCGCGAGGCGCTGAACACGCTGCCTGGCACGAAAGCACTCGTTGATGCGATGCTCAAAGAAGAAGCCACCTACGATCAAGCCAAGGCGCAGGCGGCTTTTGATGCGAAGTTGGCGCAGTGGCAGAGCACCATGGCCGCAGCGAAGGGTAAATCAGCCGAAGAACGCAAGCGCCTGCCCAAGAAACCCGATGCGCCAAAGCGCCCGCTGCTCACCGAAGGCAAGCCCGGCGTGCTTTTCGCCGCGATGATCCATCCCTTCGTAGGTTACACCATGCGTGGGGCGATCTGGTATCAGGGCGAAGGCAACGCGAAGTCCGGAGCCGTGCCTTATGATCAAACTCTGCCGCTCATGATTAACGACTGGCGCAAGCGCTGGGCGGACGAGTTCAGCTTTTACTACGTGCAGCTCGCCAACTACCATGCTCCATCCACCGCGCCTGGAACAGCGGATGCCTGGGCGCTGTTACAGGATCGAATGCGTTTGGTGCTAGGCACGACACCCAAGACCGGCATGGCAATCATCAACGATGTCGGTGATGCCAATGACATCCATCCGAAGAACAAGAAAGATCCGGGAGAACGCCTCGCGCGCTGGGCCTTGGCAAAGGATTACGGCAAAGCGCTGATCTACTCCGGCCCACTCTTCAGATCGAGCACTGTGAAGGACGACGCGATTCGTGTCACTTTTGAACAAAGCGGCACGGGCCTGAAATCACGCGATGGCGTTGCTTTGAAGCGCTTCGAGATCGCTGGAGCCGACAAAGTCTGGTATTGGGCTGAGGCGAAAATCGACGGTGCCGACAGCGTTCTTGTCAGCAGCGCCGAAGTAAAAGCTCCCGTCGCAGTGCGCTATGCCTGGGCCGCGAATCCCGAAGGTGCCAATCTCATCAACAGCGAAGGTTTGCCCGCCTCCGTCTTCCGCTCAGACGATTGGGACGATGTGGAGGTCAAAATGGACACCTCAGCGCTTAAAGCCGCTGAAGAGCGTCGCGCTCTGGGTGAAGAAATCCGCGCTCTAGCTGCCGAACGCGCAAAACTTGACCGCAAGAGCCCAGAGTATCAGGCGCTGACCAAAAAGCACCTGGAGCTCATGGCAAAATTCAAAGAAGGAGCACCGAAGAAGTAGCCATGCGCCATTTGCTTGCCCTCATGCTGCTCAGTCACGCTTCGGCAGCTGATCTATCCGTCGCTGCGTATGCTTCGATTCAGGTCGCGTTGGATGCGAATGCGAACCGAATGATCTTCGTCCCAGCCGGAGATTACTCAATCACTGAGAAAATTCGCATTCGTGGTGAACGCAGCGGACTGTATGGGCCTGGACGCATCATTCAGCAGAGCGCCGATCAGCCGATCATCGAGATCGAGAATGCGAATGGCGCTGAGATTCGAGATCTGACACTCACACGTCCAGAAGGGAAGATGGAGACGAACAAGGAGGGCATTTTAGCGATCAAGTGCCGCGATCTTGTCATCGAAAATGTGCGCGTGATCGACAATCGCACTCGTTCCGGTGCTATCACGCTGCGCGAAAGCAAGAATAGCCGTGTAAGTCGCTGCGTGGTGCGGAATTATATGCGCGTGACGATTGATGACCGCACGGCGAGCAAGGATTGGGGCTATGCCTTCAATTGCACCGATGGCACGGGCATCAGCGTGAGCTACTGCACTGGCACGCTGATCGAAGGCAATCGAATCATTGAAGAGAACCTCATCCCCACGCCCGAGATCAAAGCGATGCATAAGCTCGGCGACTATGTGCAAAAGAATACAGAGAAAGGGGCGATCATGAGCCAGCAGGCATGGGATGCGAACTACACCGATAACTGGCAGCAAGGCTCCGGCCTCATTGTTACTGCGCCAGAGGTGAGTGATCTCACCCGCATTCTCGGCAATCACATCGAAAACGCTGCGCAAGGCATCGATCTGCACTCGGATCACGTCATCGTGGCGAACAATGTCATCGTAAATTCCTTCATGGGCATGAAGGCTATGCACGGCTCGCGCAATGTGATCATCACCGGCAATCAGTTCGTGAAAAACTGCCTCTGGGCCATCGGCTTGATGCCTGGTGCCGCAGCGCATGCCGAAAACTTCGATGGCGGATCGATCATCGCCAACAACATCATCTCCGAATTTGGTTATGGCGACGCGCATTGGATTTGGGGCGATGAACGCTCACCCTTTAAGTTCGACACCGGCCAGCAGCCTGACGATCCACCTCTTACCGATGTCATCGTGCAGGGGAATATCGTTCACTGCATCGGCAAGCCGCGCTACAAATACGCCGTCATCATTGGCGGCGGTCCGAACACACCACGTGGCATGCATTTTTCGAACAACCTGCTCCACCCTGGCACGCAGGGCATTTCCAACACGGAACTCCCGCCATGAAACAACTATTTATTTTTCTCTTCAGCATAACTTCAGCATGGGCAGCATCGCCGCCAAACATCCTCTTCGCCATCGCGGACGACTGGGGCCCGCATGCAAGCGCTTACGGCACACCTTGGGTGAAGACGCCGAACTTTGACCGCGTCGCGAAAGAAGGCCTGCTGTTCAATCACGCCTACACGCCGAATGCCAAGTGCGCACCTTCGCGTGCCTGCATTCTCACGGGCCGCAATTCATGGCAGCTCAAAGAAGCCGCCAATCACATCTGCTACTTCCCGGCGGAGTTCAAAGGCTGGGGCGAGGCCTTGGCGGAAAAAGGCTGGAACGTCGGCCACACCACCAAAGGCTGGGGACCAGGCATCGCACTCGATGTGAATGGCAAGCCACGCCAGATGACCGGCGTGGCCTACAACAAGCGAAAAGCCACGCCACCGACGCCTGAGATCCTCAACGCCGACTACGCCGCCAATTTCAACGACTTCCTCAACGCGGCGCCCGCAGATAAACCCTGGTGCTTCTGGTATGGCGGAGTCGAGCCTCATCGCGGCTATGAATTCGGCAGCGGGGTGAAAAAAGGCGGAAAAAAGCTCACGGACATCGACCACGTGCCCGCCTACTGGCCTGACAACGATGTCATCCGCAATGACATGCTCGATTATGCCTTCGAGGTCGAGCATTTCGACGCGCACCTCGGCCGCATGCTCGCGGATCTCGAAAAACGTGGCCTTCTCGACAACACGCTCGTCATCGTCACTGCCGATCACGGCATGCCGTTCCCGCGCAGTAAAGGCAACGCCAATGTGCAGGCCAATCATGTGCCGCTCGCGATGATGTGGAAGAAGGGTATCTCGAATCCTGGCCGCATCATGAATGATTTTGTGAGCTTCATCGATCTCGCACCCACCTTGATCGAAGTTGCTGACATCAAATGGAGCGAAACTGGCATGGCCGAGTCTCCTGGTCGCAGTTTGACCGACATTTTTGCCAATAAGCCAGTCCACACACGAGATCATGTCCTCATCGGCAAAGAGCGCACCGACATTGGTCGTCCGAATGACTGGGGTTATCCCATCCGTGCCATCGTGAAGCACGACAGCGTCTTCATCGAGAATTTCGAGCCCACACGCTGGCCCGGCGGCAATCCTGAGACCGGTTACATGGATTGCGATGCGGGAGCGACGAAGAGCTTCATCATCGACGCACATCGAAAGAACCCAACCGATCGTTTCTGGCAGCTTTGCTTTGGTCTGCGTCCTGCAACGGAATTCTACGACCTCAAAGCCGATCCCGACTTCGTGAAGAATATTTCCATGGATCCGCGAGCTGTCGCTATGCGCGATGAATTACATACCGAGCTCAAGCAGCAGGGCGATCCGCGCATGGACGGCAAAGGTGACATCTTCGATAAGTATAAGCATGCTTCAAAAGGCAACGTTGGTTTCTACGAAAAGTTCATGCTCGGCGAACCAGTGAAGGCCGGCTGGATCAATCAAAGCGACATCGAACCAACAAAACCACTGCCATGATTTGTAGGAATAGGGGTGTGGTGTCACCGCCTTGATCGACCCGCTGCGATGACTTCATCAAGCTTTGTGATCATCTCCTTGAGCTTCTCCGGGTTCTGAGCGCTCACGTCTTTTGTTTCACCGGCGTCATCGGGCAGATGATACAAGCGATGCAGGCCACCGGAGTCGTCGCGTGTCTTGCGCGTGACTGTGGCTTCTGATTTTCCCTTCGACTTCATCCGCACGAGTTTCCAGTCGCCCACGCGCAGGCCAAAGTTGGCGCCGCTGTTGTCTTGCTGGAGCAAATGATCGCGGCCTTTGGCACCTGCTTCACCGAGAAGGGCGGGGAGGACGTTCATGCTATCGAGGCAGGCGCTTTCAGCCAATGGCGTGCCAGTGAGTGCGGCGACGCTGGCGGCGATGTCGATGGTGCAGACGACTTGCTCGGACACGCCGGGTTTGATGCGGCCTAACCAGCGCGTGATGAAGGGCGTGCGCGTGCCGCCTTCCAGCACGCTGTATTTGCCGCCGCTGAATGGACCCGCGGGTTCGTGTGTGCCGAGTTTTTCCACCGTGCCGTCTTTGTAGCCGTCATCGAGCACGGGGCCGTTGTCGGAGCAGAGCACGATGAGTGTGTTCTCGGCTAGCTTGAGGCGGTCGAGCGTCTTCATGAGTTCACCGACGCACCAGTCGAACTCCACGATCGCATCTCCACGAAAGCCGAGTGGCGTTTGGCCTTGGAAACGCTCATGCGGCATGCGCGGCACATGAATGTCATGACTGGCAAAGTAGA
>CANIZT010000003.1 GCA_947471905.1 Verrucomicrobiaceae bacterium
CGAAATCGAGGGCATGAAAAAGCAACAGCTCGAGAGCAAAAAAGAAATCGCGCTGCTCATGGCCGAACTCAAAAAGCGCGAAGTGCCGCCGGACAAAAAAATCCCGCCTGTCGTCGTGCAACCTTCCGGCAGTGGCATGGATGCGGACACGAAAGTTTATTTCGTCGAGGCCAGCGCAGGTGCTTTGAAAATTCTGGGTGCCTGGGGCGAGGATTATCGTCTCAGTGCCACCGCCGAGGTTGTTGTCGCCGATGTGGCCTACAATCACTTCCTCACCGAAGTGGCGAAGAACCCAAAGTCACTCGTGTTGTTCTTGATTCGAGACGACGGCCAGGTTGCCTTCAACAACGGTGCCGGTCGTGCTGATAATGAATACAAGCTGCGCGTGGGCAAACTGCCCATCCCCGGCCGCGGCGTGCTTGATCTCGCCATGTTTGAAAAGTTTCTCGGTAAAATCCCGCCGCCGCCCGCTGCCGTGCCCGCTCCGCCTGCCACGCCACCTGCGGTGCCAAAGAAAACCACCTGACCGCCATGTCGAAACGCAAACACGAGGAGCAGGAGCTGCCGTTCGTCGCCTTGATGGACACGATGACCAACGTCGTCGGAGTACTTATCATCGTGCTCGTCATGGTCGGTCTCAGCGTGACCAGCGCCGTCAAAAAAGTGCTCTCTGACCTGCCGCCGGTCACTCCTGAGGAATACAAACAGATCACTGAGCAGGTCAAAGAACTGCCCAAGCTCCAGACTCCCGAGGAGATCAAGGAAAAGCAAAAACAGGCAGAGGCCGCGCTGAAAAAAGCCATCGAAGACCTCAAGACCGTCGATACCTCCGAGATGCAGTCCAAGATGAAATTCATGGATCTCGATGTCTTCAAGAAGCAGCTCGAAGACCGCCAGAAGGAACGTGAACTGGCCAAAGCAGAGACCGACAAGATGCTGCAAGAGCTGGAACGCTTGAAGGCGCTGCTCGATCAGACGCCGGAGTTCAAGCCGCCACCGCCAACCTATGTGCGCCTGCCCAATCCGCGCCCTTATCCTGAGAAACCGGTCGAAACGCGCATCCTCGTCGCCAAACAAGGCGTGCTCACTTTCAATCAAACCAAATTCCTGCAACCCATCCTCGACGGCATGGAGAAGGTGAAGTCACAGCTCGAGTTCCAGAAGGTGGAATACCCGCCTTTCGCCAAATTACTCGAAGGTATCCTCGGTTCGCCTGCCAATGCGCAGAAAGCCTGGCCGGAAATCGCACCGCTGGTCGATCGCGTGCAGATGGAGCTGGCCGCACAGGCCTACAAGGCGTTGTCAGACGGCGGCATCGTTCCCACGAAACAACTTCTCGCCGCCCTCACCGACATCGCCGTTCCGACTCGTCAGACCGTGCCCATCGTCGCTGAAGCCGTCGCCGCTGCCGCGAAGGGCGATGTTTCCAAGTGGGTGAAGCTCGATCCCTCCAAGGACCCCACGACACCCGTGATCAAAGCCGTCGCCGCAGGTGGCAAGATCACCTTTTCGTGGGGGGCATTGACCAAAGAGGTCAAGGCCACGCCCAAAGATGTCGCCGACTACTTTCACGATCTCGGCGAGGTCAAAGGCATCGAGAACGTCAGCAAGGCGCGCACCATCTACGATGCCACGCGCATCCAGGCGCTGCTGCAACGCGCCGCCGCGAACCCGCTCATCGCCGGTGCGTATGCCATGGAGCCGAAAGTTCTTCTCGCGTCGCCTTACGTTCAACTCGCTCTCACACCCAAAGGCGGTGGCGGCGAGACGATTGAGGCCATGAAGCAGCCCAACTCCGCCTACATCCGCCTCATGCGTGACATCAAGGCCGACCCCAACGGTGTCGCCGTCTTTCAGGTCATGCCCGATGCATTTGCCGCCTATCTCGAAGCGCGCAAGATCGCCGATGAAGTCGGTGTCGCCGCCACCTGGGAGTTTCTCGCCAAGCTTGATCTCGCTCTAAATGTGACCGGCTATGAAGTGCAGCGACTCGCTCCCACCGCCGCTCGTGCCAAGGCGGGCGCTGCTGCGGCTGTCACCATCGCGCCACCGAAACGCTCGCTGGATTGAAGTGTCTTCAAGCTGCAAAATCAGTCCACGCTGATCTGTCCTTCATGCACACCGGCTTTCAGCTTCACCGCAGCGTTGGTGTGATTGTGAATCACGGCATCGCCTTTGAACACAACACCCGCGCCGCATTCGACCGGGCCATGCACCAGCAGGCTGTGGCAATGTAATAAACTCGGTGTGTGCGGGAAGTTTTGCGCCAGGCCATCCACCAGCTTGCAGAGCTTTTGGTCGAGATGGAGGTGCGGTGGCTGGCCGTTGCGGCTGGGATGCAGGCGCAGGCAGAAGTCCTCGGTGAGTTCGTAGGCATCGGAGCGCACGGCCAGCAGATCACTCGTGGTCTTCACCGGAGCGAAGCGCACGCGCGAGACTTCGATGGCACCCGCACCATGGAAGCACTCGATGGCGGCACCCATTGCGGTCTCCACCTGAATCACCGCAGGCGAACTGCCATCGCGCGGATCGACCGTCTTCTTGTTCATGATCGGTGGCAGCGGAATCAGGTCGTCATTGGCCTCCAGCGCGATCTTGAGCGCTTGAAGATCAATCCACAGATTGTTCGTGTTGAAGTAGCGATGCAGATCGATGTTTTGGAAATGGCTCTCGTCGTCCTTCGGACACTGCGCAGACTCTCGCAGCAGAAAGCGTCCATCGCTCAACCGCACCGCAAGATGACCGCCCTTCTTGTCCGACTCCGTGCGACGGGTGACTTCCATGGCAAACGGCATGCCACTATCCGCGAACCATGCGAGGATCGCTGGATCGAGCGTGGCACCGAGATTGTCCGAGTTCGACACAAATGCATAACGCACACCGCCGCCAAGCAGACGATCCAGCCAGCCCGAGCCAACCAAGCACGCATAGATGTCGCCATGGCCTGGCGGGCACCATTCTTGATCGGGATTGGCCGGCCAAGTCGCAGGCTCCAGTGAACTTGCCAGCACCTTCGGCACCTTGTTCTGCATGAGTTCCCAAGTCTCCGTCCCACCGAGCTGCGGGAAACGCGTCGCGAGATGCGCCGCTGTGTCTGCCGAGGTGCTGAAGCTGTTCATGAACATGAACAAAGGCACTTGGCTGCCGGTCTGCGCGCGCATGCGGAGAATCTGCCGCGCGATCAAATCGAGAAACGTGTCTTCGCCGCGCACCGGCAGCAGCGATTTCGCCTTCTCGAGACCCATGCCTGTGCCAAGGCCGCCGTTGAGCTTGATGAGCACCGTCTGCTTCAGCAGTACCGCAGCGCGACCAGCATCCGGCGGTGTGAGTGTATCGGCACAAGGCAGATCTTTTGCCGGGGCAATGGTGGCCTCGGGGATCATCCCTGTCTCACCGGCCAGCAAGGCCGCGTAACTACCACGAAAGGCGCGGATGGCAGACTCGCTCAAGCCGGCGGCCTGCATTTTTTGGCGAAAAGGGGCAAACGATGTTTCGATGCTCTCGTGGCTGCGGGTTGGATCGCTCATAGGGCCGCAAGGCTAGAGGAACAACGAACCGAGGCAAATGATGATTCACGCTGCCAGATTCAAAGCCCCGCCTTCACACAATTCCGCCTTCCCAAAGGTCTTCAGTTCGGTGTGACCCATCGCTTGAGCAACGGACATCCAGAGGCGGTTGTGCGCTGCTTTGTCGAATTTAAGCGAGCGGCCCATCTTGAAACCGAATCCGCCGCCGACCATGACGTAGGGGATGTTGTCCAACGTGTGCGTGTTGCCTTTGCCTAGCTCGTTCGTCCACACCAGCAGCGTGTTGTCGAGCATTGAACCTTCGCCTGCTGGTTCGGACGTTTCACTCAGTCGCTTCGCCATATAGGCGAACTCACCGGCGAACCAGGTGTTGATCTTCATGAGCTTCTCGTAGCTCTCTTTTTTGTCATCGGGATCGTGCGAGAGGCTGTGATGGCCTTCTTCCACGCCAAGCCAGCGCATCTGCGCCATCCCGACGGAGCGCATGTATTGCAGGGTGGCTACGCGGGCCATGTCGTTGGAAAGCGAATTGACGAGGAGGTCAATCTGGATGCGGCTGATCTGCGGCGTGTTGTCGTTCACGAGTTCAATGCTCGGATCGACCTGCGGCACGGGATGCGAGAGTTTGCCCTGCTTGTCCGCATCGGCCAAATCCTGCTCCAATCCGCGCACCAGCGTCATGTGCTGGTCGAGCAATGCTTTGTCGCGGGCGCTGAGCTTGGAGGAGATGCGCTTCAAGTCCTCGCGCACGTCATCAAGGATGCTCACAAGGCTCTCCTTGTCCTTCATCTTGCCGTAAACCTTTTTCAGCACTTGATGCGGATCGTCAATGGGCGCGATGGGCTGGTTGCCACCGGCGTAACTCATGCGTGTCCATGGATCGGCACGCTCCGGCACGGCGACGCCGAATTCGAGCGACCCGAAGCGCGTTTTCGTCTCCTTGCGGCTCTGGAGGAAGTTTTTGATCTCCTGGTCGATGGAGATGTTGCTCGCCCAGCCGGCGGGATTGCCGCCGCCGCCCATGATGTTGCCCTTCATGAGTTCGTCGCAGGTGAGCAGGCAGCTCATGCCGCGCATGTGGCTGTCGCCATCGCCTTTCACTTTATTGGCGACGCCGTGCAGGATCAGCATGCGGTCTTTGAAGCTCTCCAGCGGCTTCAAGATCGACTTGAAGCTAAACCCCGCGCCTTCTTGGTCCGGCCAGAATTCGTTCGGCAGTGTGCCGTTGGGCGAGAACATGATCACCAGCCGCTGGCGCTTCTGCGGAGCGGGCGCGCCGGTGAGGCTCGGCAGTCCGGTGAGGAACGGCAGCGCTCCGGCGGAGATGCCGAGGTCGCGGAGGAATTGGCGGCGGTCGAGGTGTTTCATGGCGGTGGTGCGATGGGAGGTTATTTCGCTTCGGTCGCGACGATGGCGATGTCGAGCATGAGCTTCTGAATGTTGCAGTTGTTCGCGGCGAAGTCGCGCTGGAGGTTGTCGAGCGTGGCGATGCCGTAGGCGGAGGGTTCCTGTTTGATGAGGTGATGAAACAGATGCCGGATGAAGGCGCGATGGCCGCCCGGATTGTTGGCGACGTAGTTCACGATGTCACGCGGTCCAGTGAGGCGGACGAGCTGGCCCTCGTGCGTGGTGAACTCGGTCACGGGATTGACCGGCTTGTTGTTGTCTTTCATGCGCCAGCGGCCCACAGCGTCGAAGTTTTCGAGGCTGAAGCCGAGCGGGTTGATCAGGCTGTGGCAGGTCATGCAGCCGCCGCTTCGTGTCAGCTCGGTGATCTTCTCGCGCATCGTCAGCTTTGGATTGAAGTGACTGTCCTCGAACACCACGGCCTTCATCGGCGGTTTGAGTGACATCCCGACGATGTTGCGCGTCAAAAACACACCGCGGTGCACCGGTGACGACTGCTTCGTGTAGGCGAGCGAGGCGAGCAGATAGGGATGCGTGACGACACCAGCGCGCTGCTTCGGATCAAAGCCGACATGCTGAAACTCATCACCCGTGACCGGATGGCCGTAGAATTTGCCAAGGCGCTCGTTGAGCAGCAGGTAATCGGCCTGAAGCAGCTCGCGGTAATCGGATTTCCCGCTCCACACGACCTCGTCGATGAATTGAAACAGCGACTCGCGCAGGTCGGCGAGCAGCTCGGGCGTGAAGTCGGGAAACGCCTTCGGATCCTTGTTGATGACCTCGGCGCGTTCGAGTTCCAGCCACTGGTGGAAGAAACCGTGCAGCTTCGATTTCGTGCGCGGATCGTTCAGCATGCGCTGGGCCTCGGCCTTGATCTGATCGCGCGTTTTGAGTTTTCCGGACGCGGCTGCCTGCGCGAGTTTCTTGTCGGGAACCGAATCCCACAGCGAAAGTGCAAGACGTGAGGCCGTGTCGAAGTCATCAGCCGTTTCACCCACCTTGAGATCAGGATAGAGGAACTGCGGCGATTTCAACGCGAGCATCACGACGCGCTTCACGGCGGTCTCGGGCGTCTTCGCGGCCTTGAAATGCGATTCGACGAAGATCTGCTTCAAATCGTCGCTCAACGGCCTGCGCATGGCGGCCTCGACAAAGCCATGCGCGAATTTGCGCAGCTTCTCGCCGCGATCCGGTGCCTTGGCTTTCGTGCCGGCGAGTTCGTCGATGTTTTCGACGACATGCTCGGCGACGGCGATGGCGGCATCAGTCACCGCCTGGTCCCACGCCTTCGAAATCGTCGTGCCGCGTGGATAACCGCCGCTGCTATCATCGGCGGGGAACTCCGTGTTCACGATCATGAGCTCGCGCGTGCGATCCGTGCGCAGCGCATGCGCGGGAATGAGCTCTTTCACACCATGCGGCGGCTTCCACCACAGTTCGATGGACGCGGACTTTTCTTTGAATTTGAAATGGTCAAGCACGAGCCGGTAGGCGCGTCCGCCAACGAGGAAGATCGATTTTTTTTCCTCGCGCACCTCTGGGCCAGCGCTCACCCAGCCGTCGATCAGCGCATCGCCGTCGGTGGTGTCATTGATCCACAGGCGGAAGCCGTTCTCCGACTTCACGGCGAACTCATACATGCCGGTCTCGCGGGCGACGATGCTGCCCTCGAAGCGATTTTGAAACTGCTCGGCCTCCAGCACCGCCTTGTCTGGACTGTCCGGCCCCCAATGGAAAGCGATCACGGGCTCGACCTTCTCGATAGTCTTGTTTGGGCGCTTGGCCTTGATGCCTTTCGTCGGTGTCGTGTCCACGGGCTTTTCTCCCGGCTTCGGCAGTTCCACGCCGCGATACGTGGCCTTCAGGCCCTGCTCGGCATTCACCGGCCGGTCAAAGCCCGGTCCCATGCGGAAACGTCCGATCACATCCATCACGCTGTTGCGGAACTGGTCGATCGTGAGCCTCGCCAGTTCCTTTTGCAGCGGATGCAGCCGCGCCTGGGCCGCAGGCGAGTAAAAGGCATCGTAAATGTACTCCGCGATGAGTTTGGAGTCCTCCGGCGTGCTCTTCTCCGGCGCGTCCTCCGGCATGGTGCGGTCAATCTGCCGCGCCAGCGCCTCAATGGTCTTCTCGCCGGTCAGCGTCTCGTCGTATTCATCCTCCACGCCTTGTCCACGATCACCATGGCACTCGGCGCAGAGTTTCTTGTACATCATCGCGCCAGGATGCTCCGTCGGCGCGGCCAGCGCGCACGTCGTGAACAACCACAGCACAGGCAGTGGAAAACGAATCTGAGGAAATGTGGCAGCCATGAGGGGGGGATTAAAGTGGCTGAAAACATAACCCCCGCCACCACAGACCTCTTTCAGGCAATCATTTCGTCGTGACGATCACAAACTCCATCCTTCGCGATACTCCGGCGTCAGCAGCGTGTTCGCCTCCGCATCGTTCGTGAATTTCATCGCATCATTGTTCCACTCCAGCCGCGTGCCAGTGCGGCGCACGGCGATCATGCCAAGGAGGCCGATTTCGCTCAAAGCACCGCCGTATTCAAAGCTGGAGCCCGCAGGGCGGTTCTCGCGGATGGCGTTGAGCCAGTCTTGCTGGTGATTGCCCTTCGGCACGCGCGAGATCGTCTTCTCCGACACTTTGAAGTCCTTCATGCTCGCTTCAGGGATCAAACGCACCCCGCCCGCGCCATGCGAGCCGTGCATGATCTTGCCTTTGTCACCGATCACCACCGCGCCGATGCCGACGACCTTGCGGTTGTCCTGCTTCAGTTCTTCCGGTGCAGGGATGCCAAAGTCACCATCGTGCCAGATGAGTTTCACCGGGCCGCGACTGCCCTTTGCCGGGAATTCATATGTGATCCGAGTGCCTTGCGGGTAGAACTCGGCATTCTTGACTGGATCATAGCCCTTCGTCTCCGCGGTGATCGCCGTGGGCATGCCGAGATCTAGCGCCCAGAAAGAGGGATCGACGACATGGCAGATCCAGTCGCCGATGCAGCCGCTGCCGAAGGCCGAAAAGCCGCGCCAGCTAAACGGCACATACGCAGGATTGAACGGCCGCGTCTTCAGCGGCCCCTGCCACAGGTCCCAGTCGAGTTCCTTCGGCACATCGTGCTTCTCCGCCTCCATCGCCTGCTGTTTGCTGATCTGGCAATACACGTCGCGGAAGGCATCACAGCCGGCGTGAATTTCCGACACGTTGCCGATGGCCCCGGATTGAACCATTTCCACGAAAAGCCGGATACTGTCCGATGAATGCCCCTGATTGCCCACCTGCGTGATCACCTTCTTCTCCAGCGCCGCTTTTCGCATCGCCCGCACTTCCGCGATGGTGTGCGCCAGCGGTTTCTCACAATACACATGCTTCCCATGACCGATGGCCGCGAGCGTGATCACCGCGTGCGAGTGATCCGGCGTGGCCACGAGCACGGCGTCGATCTCGTTGGTCATCGCATCGAACATCTTGCGGAAGTCGGTGAAGCGCCGCGCCTTCGGGAACTTCTTGAAACTCTCCGCCGCACGCCGCTCATCCACATCGCACAGCGCCACAATGTCCTCGCCCGCCATGTCGCCCAAATCGGCCGCGCCGCGTCCTCCTACACCAATTGCGGCGATGCGGAGCTTGTTGGACGGCGTTTGAGCCCCGCTCTGAGCACGCACGACATGTGCAGGGACGAACTGGAAGCCAAAGGCAGTGGCAGCTGAGGTGGAGATGAAGGAGCGGCGTTTCATGGTGAGAATAGAAGTCGGCCAATGGCATTTTCTTGCAGTGCTTGGCCAGTTCGATTCAGGCGACGCTTCCCTCAATTCACCTTCTTTTTCCGCCGGTTTGGCTTCTTAGCATCTTCTGGCTCGTCAGCGGTCTTGGGGGTCATGCGTTTGATCAGATTCTCATCGGGACCGCCGCCAAATTGCTTCCAGTAGAGTTCCTTCATCGGATTCATTTTCGGTCCGACGACATTTTCGTTCACGAGCAACGGCTGCACTTCGTCCCACCACTTGTCATAGGCGGTGCGCAGGGTCGCGACCACTTCGGGATGATCGGCGATGACGTTCTTGGTTTCGCCTGGGTCCGCCTTCAGATCGTAGAGTTCGGTGTTCTTGACCAGCGCGAAGCGGGCATTCTGGATTGCGCAGTTCCTGAATTTGGATTCAACGGCTTGGCCCTTTCCCCAGCGCCCTACGTGGTGCACTAGCGTGCGGTCCGGCCAGTCGGCTTTCGGATTCGAGAGCAGTGGCAGCAGGCTGCGGCCTTCGACTTGCAGCTTCACTTCGTCAGACAAGGTCGCGCCGGTGAGTTCGGCGAGTGTGGGGAAGATGTCGAGGTGTGCGCTCAAAGCATCGCACTCCGCGCCAGCGGGGATCTTGCCACCAGGCCAGCGGAAGAAGGCGGTCGCGCGTGTGCCTCCTTGATAAGGTGTGCCTTTGCCGCCGTGCAGGCCAGCGTTAAAGATTTCCTTGCCTAAGGTGCCGCCGTTGTCGCCGGTGAAGTAGATGACCAGCGTGTTGTCCTCGATGCCCCACTCCTTGAGTTGTGCGAGCAGCTTGCCGAAGTTCGTGTCGATGTTTTCGATCATGCCGAGGAACTTGGCGGTGTCGTCTTTGACATCAGGCTTGCCGCGATACTGCTGATAATACTCTTCCGGCAACACATGGGGGCCGTGCGCGGCATTGAGCGGGATGTAGGCAAAGAAGGGCTTTTTCTCCGAACGCGCGCCGTCGATCCACTTGGTCGCCTGCGAAAAAAACAAGTCCGTGCAGTAGCCCTTGGTCTTCTCCCATTTGCCATTGTGCCAGAGCGCAGGGTCGATGTTCGTGTTGCCCGGCGCATCGCCGCAGGAGCCGGGATACGTCTGCCCGATGCCGCCACCGCCGTGGATATAGACTTCGTCAAAGCCACGGCTCTCGGGCCGATATGCCTCTTCATCGCCGAGATGCCACTTGCCGAAGATGCCCGTCGTGTAGCCGACAGATTTGAGCATCTGCGGCAGTGTGAAGGTCTTCAGGCTCATCCGCTCGCGTTCGAGAATGGTATGCGTCACACCATTCTTGAATTCATGCCGTCCGCTCATCAGCGATGAACGACATGGCGAGCACGTCGGGCTCACATGAAACTGCGTGAACGCAAGGCTCTGCTTTTTGAACGCATCCACCGAGGGTGTGTGGATGACGGGATTGCCAAGACATGCGTAATCGCCGGTGCCAACATCATCGGGCATGACGAGGATGATGTTGGGTCGCTGTGTCTCCGCATGCGCGGAAGCGAGACTCATGGCGACGAACATGAGTCCGACCATGGATGTAAGAAAGGATGTCTTCATGGATGGATGGGCTGGTGTTTATTGTTGCAGGGATTTCTTCGGTTCTTTTTTCTTTTTCCGCTCTTCTTTCTTGTTGGGCTTTGGTGTGGTCGATCCTTCCTCCTCACCGCCGCCATTGCCTTTGGTCAACTTCAGCAGCGGCTCCTTCGTTTCCCACGCCGATGTGCGATCGAACAACACAGGATACGGCTCATGCCCGTGACCCTTGATGACCTTTGCCTTCATGGCGGCGATTTCGGCGTCGTAGGCGTTTCGCGCCGTCGCGAGCTGCGCGGCGAGTTGGGAATCACTGGCGACGTTGGCCATCTCGATGCGGTCTTGCGTGAGGTGAAACAGCTCCTCGGTCGGCTTCATTTCTTTTCCGCCGTAATACCAGTAGATGTATTTCCATTCGGACGAGACGACCGCCATGGATTGTGCGGACTGCTGTCCCCAGAAGTTGAACAGTGGCATCCAGTCGCGCACTCGTCCGGCTGGATTGTTCAGCAATGGGAGCAGGCTCTTGCCATCAATGCCTTCGGGAGCCGGAACGCCTGAAAGCGCGAAGATGGTCGCAGCCATGTCCACATTGCCGGTGACGGCCTCGCTCACCTTGCCCGCGTGTTCTTTTGGCAGACGCGGATCAAAGATGATGAGCGGTGCCTTCGAGCCTTCTTCATACGGGATGACTTTGTCGCCGAAGCCGTGTGAGCCGCTGTTGTAGCCGTTGTCGGAGGTAAAAATGATCACCGTGTTTTGCGCGAGGCCCTCGCTTTGCAATCCCTCCCGAATCATGCCCACGGCGGCATCCACGCCGGTGATCAGGGCATAATACAGCTTCACATGGTGGTCATAATCATTCACCCACTCGCGATAGCCCGTCGCCGCGCGGCTGGTGTGCACTTGCGGTGACAAATGCGTCCCATTCTCAACGCCGTAGTTGAGTGGACGCGTGAAGTTCGTCTTCGACTCATAGAGTTTCAGGTCGATGGGGTCGGGCGTGAAGGGCAGATGCGGTGCCTTGAAGCTGATGCTCATGCAAAACGGCTTCCCGCTCTGTTTTGCACTCTTCATGAAATCCTTCGCCCATGCTCCGTATGCACGCGAGCAATGCGGATATGCGTCGGCATACATCGCGATGCCTTTGTTCTGCGCTGTCTTGTAATTCGTCTGCCCCGGCCCACCGGCCCACACGTCGCACTCCTTTTCAAAGGCTTCGAACTTCTCGCCTTGAATGACGAAACCAATCTTCCCGGCGAACCCCGTGAAGTAGCCCGCTTGCCGCAGCTTAACTGGATATGACTCCGCAAAGATGCGCCGCTCCATGTCGCCGTGACTGAAATTGCAACCGTGCCGATACTCGTAAAGACCCGTCATCACACTGCTCCGGCTCGCCATGCAAATGGACGTCGTGTCGTAATGATTCGCAAAGCGCACGCCATCGTTCGCCAACTTGTCGAGATTCGGCGTGATGATGTCCTTGTTCCCATAGCATCCGAGCGCGCCGATGGTCTGGTCATCGGTCATGAGGTAGATGATGTTGGGGCGCGTCTCGGCAGCGGCGGCTGTGAGGAGCGAAGCGGCGATGAACGTGATCAGTATCTTCATGAGGTTGATGGGTTGAGTTGATGTTATTTGATCCAAACTGGCTGAGTGAAGGCACCGTTGGCGGCGATGTCCCAGACTTCGAAGCGTGCCCAGTTCATGCCGTTGAGTTTGACGGGTATTTCCAGTTCACATGAGCCAAAGGCAGATGTTTCTCTCAAGTCGATCCGTTGACGGATGATTTCCCTGCAACGCCCCATGACGATTTCCGCGAAGGCTAGCGGGTAAGTCCATTCGAGCGACGTCTTGAGCATCAATGCACCATCACCCGGTGCTTGGATTGTCTGCCCACTTTCTTTGCCTCCGATGGTGAATTTGGGGATCAATACCTCGCCCGTGGTGACGAAAAACTCGCCACGACGCAGCACATCGAGCACGGGTTGCCAGCCGTCGGCGAATTTCGGAGTCTCAGGGAGTTTGAGGTAGTTGATATTAGCGTGGCTGTAGAACTCGAAGCCGGGCTCGAGTCTGAAGACATCTACTTCGCCGAGCACCTGCTTGTGCTGCCCCCAGGTATTCATATCGTCGAACAAATCCAGCACACGCCAGCCCAGCGTGCGGCGCGACAGATTGGCTGGCATGGATTTCCAGGCTGCGCCGAGGAACGAATCCGACTTGAAAAAATCTTCATCGCGATAGCCATCGGGGAAATCGCGCGAGCCCTTGATGCGTGCGTGCGCGGTCCACATCAGCCCATGCTCGAGTTGCATCAGTTTGAGCACATCGTCTTTGCTGCCGACGTGATAGACCTTGCCTTGGCCGGGCAGTTCCTCGACGAACGGCTCGTCAGGAGCGCGGTTCAGCACCCAGTTCACCGGTTTGGGAAAGAAGCTGAGCCAATGGCCCCCGAGATGCACATTCGGCTCCTCGCCAGGAAGCACCAGCAGCTTCGTATCCGACAAACGTGCGCACTCGCTGTGCAATAGATCGAGGTGCTTCAAGCGCTCGGCTGTCCTCATTTTTGGTGTCGGTCCGCGATGAAACTCCGCGAGATGCGCGATGTCCACGCCGCTGTCCTTGAACAAACGCACGAACCCAGGATCTTCGAAACTGGCGGGAATGCCCTGGGTCTTTTGCTGTTCTTGCTGCGCGAGATAATTGAGCGTGTGCTCGACATGGAAGTGGCTCGTGAACGTCCGATAGCCCGGGATCGCCTTGAAACGATCACCATGGGTGAAGGCGGCGATCTCTCTCAGTGCCTGTGCACTGTCACCGGCACTCAGAAGATAAAAGACACCAAGCCGATGCTCCACTTTTGCTGGCGCATCGAACCAAGGCACGAATCTCTTATCACCATCCAGCGGCTGCCGAATGCCAAAGCCAGTTCCCTCATTCAGTCCGCGATAGCCGCGGCCATACCATGTGAACTTCAAGTTCTCCGCCTCGTCGAGCGGGTAGAGATACTGATGCGGCAGCGCAAACACGGCCAGCGAGCCTTTGCCTCCCTCTGCCACCATGGCGCGGAACTTCACCGCTTGCGATGTTGCCGTTGCCGCGTCTGCCAACGATGCGCGTTTCACCTCCACACCCAAGGGATCCATCCACGCGAACGACTTCCAGTCCGGTGCCGCGCTGCTCAGGCCTGTATCATAGGTGATCGCACGCAACTCATCCTTCGTGCTGATCACTGTCTCCGCATGAATCAGTGGACTGCCAGGATAAAAAGTGAGCTGAAAATCACCGCTGAACGATCCCGCCGTCACATGACCGATCCGCACGGTCAACCGATCTCCGCCAGCACTGATGACGTTCACACGATCCTTCACCAGCGTCACCAGATGCTCCGTACGGCGTCGCTTGTTCAGATGCTCAAAGAAACCCATGTTCCTAAACTGCGCCGCCACGATGGCCGGATCACGCTCGCCGATGGTGAGGATCGTCACCGGATCGAGTTGAGTCGCGATGCTTTGAAACGCCTGCCCGTTCGCTGCGACACCCACGGATTGAATCAAAGCATAATCCTCATGAAGATTCAGCAGCACCTCCGCTCGTGAAGTGGACGAGACCGGCCATTCCACACGCACGATGTCTTCTCCTTGTTGAGTGACTTTGACCGATGACTTGGACACTTCGGCATCCATGATCACCTCGGCAGCCCGCACGCACGTCAGGCTCACGCCAAGCAACAGCAAGCAGCGAAGCAGGACTGATGCGCGTCTGCTGAGGTCCTTCACGACAGCCGTTCCATGCTGAGAAAGATCACTCATTGTTTTGAGGCGTGAGTTCATGATCTTTCCTTGGGTTGAAGATCCGTTCCGATTCCCATGGTTCTGGCGTTGCTCAGCGCGTGCACTGCCGCGCAGAGATCCTGAATGGCCACGCCGACGGACTTGAAGATGATGATTTCATCCGCTGAAACTCGGCCGGGATTCGTTCCGAGAACGATGGAACCCAGTTCGAGACGGAAGTGTGTCTCGTCAATCAGCCCGGCGCGAAGCGGTGCCAGCAAATCGCCTGCTTCTTCCATCGCCGAGACGTGATGATCGACCACCATACGTGCTCGGCAGATCGTTGCCGAGGGAATCTCGACCATGTCGGGACGATAGGAGCCGACGGCGTTGATGTGCGCACCGCGTGGCACATCAGCATCCGCAAAAAGCGCAGTCGTGGACGAAGTCGCTGTGCAAATGACGTCGGCATCTTTGATTGCTTCAGCGGTCGAAGCCGAGCGCTCAACGGTGATGCCGAGCTGCTTGCTCATCTCATGAGCAAAGCGTTCGGCTGCCTCTGCATTGCGACCATAGACCCGCGCAAGTCGGATGCGGCGCACGCAACAGACCGCTTCGAGTTGAGCGCGCGCCTGCACACCTGTGCCAATTACCGCCAAGACACTGGCGTCAGTGCGCGCGAGGAGATCGGTCGCCAGGCCCGATGCCGCGCCGGTGCGAATGGCCGTGAGGCTCGCGCCATCCACCACCGCGAGTTGAGTGCCGGTGCTTCCATCAGCAAGGAGCACCGTGGATTGGATCGCCGGCAGGCCGCGTTGTGGATTGTCGAGAAACACCGTCGCCATCTTCAGCGAGAACATTTTCAGCGCAGCGGAGTGACACGGCATGATCAGCGCCACGCCGTGCTCTCTCGGTGCATTGAGCCGCACCCTCGTCGGCAGCGTGACCTCGCCGCGCGACAGTTGCGCAAACGCATCGCGCATCGCTTCGATCGCATCGCGCATTGGCAATACGCGGCGCACGTCTTCGGCGGACAGATGGAGAAGGGGCGCGTTCATATTCAGACGCAACTTGAGCAACCGGAGCCGCAGCAGCCGAGCGCGCCGATGGTCTGGTCATCGGTCATAAGGCAGATGATGTTGGGCCGCGTCTCGGCAGCAGCAACATGGGCCAACACCATGGCGCTGACGATCCAGAGGAGAGTTCGTGTCTTCATGTTCCTGTTCGTCGTTGTTGCTCAATCAAAGGACGCGTCCGCCGCCAGTGCCAGCTCACACTCGTGCTCGGCCGGCGATTTCACAGCGGCTGCTGACTTCTTGTCTTTCTTTTTCGGTTTGCCTTTGCTCTCACTGGCGATTGAGAGGTCGAAGTCATTTTTCTGCGCGACACCGGGTGTGCTTCGTCCTTTACCGATGTATCGCTGCATGAGCGCGGTGAGTTTCGAGGCGACTTCAGCGTTTGCCGCGAGCACATCCTTGGTCTCGCTCAAATCAGCCTCGATATTGAAAAGCTCTCGGCTGCCGTTCTTCTTGAAGATGAGCTTCCACGGCCCCTGACGAATCGCGAGGTCGCCAGCCGCCGACTGATGCACGGTGGCCTCGCGCGTGCCGTTAATCGATGTGCCGAGCAGATCGGGGAGTAAGCTCACACTGTCCTCACCAGCGTTGTCGGGAATCTTTGCGCCGGTGATTTCAGCGGCGGTGGCCGTGAGGTCGTTGAGGCAGACGGTGTGATCATTCACCGAGCCGGGCTTCACCTTGCCGGGCCAGCGCACGACGAACGGCACGCGATGTCCGCCCTCATAGATGCTGCGTTTGGATTCGCGCAGCGGCGCATAGGCGCGGTGCTCAGCGCCATTGTCGCTAGTGGTGATGATGAGCGTATTCTCGGCCAAATGATTGCGCTCTAGGGCTTCCATGATCTTTCCGAGGAAGGCATCGCCTTCGTAAAGCCAGTCGCCGTATTTGGGATCCTTCTTCACCACATCCTCTGCGCCGCTCTTCCCGACATACTCTTCCGAGGGCACAATCGGCTCATGTGGGATGCCGAGCGGGTAGTAGAGAAAGAATGGCTCGCCTGCCTTTCGTTGATCGAGCCACTCCACCGCCTTTTTCGCCATGAGCTGCTGATTCTCTACCGGCTCCACATGAGCGACGACGTGATCCTGCTCGACGATGGTGCCGATGTTGCGCGCGTGCGTGAAGCCATAGAAGTAATCAAACCCCAGCGCATTCGGCCCGCCGGTCATCTTCGCGCCGATGGGCACTTCTTTTTCGTTTCCCGGTTTCCCATCCACCCAATCCATGCCGAGGTGCCACTTTCCAATGCACGCCGTCGTATAGCCCTGCGCCTTGAGCAGCGACGCCACCGTCGTGCGGCCCGGCGGAATGATCGGCTTCGAAAATGTCGTGAGCACTCCGAACTGCCCGAGACGCGACGGATAGCGCCCCGTGAGCACGCCGTAGCGCGTGGGCGTGCAAACAGCAGCTGCCGTGTGCGCATTCGTGAAGCGCATGCCTTGGGTCGCGAGCTTATCGAGGTTCGGTGTACGCAGCGCGGACGATGGATTGTAGCTCTGCGGTTGGCCGTACCCGAGATCGTCGAAAAGAACGAAGATGATGTTGGGACGTTCGCTCGCCATTCCCGAGGCAACCGTGGCAAGCAACAGGGCGAGAATAAAAGATGAGAATGATTTCATGAAGATAGGTTTGTTGCGTGGTTTCGTCAGTTCTTGCGCACGTCTTTCACGACAGGCAGCGGCTTGATGTCCTTCGGAGCAAGTGCTCGCAGTTCAGCGAGCTTGGCCGCGTGCTCGGTGTGTGGCGCGAGATTGGTCCATTCGAACGGATCGGTTTGGATGTCATAAAGCTCCTCGTCGCCGCCTTGGTAGTGGATGTAACGCCAGCGCTCGGTGCTGATGGCGTAGCTCTCGGATTGATCGAGGTGGGTGATCGCGGAGTGGGGCCACGGCATTGATGGATCGCGCAGTAACGGGACGAGGCTGTGGCCCATGATGCCAGGTTTTTCGGGCACGCCGCATAAATCGGTGAGAGTTCGGAACAGATCCACAAGACTCACGACTCGGTCGCAAACGGAGCCTGCGGGTGTGCCTTCGGGCAAGCCTGTGACGCCTTTTGGCACGCGGATGATGAGTGGAACGCGGTCGCAGACGCGCCAGCCGGTGAACTTTTGCCAATGCTCCTTCTCGCCGAGATGCCAGCCGTGATCGCTCCACAGCACGACGATGGTGTTGTCGCGCTGCGGGCTCTTTTCGAGCGCTTCCATCGCGCGGCCAACCATGGTATCGGCGAAGTGAATCGACGCGAGGTAGCCTTGAATGCCTTTCTTCCACTGGCCCTCTTTTTGAATGTGCTCGAAGTAACGATTGCGCGCGAGCTTCAGTCCCGCAGGCGGCAGATCATTCACGTCATCTGCTTTGAAGCCGGGACCTGGTCGGATGCTCTCGAGCGGGAACGGCTCGAAATATTTCTTCGGCACAAACCACGGCTCGTGCGGGCGATACAATCCACAGGCGAGGAAGAAGGGCTTGTCGCGCTTGAGCTGAAGTTGCTCGCCGATCCACTTCGTTACGAGCCAGTCGCCGCCGAACTCTTCATCGGTCACATCGAGTGAGGCCCAGTCCGTTTCATCATACTGCCACTCGCCTGCACGTGGCAGATGCACGGGACGTTTCTTGGGATAGAAGGTGCGTGGAAAAGGATCGTCCTTGGTCTTCTCCGGGAAATAGTCGTCCCACGATTGCGGATCGATGATGTAGTGCAGCATCTTGCCCGAACCCGCGCTCCAGTAGCCGTTTTGCGAGAAGTAGCGCGGCAACAACACTGCATCCGGCAATACCTCGCGCATCTTTTGCCCGTTCCTGTAAAGCCCTGAACGATGCGGTAACAGCCCAGTGAAGATGGCCGTGCGCGATGGATTGCACGAAGCCGCTGCGGTGTAAGCATTGCGAAACAACACGCCGCTCGCTGCGAGCTTGTCGATGTTTGGCGTCTTGGTCTGCGGATGGCCAACGAGGCAACCAATCCAGTCGTTGAGATCGTCGAGGCCGATGAAAAGGACGTTGGGCTTCGCTACAGCAAGCGAATGGCCGCCGAGGATCGCGTGAAGCGAAAGAAGAGTGACGAATCGAATCATAATCAACAATGACAACTGCCGCAGCCCTTGCTCTTCAGCGCCGCGAGCTTCCGTTCGATCTCCAGCGAGGTCGGCGTGATCGCCAATCCGCCGAGCGAGGTGCAGCGGTGCTCGCGGGGCATCATAGTGGAGACATGCTTCGCGGCGTCGATGACTTCATCGAGCGGAATGAGCGGATCGAAGCCAGCAAGGGCCATGTTTGCACAAGAAAGCGCGTTGCTGGCGGCCATGACGTTCTTGCCAAGGCATGGAGCTTCGACGCGATTCGCGATGGGATCGCAAATGAGACCGAGCATGCTCTGAAACGCCATCGAAGCCGCCGCGATGGCCTGATCGCGCGTTCCACCGGCCAGAGTGATGAGCGCTGCTGCTGCCATGCTCGCTGCGGAGCCACCCTCAGCCTGACAGCCGCCGACCTCTGCGGCAAAGGTCCAGCGCGTGGCGATGAAGACACCGATTAAACCTGCTGCGAGCATGGCTTTAGCCATCTCTTCATCATTTTGATTCATCGCCTCTGCCATACCAATGACTGCGCCGGGCAGCGCCGCGCACGCACCTGCGGTCGGTGCTGCAACGATGACGCCCATGCTGCTCTTTACTTCCATCAGTGCAGTGACGTAGAGAACGATGCGGTTCAAGGCACCGCCATCGAGCAGAAGGCCTGCTTTCAGCATCTCCGCGAAGCGTCCACTTTGATGATGCAGCACGCGATCTTCATAACTCGTGCCCGCAATGCCGCTGGCGATGGATTTGCGGAGGATACGCACGATGGCGACCATCTTATTGATGACTTCACGCCCGGTGAAGTTGCCGCGTGCACGCTCGTACTCAATGGCGAGTTGCCAGAGTGGCGTTTTACGTTCTCCGTCATGTTTCAGCATATCAGAGCAGCTTGTGAAGGGCACGCGCATGTCTTTGCGCGATGGCACCGGAAGCACTGGAGAAAGTTTTTTGACTGAAATGGCCTTCAATCCGTCGGTGGAGGCAAAAAACGCCGCTTTGATCTGCACGAGCTGAGTTTTTTCCAAATCATGAACAATGACCGCATCTGCTACGAAGTCGATAAGGGTGCCTTTTGGAAGCCAAACCAGCGTTTCGTGGTAACCGCCGTCCATGTGCATCGCCACGCCATCAATGCTCAGCACCTCCATCATGCCGCCGCCGGTGGAGATGGCGATAAGTGAGTGCGATTCACGTTTGTTGCGCAGCGTGAGTCGATACGTGTTCGGATGTGGATCGCCGACATCGACGGTTTCGATGCGCAGCTTGATTCCGGCATCTGCGAGCGCCTTTGCCGAATCTGGAAGTCGTTCGTCATCGGCGTCCCAACCTAGCAGGCCACCGAACAGACCCATGTCTGACCCCTGACTCTCATGGGTCAATGGCAGCGAACCTTCACGATCAAATTCGACGAGCACCTCCGTGATCTCGCCATCCATCAAATCGCGCGCTAGTCTGCCGATGCGCAGTGCTGCGGCGCAGTGCGAACTGGACGGCCCGCGCATGACGGGGCCGATGACGTCATTAAAGATGGAGACAGGAGTCATGGTGATGGGTGGGCACTGCGGCCTTCGGTTTTTGCTTTCTCAAGCAAGCTCTTCAGATCAGTGACGATCTCGGAGCGCTTGAAGTAGAGGTTGGTGGTCTCGCCGGGATCTTGCTCGAGATCATAGAGCTGGCCTGCCGCATCAGGAGCGGTATCGGGCAGGGCGTAGGGCTTCAGTTCACCGTTGGCGTAATTGTTCCCACCAGAGCCAGTGTGGTCGAGGTATTTCCAGCGACCGCGACGAATGGACAGTGTGCGCTTTCCGGCGAAGGCCTGCTCCAGAAGATAGGGGCGTATCGGTGCCTGCGCTTCGTCAAGCAGTGCGGACAACATGTTGAAGCTATCTTCACCGGCATCGCGCGGCAGCTTCGTTCCGATGATCGCGGCGACGGTCGCCATCAAGTCGGAAAGGCTGGTGAGCTGCGTGCTGGTGGTGCCAGGCTTCACCTTGCCAGGCCAGCGCACGATGAACGGAATACGATGCCCGCCTTCCCAATCATCGCGCTTCACGCCGCGCCAGGGTCGGGCTCCGTCATGATCGTGATCGGTGCGCATGTGAACCACACTGGTGGTCTCGGGGCCGTTGTCGCTGGAGAGAAGGACGAGCGTGTTGTCGGCGATACCGAGCTTCTCCAGTGTCGCCATGAGTTCACCGACGATGTGATCGAGTTCGTGAATGAAATCGCCGTGCGGCCCGACTTGCGTTTTGTCTTTGAACTCAGGTGCCGCGAAGGATGGCAGATGCACGGCATGAGAGGCGTGGTAGAGGAAGAAGGGTTTGTTGGGTGACGTGCGTCTGTGCTGCTCCATGAACTCGCGGCTCTTCTTGAGGAACAGCAGATCCACCTCCTCAATCGGGAAGTCCGGCGCGATGAAGCCTGCGCGGCAATCATTGGCATAGGGGTGCTTGGGCAGCTTCGATTTATCAATCCGACCGGTGGGCGGCACGGGAATGTGGTCGCCATCAATGAATGCATAGAGCCAGTCCGTCCCTGGACAGCACGCAGTGCCGAAGAAACGATCAAAGCCATGATCCAGCGGTCCGCCTTCGATGCGGCGGGAGTAGTCAATACGCTCCACGTCCCCCAATTTGCCACTGTGAATCGATTCGCCCGCCTTGTCGTGAAAGGTCAGCCCCACATGCCACTTGCCAACCGCAACGGTGGAGTAGCCTTGTTTCTTCAACATCGCCGGAAGCGTGAGCCTTCCCGGTGCGATCAAAGAAGGCCCGCCGACTCCCTGAAACACCGTGCCACCGTTCGGCACACGAAACGCCATCTGCCCGGTCATGAGGCTGTAGCGTGATGGCGTGCAAACGGTGGCTGGGCTGTGTGCATCGGTGAACCTCATGCCCTCGCTCGCGAGACGATCCATGTTTGGCGTGGGCACCTTGGACTGGTCGTTGTAGCAGCGAACATCGCCGTAGCCGAGGTCATCGGCGAGGATGAGGATGATGTTGGGCTTGTCGGCTGCGAGTGCGTGACCGCCCACGAGTGTGAGTTGCACCAAGAGGATGCCGAGTGATTTCATGGGCAACAGTAGCAGCTATTTATCCAACTCCTGACGTGTGGCGATGGGGACGTAGCCGATCTCCAGGCCCTTTGGTGGGGTGAGAATCAATGCAGGATCAATGCTGGCGAGTGTGCCGACATCGGGAGGGGTGAGGTAGTTGCGATCCTTGGTCCATGTGCGATGCAGTTTCTCGACTCGCTGCTGCACTAGTTCACGTTCTTCGGGTGTGAGGTCCGCATTGAGCATCGCTGGCTGGTCGGCGAAGCGATACCAGTAGTAGGTGACCGTGCTGCCATCGCCGAGTTTCGCTTTGAAGGGGCCAGCTTTGGGACCGGGTGTCTTCCAGCAGCTTGCAACATCATCAGGTGTCGTGCGTGGCTCTTGCGGTTTTTCCTTTGGCGTTTCAAAGCGGTGCTGCGTGAGGCCGAGGGCGGCGGGCACTTCTTTGGGCTGCATCACGGTCCACTGCGGCTTGTTGCGAGCGTTGGTGCCGAGTTGGTAGTATTCGGGCAGGGTGACCAGGCCGTTGCTGGTGCGGGTGAGTTGATCGTTCCACTTGTAGCCGAAGGTGATCGGATTTGGCGTGAAGGAGGTGGCAAACGCACTCCAGGCGAGCGGCGCTTTTTCCTCACGCTTCGTGCCGGGAGGATAGATGCTCCAGTTGGAGCCTCCGCCTTCACGGAAGTTGTGCACGGCAGAGGCGTCTGCTTTGATTGCTCCATCAGCTGGAGCACCGCCATCGAACCACTTTTGCACGTCATCCCAGAGCGCTGCTTTCTTGTAGGCCGTGAGTCGGTGAAGCACGGTCGATGTGCCATCGGGTCCGACGGGGAATGAAGTCGGTGCGACTCGTGCATGTTTGTCGTTCAAAATGGCCGGGACATGCTGCGTCTCCATCTGGATGGCTTTGTTCGGCCCAGCCGGACGTGAATCGAGCAACAATCCAGCCCACTCAGGGTGCTCGATGTTTGCTTGCGTCCAGAAGAACGGCGTGAAGAAGGTGGCAGGTCCTTTGAAGTTGGCAGTGTTCAGAAACAGGGTCCAGCAATGGTTGCCCGTGGGCACGTTCTTGCCTGCGGTGGTAGTCTTTGGATTGGTCAGCGGCAGCGGCAGATAGCCATAGCCAAAGAGTTCGCCTTTGGTGCCTTGCTTCAAATTGAGACCATCGAGCGGGAACAGCAGCCACGGGCTCAACTGCGCCACGCCATACTGCCCGCGCGGCTTGTCCCAGGTGCCCGCACCATAGCCAGGGCCATTTGCGATGAATGAGAAGTTAGGCCCCACACCGCCCATGATGAACTTGGGTGTGGTCGTCGGGAAATGAGTATCACGCCACCAGCCGAGTCCGCCCTCGATGTCCGTGTAGCATTTCTCCTTCGGCTTCTCTGCCTCCGACCACTGGGGGTGCATCCAGGTGCCGCAAAGCCCCGTCTGAAACCGGTGCCCCGGATACGTGCCCACCAGCGGCCACGCGGCCGCATAGAGCGAAAAGCCACCATTAAACTCCTCCGGCACCTTCTCCGCAGGCCCGAAGAGATAACCAGCCATCTCGCCTTCGATGACTTCCGTGGATGGTGCCGCTGCCGACTTCGGCATCGCAGGCGGCCCATGCAGGTAACTCTGCGCCAGCAGCTCGCCCAGCTTCAACACACCTGCGGTGTCGAGCACGAGTTTCTCGCGCTGTGGCGGCAGATCGAAGGCCTTAAGGTGAATGAACGCGGGATCAGCAGCCGCGATGGCCGCGAGATCGGCAGTGATGTCGAGGTTGATGAGTCCCTTCTCATCGGGCGGCGGTTGCTGGCTCACGAACCACTTCAATGCGGGCGTTGCCAAATCCTGGCGGCTTTGCGCGATGGTCGATTGCAGCCACTTCGCGGCCTGTTTGCGATAGGGGCCGAAGGCCATGTCATTCTCGCCAGCATGATAAAAAATGCCCACCAGTTCCACAGTGTGGCCTTGATCCTTCAGATCCTGAATCGCGCTGCGGACGAACGCGATGAGCGCTGGGTAAACATGCATGTCCTTGGCCGTCGTGCCTTCGGGCGTCCAGTCATTCATCTGCGTGCCGCTGTGCGTGAACTTCGCGATGGCGATGTTGCCCTTCTCCGTGGCTCGCAACGTCTTCGCAAAGCTCAACTCCGGCCCAAAGGTGTCGTAAGCGCCCGCTGGCCCGAGCGGTTCCCAACCCTTCGAGGTCTTGAAGCCGCCACCGAGGCTGTATTTGAAGGCGATTTGTGCATCCTCACTCGCCGCCGCACCGAGTTCTTGTTGGAAGGCACGCTCGCCCTCCATGTTGCGATGTCCGGCGAGGATGAAAAGCTTCACCGCGCTGCCTTTGGAATACGGCCAGGCTTTGAGAGGCCTGTCGCGGCCCGTTTCGATGCCGAGCGTGCGCAGATACGCGTCCGCATGATTCACGCCGTGCTCGAGCTGCCCGAGCGTGCCGTAGTGATAGTGCAGCCCCGCCTCGCCGCCGATCTCCACCGCGTCGTGCGATGTGGGCACGTAGTCCACGAGCGGATCTGCCTCTGCGACCGCTTTTTGCGCGCTGCGGATCGCGAGCATGTTGTCGCGGTTGTCCATGCCCCAGATCGTCTTCGTGCAAAGCTCGCCGAGGTAGAAGCGCAGTTTCGGCAGCTTCAAACCGCGACGCCAGCACGCGATGAAGTTCTTCAAGTTTACCGCGTAGGCCGGTTTGAAAGCCTTGTCGAACATGTCGTTCTCCCCCTGATGCCACACGAAGCCCTCGATGCGATACGCGATCTTCTTTCGATCCAGATCGGCCAGTGAAGCACGCACATGATCGAGCGCGAGCGGGTAAAGCTTGAAGCCGTCCGGCATGTCTGGATTCCAATCCTTGCCCAACGTCGTGCCACCCGATGCAACTTTGATGACCGCGATGGGTGCCTCGATGCTCTGCGACACCTTTCGGGCAAAACTCAGCTCCGGCCCGAAGTAGTCACGCGTCGGCTGCATCGGAATCCAGCCCTCCGAGGTCTCCATGTTCTCACGCCCTAGCTTATAAGAAAACAAAACCTTCGCCTGCGGCTGGTCGAGCCCCGCAAAAGGAGGGAAGCGATTAATGTCCTTCACCTTCGAATGCGTGCCCACCATGTTCGACTGCCCCGCGAAGATGAAAACGCGCAGCGTCTTGGTGTCCGTGTCCGCGGAGCGAACGAGCGCAGGAACGAGCAAAAAGATGGCGAGGAGGAGATTCTTCATACTACGGGAGCTTGATGAGCGTTGGTTTGTCCGTGCTCGATTCGATGGCTGTGATGGTGTCGCGGACGGAGTTGGCTTTCTGGAGGCCAAGGTTTTTGGGGAAGTCTTTTTCTTCTTTCTCGAAGTAGTGCGCGAGCTTCTCCAGATCAGGGATCACCGCTTTCGCGTGAGTTCCATAGTTGAGCAGGATCTTCATCAGTTCCGGCGTGCGGTTTTGACTCGACCACGGATTTTGATCACGCGCGTATTTCACGAGCGCGCTGATGCCTTCCTCGATGTGATGCTGGGCAAGCAGGCGCAGACCCTCCACCCGGATTTGGTCAGCAAACATCTCGCCACTGGGTGCGGGCTGAACGATCGCTTCGTGGATGGCCGGGAGAAGCGGCTGAATCTCTTCAAATGAGAGCTGGCGATACACGGAGCCGATGCTGCCGCGAGCGCGACCATCTTGATTCTTCAACCCGGCCTGCACGGCCTTGTAGAGCGCAGGACGATCCACGCCAGCAAGTGAGCGGCTGAGCATTCCATCGCGATCAAACAGCGCAAAGGTGAGGTAGCGCTGCTGCATGCTGCGAGGATCGTTTTTCGTGTCCACCTGCGCCAGAAGTTCGAGGAGTTGCGGCACCGCCTTCATCGCAGGCGCGCCGATGGCGGCGAGCGCTTCGGCGGCTTTGATGCGCAGCCAGAGATCTTCATGGCCCAAGGTCTTGCGCAGTGCATCCACCGCAGGTGCGGCGCGTCCGCGCAGGAAAATCAGGCCCTGGCACGCACCGTAACGGACATCGAGGCTTGGAGAGTCGAGCATTTCGATCAATGTGGCGACTGAAGTGCTCTTGCGCCGACCTAACGCCATCGCGGCACGTTCGCGCACGATGGGCGACCAGTTGCGCAGGCGTTCGAGCAGTTGTTCATCACTCAGCGCGTCGTAGAAGCTGTTGCGGTCCTTGTTGTTCCATCCACGGCCATCGGAAACGATGGATTGGGCCGCAGCGGCATCGAGCTGAGGCACCGCGCCAGACTTTTTGCCAGTGAGATGGATCTTCTTCAGCGGCATCGCGTAGGCCAGCAAGTAAGCACCGGTGCAGTCCCAGCCCGAATAGCTGTCGTTGCCATTTTCAGGCGGGCCTTGATGAAGAAAACTGCCCTCCCAACGCCGCGCGAGATCGAAATACCACGCGCCGAACTCCTGCATCCACGCTCCCGTGGCCTGCGGTCCGCTGTGCGCGACGCCGGGCATCGCCCAGAGCATATTGAAGAAGTTGCCCGTGTGTCCCGTGTCGCGTTCAGGACCGTGGGAGGCTAAACTCATGCGCGAGAAGAACTCCGTGCCCTTGGGCTCGCCGAGCAAGTTGAACAACACCGAAACCATGCCGCACTTGCCGTTGTCCTCATGGTTCTCGATCCACGGATGATGGTCACCATACGGGATGCATCCTTTGCCGATGTAGAAACGCAGCAATCGGGCGCTGCGTTCGATGGCGAGATCGATCGCTGGATCTTTGACGCCTGCGGTGCGAGCCATCACCAGACCGATGGTCAGCGGTATGCCTGGCGAGTTCATCATCCCGTAACCGCCGAGTCGGCCATCAGGTTTCGCAAAGCCATGACCCCAGGAGCCGACAGCGCTCTGTCCATTGGCCGCTTCCATAGCGAGACGCCGCAGCCCCGGCAGCACCGACTGATCACCCGTCGCGCTCACATACTCGCCGAGGAACATCATCACGTAGCCGTAGTGCCACGTCTGCATGCTGTTCGATGAAAACGCCGCTGCCCACTGTGCTTCTTGTTTGATCAGCGGCAGGTAGGCCGCGTCACCGCTCGCCAACAGAGCCAGCGCATTCAGAGAACGCGGAATCGGGTCCTGATTGCCATAACCCGCAGCACTCATGCGTGCTGCGATGGCCTTGCAGCCCTGCTCAAGGATGAGCTTCGACTTCGCGCAATCAAACGGAGCCGTGGACGAGTAGCTACCGAGCACAGGCAGCTTCAAAACGACGTTCTCGGTTTTTCCCGAGCGCCATCGCGTGAGCACCAGTTTGCCACCACCGGCCTCCGTTTCGGCTGAAGTGAGCGCCTGACCCAGTTCCGTGCGTGGATCGACCGAAAACGCTTTGTCGCCGACGCCAAGGATCACGTCGCCAACAGCGAACACACCATCCGCAGGCGACTGGGGCTCCACTTTCGTGATGGCGATCTGGCGCGCGTCACTCGTCACCATCTTGTCGCAATACAGCCACCCACGCAGACCCGTGGCACCGAGGTTCCAGTCGTGCTTCGCGTTCTTCGGGATCACATCGCCTTTCGTGAAGTCGGGCGGCGGGGCTTGATCGTTTTTGCCAGCGGAGTGAGCGAGCGTGGTGAACAGGAACGTGGCGAGGATGAGTGGGAGCTTCATGGGTTGGTGAAAGATTGGCGGTAAAAGATGAAAGGCAGAAACATGGCTACGGAACCGCGATGGGCACTTCGCAGAAGGTGAGGGCTGCGAGACCGTTTTCACCAAGCAGCAGCGTGTCCTGGCTCCATTTCTTTTCTTGGAGGTAAGTGATGGTTTTCGCCGCAGCGGGCGATTTGAGCTTCAGGGTGAGCGTGCTGCCCTTTGCGCTGCCACTGGCGATGCGATCCGGCTCGCCATCCAGATAGAACTGCGTTGCGAGCGATTCGAGCCAGACGACGCCTTGATCAAACTCGAGCGTGAGTGTGTCCTTCGCGGCATTCGCAAACGAGACGCGTTTTAGATTCGGCGGCGTGATGGGCACACCCGGATCGCGGCCATACAGATCGCGCCCGATGAGCGGGTGGAGCATGCGGGCGAACTCGTTGTAGCCCTCTTTTGGATAATGACAGCCGCCGGGTGGACGAATGCCGAGCGTGGAGAGGATGCTCAGATTGTCGAAGCGCTCCGGAAGCGTGCGCTGGGCCTCGCGCAGGGCCTCGCGCAGGCGGTCGCCCGCGCCTTTGTCGCCACCCATGGCACAGGAGTTCGGCCAGATTTGGAACATGAAGTAGCGCCACGCATTCGGCAGATCGCGCTGCCAACCGGCGGCCATCTCAAGGAAGAGCGGCGCGTAGATTTCATGACCGGGACGGCCCAGCGGGTTGTCCGCAGGCTGGTCGTTCTCGCCTTGATGCCAGATTACCGCGCGCACGCCATGCGTGAGCCGCGCCTGACGCAAACGCCAGAGCCAGCGACCGTAAATCGTGCTCACGTCCGCAGGATCGGCGGCGTTGCGTTGATGCTGGTCGATGCGCGTGCCGCCGAGCGCGCCATTGATGATGCAAACAGGGACCTTCTCGCTCGCGATGAGTTGCTTGCCGAGTTCCATGCCCCACCAGCCGATGAAGGTGCGAAACTCCGGTTCTTGCGGTGCCCATACCGCGCGACTCCAAAGATTCGGACGGCCTTTGCCAGTCCAGTTTTGCCGCAGCCACGCGACTCCGTCATCACGACCCATCGGACCGCCGTAAGTGCGCAGCCAATCATTCGTCTCGCGCGGCTTGGGCCGCTCTTCCTTCAAATCGAGCGCCTCGGTGTTGGATTGGCCGTCGAGCAGAAACACATCGCCGCAGACGAGATCGCCGACCTTTTCGAGCACGGTATCTCCCGCGCCGAACTCGACGCGGTATTTGACGAAACCGGCCTTCAACTTCGCGCTGAGCGCGTAGCGGCCATTCCCGTCAGTTTTGGCCTTCACGGCGGCGAAAGGCTTGTCATTGGCGAAGACTTTCAAAAACACCTCGGCGGCTTTTTTGTCCAAAACGCCGCGATAATGCAGCGTGGCCTCGTTTCGGTCGTTGCGCGCATAAAACTGGCCTTCATCGGGCTTTTCATCGTCCTCAGGCTCGCGCTCGATCCACGTGTGTTTCACAGGCTGCGTGACTTGAATCGTCACTGAGCGCGAAACAGGCGCGCCGCCATTGTTCAAGGTCGCCGTGACAGTCAGAGGACCGTTTTTCTGCGCCGCGAGCAGTCGCAGACGATCCGGCAAAACATCCTTCGTCACCGCAGCCGGACCGGCCTGCCATTCCATGCGCACGTCACCGGCTTTGGCAGCATTTGAAATTCGTGGGCGAATCTCCAGCGGCGTGCGGCCATCCCAGTTCGACGGCGCTTCCAATGTGAACTTCGGATCAGGCATCGCTTCGCGCACCGTGATCGGAATGTCGCGAGTCTTCACGCCATCCGCACGCACGGCCTTGAGGCGCAGCGTGAGCGATTGATCGCCCGTCACTCGCCCCGCATCGAACTCGAACGCAAAACGATCCACCGCCAAGATTTGCTCGCGTCCCTCGCGCACAAGTGACCAATAAATCTTCTCCGCGCCGCCTGCCTGTGCCTGGAAACTCGCGCGACTTTTTTCATCCAGCGCCGCCTTCTCCGGCGTGACAGCGAAATCGCTGCCAGCACGCATCAGCGGCCCCAACAGCGTCTGCAGCGGCTTTTGGTTCTCGTATTGCAGCCGAATCCACTCCGCGGAGCGCGTCATCTTGGAGACGCGCACTTCGTCCATGTCACCGTGGAAGCCTTCCTCATTGAACCAGCCGCCCATCCACAGCGCCGCAGGACTGCTGATCTTCATCGGCGTGCCCGGACGCGTCGAACTGCCGGCAGGCGCACCGTCGATGTAGAGCCGCGCGCTGCCTTTCTCATATACAAACGCCGCGTGCTGCCACTCGCCGAGCCGCAGCACTTCATCGCCATGGATGCTGGCCTCTGAGAACCAGCAATCCATGCGAATGTGCGGCGGTCCGCGCAATTGAAACACCACCTTGCCCTGCGGCTGGCTGTTTCCCCATCCAAACATGCTGCTGCCGGCACGCTCCGCACGAAACCACAGCTCCGTGGTGTGCGCCTCGTGCCCTGTAGGATAGCCCGTGAGCTTGTCGCCGACCTTGATGCCGCCTTCGCCGTCAAAATGCCGCGTAGCACCGATCACACCCGGCGCGGACTGCGTGCGCGTCTCGCCCGGCACCAACGCACCATCCATGTGCCACACACCGACGTAGCCGTTCGACGCGTTGAAGACCGCGCTCGCGTCTGATGTGCTCGTGGCGCTCGCATTTCCCCAATGCAGATGCAGCGGTAGCCGCGCGTTGCCTTCAAGGCGCGGCACACGCACCCAGATGCTCGCCGTGCCGCGAACTGCGTCCCATTCGTCAATCTGATGCGACAAGGGCTTGCCATCGCTCGTGGTGAAGCGCACGTCCGCGCCGTCTGGCCTCGCTTGAGAGAAATCGAAGCCATCACGATCCAGTCGCACCAGCAGCGGAAACTGCTCCACCACCGCGCCAGCAGGCAGATTTGCGCCCTCCGGCGTGGTGAGCACTGTGAGCACGCCCGAGTGCTTCCAACCAAGCAAAGGAGCAGCATGTAGGCCAGCCGCGAAGGAGAAGAGTGCAGTAAGGACAAATGAGAACTTCATGTGGTGGTCATGTAGAACTTACTTTTTGACCACCAGACCAGCCATCGCTTCCGCTAAGCCCTTGCCGACACCGCCGAGAATCTTTGCCGAGCCGAGGTAGTGGAACTCGAAGTTGGAAATGCCTTTCTCCAGCACTAGGCGTTCTCGCTCCGTGAGTCCCTCGCCGCGCAGTTTATCCACCAAAGCTTTTTCCTCCGCAGGCTTCATCTTGCCTTCCTTCGCGAGCTTCTTGGCTTTGTCTTTGATGTTGTCGTCCTTTGCTTTCGCGAGAGTCAGTTCACGGTCCCAATACTTCTCCGCCAGAACCGTCGCGACGTTACCTTTGAACTCGGGCAAGCTTGCGGGCGCAGCCATCGCGGCACGGAAGTTGTCGTGAGTGGCTTTGTAGCGCTGCTGATCCGGGCCATACAGTGCGGTGGGGCCTCCCACACCCATCACGCCGATGACGAAGGGCAGCTTCGGTACGTTCAAGTCTTTGCGCACATCGCGAATGAAGTGCGCCATCGCTGTGCTGTAGGCATCGTAGCCACCGGGCTTGTCACGGTTCGGATAGGTGCCGCTGTCCACCATGTCGTTCCAGCCTTGGAACCATGCGAAGCCGGCGAGTTCATAACCTTGAGCGGCATCGTAGCTCGGTACCACGCGTTTGATGTCCGCGAGCACGCTCTTCACATGCTCGACCATGAGCCGATAGTAAACGCCGGTCTCTTTTTCCTTCTCTGCTTTGATGGCGGCGAGGTCTTTGCCTTGCTTCTGAAACTGCGCGAGCTGCGTTTCATTGAACACATACGGTCCAGCGCTCGGCGATCGGAAGTCGGTGTTCAGGCTCTTGCCGCCCCACGCGGTCTTGATGAGCAAGATGGGCGCATCTGTGAACTTTTGCATGTAGAGGCCAAAGGTGAACTCGGGTCCGATCTTCGGTCCATTTTGACTCGCACCGAAGCCTGCGGTGAGTTTTCCGCTCTTTACCTCATCAGAACTACCGAGTGAGGAAATCCAAACGCGCTCGCAGACCGTCGGAGTGCCGTCCGCATTCTGCATCTCATCCAGCATCGGCTTCGTCGCCGGGTCCATGCCGATGTGCTCGAAGGTGCTCACCTTGGCATGCCCTTGCATGTTCGACTGGCCGGCGAGGATGAAGACCTTCAGCGGCTTCGCGTGAAGCTGAGTAGCAAGTAGGAGAATGTTAATCGAGAGGAAGCGCAGATTTTTCATGGTTTCGTAATAGGGTTATCGATGACAAAAGCTGGACGGGAGAGAACGCCTTTGGAGAGCGCACCGTAGTGATCAGAGCGCCAGAAGTTCTTCAAGTCCTCGGCGGTGATGAGTTGGATGCCAGGGGTGGCAACGGCTGGATTGCACAGGATGTAGAGGTTTTCTTTGGCGATGTAACCGCAGACATTGAGCGTGTGTCCGGCGCTGCCGTTGGGGAACTGCGGGCCGATGTATTTGAAATCCACGACCACCGGACGTCCGGCATCGAGTTCGCTTTTCAGCATGTCGGTGGCTTTGACGAAGCCTTCGTCATCTGGCGTGAAGGTGATGAGCTTCCACTTCTGGCCGATCTTCTTCGAGGCATCGAGGAGATGGCCCCAGTCAGTGCCGGTGCCGAGCGGAGATGGACACAGTTTCTTGAAATCCCAGCCGCCGATCTTGCTGCCTTGAAAACGGGCGAAGATGGCGCAGGCAGTGGAGCCGCAGTTGTTGTAGCCCTGCTGGACGTGCGGCATTTGCACGAAGGCGAAGTTGCCAGGTTCGCTTTTGCGCTTTCGGTAATCGATGAGCTTCAAAAGGTCTGCTGCTTCTTGAGCAGAAGCATTGCCGGAAGGTTGCGCTGGATGCCCTCTGGCAGTGGTGGGCATGAGATTGGACGCTTTGGTCCAGTTGGCTTTCGCGGCATCGAGTTCACCCTCTTGAAAGTGCATCTCACCGAGTAGAACGAGTCCAGAGGGATCGTTCAAGTCCGCCGCACGCTCGGCGAGTTGGCGAGCTTGAAATGCATCAGGCTCGACGCCTTCGCCCGAGCGATAAGCCATCGCCGCATTCGCAGCAGCTCGACCATGGCCGCGCTCCGCTGCTTTTTTCCACCATTCGAGCGCCTTCGGGCAATCCTGCGCGGTTCCTTGCGCACCGAAATAACATTGGCCGAGGTTAAAAGCAGCCTGAGCAGATTCATCCGCCGCTGCTTTGAAATAAGCGATGGCGATCTCTGGACTGCGCTTCACCACGGCACCACGGAGATAAGCAAAGCCAACTAAGTCCATTGCGTCCGCATTTCCTGCATCCGCTGCTTTGTGTGCCAACTCCATGGCCTTTGCATCGTCTTTGGTGACTCCTTTGCCATCGCGGTAGCGAATGGCGAGATCAACCTGCGCTCTGGCATCGCCCTTAGCGGCCTTGCTTTGCAACTCAGCGGTATCGTCGGCAGACAAGGCGGCAATAGTCATGAAATATGTGGCGAGGAGAGTGTGAAATAGCCTAGACATGATCTATGCATCATCATGCAGGGGCAGCCTCAATGTCTTGTCATTTCTGGACACCCAACCCGTCAAAAGCCGCACAATAAGGAAACGACTGGAAGCTATCCGGCATGAAGCCGAGTGTATGACAACGTCACCGCATGAAAAAAGCCGCACCAGCCTTTCCTGGCACCCTTTCCAAGCAAGGCACATTGCTGATGGATGCACGCATGATCGAGCAACTGGCCGATCTGATGCATGACACCGCTTTTTTCATCAAAGATGCTTCCGGACGTTACCAGGTGGTGAATCAATCGCTCGTCGAGCGGCACGGTCTCAAGCACAAATCCCAAATGCTCGGCAGGCGGCCCTGCGATGTCTGTCCCGGAGACTATGGACGCATCCCCACCGAACAGGATGAGCAGGTGCTGCGCACCGGGCAGCCCATTGTGGAGCGACTGGAGCTTTTCTGGCGCAGGCCAAACGTGCCGGTGTGGGGCCTTACCAGCAAGCTGCCCATCCGTGATGCACGCGGCCAGGTGACGGGACTCATCGGCATCTCCAAAGATCTCGCGGCACCCGTGAGCCGTGAGGACGTCTCACCCGAAGTCGCGCGGGTGCTGCGCTATCTCGAATCGGCTTATGATGACCCGGTGAGCCCATCCTCCCTCGCTCGAAAAGCAGGCATGACGGCGGCCCGCTTCGCCCGCATCATCAAGCGCATCCACGGCATCAGCCCCATGCAGTTGATCACGAAAACGCGCATCACCGTTGGCTGCCGCCTGCTGCGTGAAACCGATGCCAGCGTGGCCCAGATCGCGCTGAACTGCGGTTTTGCCGATCACAGTGCCTTCACACGGGCCTTTCGTGCGGTCACAAGCTACTCACCCACTGAATACCGCCGACTGATACCCTGATCATGTCGTCTTGCGTCCATCATGCCACTACGCGATGAATTACCCATGATCCGACCGATCCTCACCTCGCTGCTCATCCTTTTCATCGCGACCAATGACGCCGCAGCAAAGGCTGTGCCCGTCAAGATCGTGCCCGGCGTCGGTATCACTCGCGGAGGCGAGTCTTACTTTGTCAATGGAGCGGCTGGTGATCAGCATCTCGATGAATTGGTCGCCACGGGTGGCAATAGCATCCGAACATGGACCACCAATGGACTTGGCGAAATCTTAGACAATGCGGAAAAGCGAGGCCTCACCGTCTGCTCTGGAATTTGGCTCGAACCTGAATGCAGCTGGTTCTCCTACGCGAATGCCGAGCACTGCGCACGCCAGACGGAGCGCGTGAAAAAGGAGGTGACCAAATTTCGCGATCACCCGGCCCTGCTCTTCTGGGGCATCGGCAATGAAGCCGAAGGCGATGGCAACAACATGGCCTACTGGATCCAATTGGAGGTGCTGGCAAAAGCAGTGAAGGAATTAGACCCTGCGCACCCCACCTTCACCGCCCTCGCGGGCCTCCAGCCTCTGAAAATCGCGGGACTCAATGCTCTCACGCCGAGTCTCGACTTTGTCGGCATCAACACCTATGGCGCACTCGCCGGACTGCGCGGCTATCTGGCGAAGCGTAAATGGACACGCCCGTGGGTCGTGACCGAATACGGACCACGCGGCTTCTGGGAGAGTCCGCGGGTGCCATGGGAAGCACCTATCGAGGCAACCAGCACGGAGAAAGCCAAATTCATCCGCAAAGCCTACGAAGCAACGATCCTACCCGGCGGCGACTGCTGGGGCGGCTATGTGTTTCTCTGGGGCCAGAAGCAGGAGGCCACGTCCACGTGGTTTGGCATCTTCACCGAAAGCGGTGAATCCACCGCCGTTCGCGATGTGATGCATGAGCTATGGAAAGGCCAGCCTCCGCCCGATCACGCGCCCGAACTCAAGAGCCTACGCAGCACCGCCGCTAAAACAGAAATCGCCGCCAATACCGAGTTCACCGCCCAAGCCGACGCCGCCGACCCCGATGGCGATCCGCTGACGTATCACTGGACCGTCACCCCGGAGTCCGCAGGTCGGGACGAGAAGGGCCGAGAGCGCAAGATCAAGCCGCTACCGCAATGTGTCATCAAAGCCGAAGGCCCCTCGGCCACCTTTCACGCTCCTGAGAAGCCCGGAGCCTACCGCGTGCATCTATGCGTCACAGACAACCACAAACGCGCCGCCACGGGAAACTTCCCAATCATGGTGAAGTAACCGGCTTCACACCCCAGAGTTTCTCCAGCAGCCCGAACATCTCGGGATCATGCTGCTTCAATTCATCGCGGGTGAAGGGGAAGAAATCATTGCGGCTGAAGTATGCCTCCGTGCATTCGGCGAAGTATTCCTGCGGGTTCGTCATCGCATAGGCACGGTCCATGTGACTGCGGCCTTCACTATCCTTGCGTTCGACGCGGTCATACTTGCCGCTGGCCTTGGCTTTATCGTAAGCGTTCTTGATCTCCAGATTGCCAAAGCTCATGCGCACCGTGCGGTTGTGATACGCGTGCGCCAGCTCATGCAGCGCGAAGTTCGGCATGCGGCGCGTTTCAGCTTCAAAGATGCGCACGTTGGTGAACTCAACGCCTTTCGCCATCACAGGATCGCGTCCGTTATTCTGTAGCCAGCCTGCATCGGGATGAAACTCAGCGCGTGGATGCACCTTCGGATACTCGGGATTGATCCAAAGCGGCACCTTCTGCAATTCGGCTACCGAAGCCTTCGGCACGACGCGCACGATCTCATCGAGCTGCGCACGCAGCAGTTGCATCGCCTTTTCCACCGCCACGGCATCCTGCTCGATCAGCTTCGTGCTCACCTGTACCTTCCAGCCTGCGATGAGCCGCTCGTCATGCGACTTCGCCCCGGTTGCTTCCTGAAAGCGCTTCACCTGCTGGCCCTTGATCAATCCACGAGCCTTCATGAGCCGCTCCGGCCACACAAACTTCGGCGCTTTGGCCGGATCGTAGCCTGCGAGATGTCCGGTGAGCCGCGTCTGCGGCTTCGTGTATTTCAAAACGGTGTCACCAAAGACCTCGCAACACAGCGCGGCCAGTTTCGGATCATAGTCGATCAATTCGTCGCGTGTGTTGACGTGGTTATGCTGCGCGTCGTTCTCGCGGTTGTTGTCGAACCAGCTCTGCACGCCCTCCGCCCAGTATTCGTGATGATTCGACGACGCGTAGGCTCCCTTCCACAGTCCCGCCTTCATCGCGGCATCAAAAGCGGCCTTCAATCGCGTGTCGAAGGTCGGATCGACATTCGTCAGGCCACGCAGGTGCATGTTGTGCGCGAACTCGTGAATCAGGATGCTCTCCGTGTCATACGGATCGCCGTCGTAAGCCAGCAGGTTCTCCTCCGCGCAGGAGCAGAAGGGATCTTCCTCGCTACCACCGAGCCCGCGTGCCCGCGCATCCCAATACTCGCGCGGCGTCAGCGCCTCATAGCCTTTCACGGCTTCCAGATTCGCAAACTCCGGCTGATCCATCGTGAACTCGTTGTGCGCCAGGATGCACAGCCGCGCTCCGCTCGCCGTCATCGCGTCTCGCACATCCGGCCGCTTCGCCAGCATCAGATCGACGAGATACACCGCCTCCTTCACCGCATACGGACTCACCTTCGCCGAAGCCACGATGGGAAATCCGCCCGCGCTCGCCCGCTGCGTGTAAAACACAGGTACACCATCCTTCGCCGCCGGATCATAGCGAAAGCCCTGCACCCGCACCTTGCTCACTACCTCGGTCTCAAGTCTGCCATCCACGATGACAAACCGATGTCCGAGAGTCGTGCCGATGATGCTGTCCTTGCCGGGCTCGATTTTGCCATTTGGCACGCGTTTGCCATCCGGCGCGACCCAGAAGACTTCCACAGCCTTTTCGCCCGCATTGATGATTTGCAGCTTCGGTCGGTCCAAAGCGAGCGCAGCCGTCGAAACGGCAAGAATGAGGAGTGTGGCGATTTTCATGCGAAACGATCCGGTGACATAAGATCGAGCGCCACAGGCGATTTCTCGCCGCTGAGCACATCAGCAACGATTTTGCCCGTCGCGGGGGCGAGGCTGAGGCCCATCATGGCGTGACCTGTCGCCACGGTGAGGTTCTTCCAACGCTGCGTGCGGCCGATGTAGGGCATGCCGTCGGGTGAGACGGGGCGCAGGCCACTCCAGGGCTTCACATCGGCGAAGTCGCTTTCAGAGAAGGCGGGGAAGAAATCGGGGAAGGCCCGCGTGATGCCGCGCACGCGACGCGGCGTGATGGATTCGTCGGTTCCGGCCATTTCCATCGTGCCGCCGACTCGCAGCGCGCCATCCATCGGTGTCACGGCGAGTCGTGCTTCGGTGCAGATGCTGCAGAGCTTGGGAAGTTGCTTCGGATTCGTGAGCGTGAGGCTGTAGCCTTTGCCCGCTTGCATAGGCAGCTTCAAATCGAGCTCCTTCGCCATCTCCGCCGACCACACGCCGCTGCACAGCACGACTTCTTGACCCTCTATTTGACCCTTTGACGTATTGACGGATCGAAGCACCTGACCCTCCACTTCAAAGCCCCGCACTTCGGTTTCCCAGAGCATCGCGACACCGAGTTTCATCAACTCCGCTTCGACAGCCGCGATGAAGCGTCCGGGGGCGAGATGGCAGTCCTTCGGGAAGAACACACTGCCGCACACATCCATGGTCACAGCGGGATCGAGCGCGGCGGTGGCTTTGGCATCGAGCACCTCAGCGGGAATGCCGAGACTGTTTGCCATTACGGCCATGTGGGCTTCTTCATCGAGCGTTTGCTGCTTTTTGCACAGCATGAGCAATCCGCGCTTCACGAGGCCGAAGTCGAGTCCGATCTCCTCGTAGCAGTGGCGGCTCAGCAGGCTCAAGTCGCGTAAAATCGGCGCAGCGGCATCGACACGGCCTTTCGTGGCCGCTTTCCAGAATTCGAGGCCCCAGGTCATCAAATCGAGATTCAGCCTCGGCTTGATGTAAAACGGCGATTCCGGATTCCACATCCATTTGAGGCCGAGTTTCACCATGCCGGGCGCGGCGAGCGGGATGAAGTGGCTCGGCACGATCATCCCGGCATTGCCAAACGAGCAGCCATCACGCTGACGTGGCTTTTGGTCGATGATCGTCACCCGCATGCCGCGCCGAGCGCAATAAAGCGCCGTGCTGAGGCCGATAACGCCCGCGCCGAGGATGGTGACCTGTTTGCTCATGGTGGCACACATCTAATCGGGCATCCGGGCGATCGTCTTGGACGCTTTGGCGGTTTGCGCCCAGATTTTTGCCAAGCAGAGACTCGACGCCTCATGTGCGCTCGTTAGCATCAGCGCATGGACCAAAATTGGACTGACAAGATCGTGATCGTCACCGGCGGTGGCGGTGGAATGGGACAGGCGGCAGCGAAGCGTTTCGCGGAGGCTGGCGCAAAGACGTTTGTGTTTGGACGCACGCTGGAGTCGCTCCAGGAAAGCGCCGCGCTTTCCAAGAACATCATCCCCGTCGTCTGCGACGTGGCAGACAGTGCCAGCGTGGCCGCCGCGTTGGCCGAAGTGCTGAAGCACGGCACGCTTCACGCGCTGATCCATACAGCAGGCATCAACACGCCGGACCGTTTCATGGCGCACGCGGACCCCGCACGCATCGCTAGCGAGGAAAGCTGGCGGAAGGTCATGGAGATCAATGTCATTGGTGTGGCGAACATGATTCAGGCTGTCGCCAAGCCGATGGCAGCGAATGGCGGCGGCAAGATCGTCGTCGTCTCTTCCACTGCCGGTCATGGCTACGATTCCTTCGCGGGTGTGCCTTACACCGCCAGCAAGTGGGCCGTTCACGGCATGCTTTTCACCGCCCGCATGCAGCTCAACGCGCACGGCATCGTCGTCTCCGAATACGCCCCAGGCGAGGCGGACACTCCGCTCGTCAAAAAGCGCCCCGTGCAGCCCTCGGCGAAGCACAAAGAAGCCATGATCACCTGCGCCGACTGCGCCGATGCCATGTTCTTCATCGCCAGCCAGCCGCACAGCATGAGCATCGTCCAGCTCCCCGCCTACCAGCCCTTCGGCGGCATGCCGCCACAGATCACGCTGCCGTTCTTGGATGCGTTTGAGATCAAGGCAAAGTGACGCGGTGCTTTACGGCTGCGTTTTCTTTAACATCAAATGCTCACTGAGATAACTCGTGAGCAGTTCATAGAAGTGACGCGCCGTGCCTTTGCCCTCGTTGATGGCGTGTGAGCGGTTGGGATACGCCATCGCGGTGAAGGGCTTGTTTTGCACGATGAGTTCGTTCATGAGCTTCTCGGTGGCCTGGTAGTGAACGTTGTCGTCGCCAGTGCCGTGGACGATGAGGAGGTCGCCGGCGAGCTGTTTTGCGAACGTGATGGGCGAGCCGAGCTTGTAGCCGTCTGCGTTGTCCTTAGGCAGGCCCATGTAGCGCTCCTGATAGATCGTGTCGTAGAGCCGCATGTCAGCGACGGGCGCAACGGCCATCGCCATGCGATAGAGGTCGGGGTGACGAAAAAGAGCGTTCAAGCTCATGCTGCCGCCACCGCTCCAGCCCCAACTGCCGACACGCGTGGCGTCGAGAAACGGCAGGCGCTGCAACAAAGCCCGCACGGCCGCGCTTTGATCCTGCGAGGCGAGAACGCCGACCTGGCGATAAACGCAGCGCCGCCACTCACGACCACGCGGCGAGGGCGTGCCGCGATTATCGACGCTGGCGACGACGTAACCCTGCTGCGCGAGCATCCAGTGCCACAGCATCTTTGAGCCGCCCCAAGAATCCTTCACCGTCTGGCCCGCGGGCTCGCCATACACATGCATGAGCAGCGGATGCTTCTGAGATTCATCCAGATCAGCCGCCTTGATAACCCATGCGTCCAGTTCGACGCAATTACCGATGTCCACGCGCATGAACTCGCGATTCGGTAGCTTCAGCTTGGCCAGTTTCTCGTGCAGCTTCGTCTGCGCCACGAGCACACGGGAGGTCTGGTGCTCCGGCAATGACACGATCTCCACTACTGGCGGTGTGGTGAAGGAGGAATAGGTATGCACGGCCCACGGTGCATCCTCGGAGACATCATAGCTGTGCGTTCCAGGCTGCGTGGCGGGCGAAAGCCGTTCCGGCGCGCCGCCTGCCAGCTTCACGCGGTACAGGTAGCGCTGCGTCGCATTCTCGGGCGAGGCGAGGTAGTACAGCCAGCCGCCTTTTGCATCGACATGCGCGACATCGATCACATCAAATTCACCGCTGGTGATGGGAGTGAGTTTGCCATCCAAACTCGCCCGATAAGCATGACGCCAACCGCTGCGTTCGCTCAGCCAGAGGAAATCGTCGCCGATCCAGTGAATGGAGTTTTTGTTCTCCACCCACGCCTTGTCGGTCTCCGTGAGCACGGGCGCCGTTTCACCCGTCGCGGGATCGGCTCGCATGACGCGATTCGTGTTTTGCAGTCGGTTGAACTGCTGAAACAGCACTGCTTTCCCGTCCGGTGTCCACTCGGCATGAGGCAGGTAGTGTTCGCGTGGATCGCCGGGTATTTGCAGCCACTTCACCGCGCCACTTTCTGCGCTGACAACGCCGAGCCGTGTGGCTGAGTTTTTTTCACCTGCCTTGGGATATGGGAAAGTGGTGAAGCGCTGATAGCTGCCTTCCGTTTGATTCACCATGGAGAATCGCTTCACGTCCTTCGTGTCGAACTGCCAGAACACGATCCGCGTGCCATCCGGGCTCCACCGGTAGCAGTCACGCAGGCTGAGTTCTTCCTCGTTCACCCAGTCAGCAGTTCCGTTGATGAGCGTGTTCGAGCCGTCCGATGTGAGCGTGGTGATTTTCAGGTCGGCCAAGTTTTGCACATGCAGGTTGTTCTTCTGCACATAGGCCACGCGTGTGCCATCGGGTGAAAATTTGGCAAACATCAGCGTCGCGGGTGCGGCGTCACCACCGATCTTGGTGAGCTTCTTTGTCGCCAACTCCATGAGCCAGTAGTCACCGCGTGTGTTCTTGCGCCAGACCTTCTTCGTGTTGGCAAAGAGCAGCACCTTCGATTCATCCTTCGAGAACTCGAAGCTGTCGATGCTCAGCGGTTTCTTGCCACCTGCGGGTATGAAGGACTGCGCTGATGCCAGCACGGTCTTTTTGCCGTTGGCAGCCTCGCTGCGCACGAGATCCTTGCCGTTCTTGCCCTCCTTCGGCTTATCCAGCGTGAAGTAGCTGGCGTTGAGTTTGCTCCAGCGAATGGACTCGGCTTTCTCCTCTTTGAACTCCTCGTCCGTGAAGATGCGAGCAAGCGTCAGTCGTGAGGGATCAGTCGTTGCCTTCGGTGTTGCGGCAAAGACATGGCCGCAAACAGCCACGAGAGCGATGAGCGCGAATTTCATGGCTTGAGGTGTCTCACGAGAAACTCCATGCGCAACCGGGAACCATACGGCGTTTCAGCCGCGCCGTGGCCGGTGCTGGCGATGGGCATGAAGTCGAAGGTCTTGCCTGCTTTTTGCAACGCGGCGACGACTTGCATCGTGCTCGCTGGATCGACGTTCGTGTCGAGTTCGCCGACGATGAGGAGGAGATGACCTTGCAGCTTGGCGGCGTCTTCTTTGTTCGAGCTTTTCACATAAGACTCATCCACGGGCCAGCCCATCCACTGCTCGTTCCACCAGATTTTGTCCATGCGGTTATCATGGCAGCCACAGTCAGCAACCGCGACTTTGTAGAAGTCGTGATGATCGAGCAGCGCACGCATCGCATTCTGGCCACCCGCGCTGCCGCCGTAGATGCCGACGCGGTTCAAATCCATCCACGGGCGTGTTTTGGCCGCTTCCTTGATCCACAGCTTCCGATCCGGAAAGCCGGCATCCTTCAAATTCTTCCAGCACACGTCGTGGAAGGCCTTGCCGCGATGATTCGTGCCCATGCCGTCCATTTGCACAACGATGAAGCCGAGTTCGGCGATCACATGATGCCCCATCAACCGGCTGAACTCTTTCGGCGCGAACGAGCCATGCGGACCGGCATAGATATTCTCCACGATGGGATACTTCTTCGCCGGATCGAAGTTCGAAGGCTTCACGATCACGCCGTGGATGTCCGTTTTGCCGTCACGCCCTTTCGCGACGAAACGTTCCGGCATCGTCCATCCCGCGGCGAGAAGTGCGGAAGCATCCGCTTTCTCCAATTCGCAAATCAGCCCACCATCGCTGCTGCGGCGCAGCTCGGTGACGGGTGGGTGATCGGCGCGGGACCAGGTGTCGATGAAGAAGTCGCGCTTCGGTGAGAACTCGATGTGATGATTGCCATCTCCAGTCGTCAGTTGCTGAAAGCCGCTGCCATCAATATTCACGCGGCAGAGATGGAGGTGATAGGGGTCTTCGCCAGCCTTCAAACCGCTCGCCATGAACCACACCACACGCTTCGCCTCATCCACCTGCAAAACCTCGCGCACCGGCCACGCGCCCTTGGTGATTTGGTGCTTCGGCTTGCCGGTTTTGGTGTCGTAGAGCCAAAGATGGCACCAGCCGTCGCGTTCGCTCATCCAGATGAGTTCACTGCTGCTGTGCAGCCAGTGACGCCAGCTTTTGCCGGAGTAGTGGATGAAGGTTTTCGACGTTTCCTCAACGACGACACGCACCGAGCCCGTCTTCGCATTCACCGCGAGGATGCGGTAGAGCTGATGGCCGCGCTGGTTGTAGTCGAAATAGAATTCGCTGCTGTCCGGCGACCACACGGCGTCGAGACGACCACTTTCTGTGAAGAGATTCTCGTAGAGATCACGCGCCACCCGGACCTTCGTTCCATCGCTCTTTTCGATCACCCACTGCGGCTTCGGCAGCGAATCGCCCGGCTTGATGTAGTCGATGACTTTCAATTTTGGCTGCACGCTGTCGTTCGGTGTCGATTCGACGATGGTCACCTTCCGGCGCTCCACTTTCTCCGCCTCGGTGAAGACCACGCACGAACCATCCGGCGAACGGAAACCGCCCTCTGGCTTCTTCGGAGCCTCCGTCTTGGCTTTCGAGATGCCTTTGCCGTCGATGATGAAGGTCTGCGGTTGTGACGCGCCCTCCACGACGGCGAGATGCTCACCGGTGCGGCTGGTGATGAGCCACACGTGACCTTCGAAGGTGTGCTGCTCGCGCTCCGTGCCCGCACGCACGCCGCCGTAGCGCACATGGCCGCCTTCCTGATTGATCCAGTAGAGCTCCACGTCCTCGCCGAGCTGGTTGATGAACTTCAGGCCCGATGACTCGCCGGTGCGTGTGGTCCTGCGCAGCTCGACTTTCATCGCGGAGGTCTTCACAGCCTCTTTCTCCGGCAAACCGAGTGCCTTGAGCGAAGGCGCTGCTTTTCGGCTGCCACTGGTGGCGTCGATCAAAACGAATTCATGCGTGCCCGGTCCCGTCTGGACGCGATACCAGAATGATTTGCCATCGGGCAGCCAATGCGCCTGCACGTGGTCGCGGAAGACTTTGTTCTCCGTGCGCTTCGGAAAGCTGAGCGCGGCGTCGAAGTCGGCAGACATGGCCGCAGTGGCACAGATGAGCAGGAGCAGTGTTTTCATGCGATGCCGAATTGAAAAGGATCTTGTGGATCTAAGATGAGCGTGGATTCCGCCGTGATGAAAGCGTTACCGCTGATGGTTGGAATGATGCCGCCGTCGCCGTTTTCGTAACTGCCTTCAAACACGCTGCCGAGGATGCTTTCCTGCCGCCATAATTCGCCGGGAGCGAGTTTTCCATCGGCAGCGAGGCAGGCGAGCTTCGCGCTGGTGCCGGTGCCGCAGGGGGAGCGGTCGTATTCTCCACCTGGGCACAAAACGAAGTTCCGGCTGTGATTCGCAGCCTGGTGCGGCGCAGCGAAAAGCTCGACGTGATCGACTTCTGGATAACCAGCGGCTCGCACGGCCTCGCGCATGGCCAGACTGGCTTGCGTGAGCTCCGGGACGTTTTTTAGCGTAAGATTGAGCCCATGATCCGCAACGAGGAAGAACCAGTTTCCACTCCACGCGACATCACCGGTGATTCTGCCAGCCTTCACGGCTTTTGCTTTTCGATAGGACAGCACACTGCGAATACTGACGCGGCCATCGTCATGTAGCGTGGCCGTCACGATGCCCACCGGTGTCTCCACGCGATGCTCACCTGCGCTGATCCGCCCGAGGTGCTTCAGCGTGGCAATGAGGCCGATCATGCCATGACCGCACATGCCGAGCAGGCCGACGTTGTTGAAGAAGATAACGCCAGCGGCACACGACGCGTCTTTGGGCTCCACGAGCAATGCGCCGACGATCACCTCATGCCCGCGTGGCTCGCAGATGATGGCGCGGCGGTAGGTTTCGAGTTCATCGGCCGTGACGCCACTGAGCACGACACGAGTGGGTTCGCCTCCTGTGTGGGAGTCGATGATGGGAATGCGCTTCATTCCGCACGGTGGCCCGCGCTAGTGGTGCTTCTTGGCTAATTCCGGCAGAGGAGGCGTGAATTCGCTCAAATCGCGATGAAATCAGCTCACGGGATAGAACGTGCCACCTCGTCGAGCAGCGCTGCATCCATCTCGGTGAGGTGGCAGCGCTCGGGAAAGCGGCCTTCGTTCACGTCGGCGACGTATTCGCTGAAGGCGGCGATGCGCTCGTTTTGCAGGCGGCGGTTTTCTTCGGCGAAGTTGCGGTAGGACTTGGCGTGGCGCGGGATGCGCTCGTCGTAG
>CANIZT010000004.1 GCA_947471905.1 Verrucomicrobiaceae bacterium
CAACATCGCCAGCTACTTCTTGAAGAGCTTCGGCCGCGCCGACCGCGTCGCCACCTGCGAATGCGAGCGCACCAACGAACCCAGCATGGCCCAGGCCCTTCATATCGCCAACGGCGAGACCTTCAATCAAAAGCTCGCCCAAAAAGACAACCGTCTCGACGCCCTGCTCGCCAGCAAGCAACCCGACGCCAAGATCATCGAAGAAGCCTATCTTTTGACGCTGACTCGCGAACCCACCGAACGCGAACTCACCAAAGCCACCCAACTTCTCACCACCGCCAAACCCGAAGACCGCCGCACCACGCTTGAAGACATTTTCTGGAGCCTGATGGGATCGAAGGAGTTTTTGTTTAATCACTAAACCAAGAGCACGCAGCCCTCACCTCATCCTTCCCATGCGTCTCATCACCCCCATTCTTTTCGCATTGTTAACGGTGGCCACTCACGCTCAAACCGTGGACTACACGAAGCAGATCGCTCCGCTTTGGGATACTTACTGCATCGACTGCCACAGCGCCGATGATGCGGATGGCGAGTTTGTCTTGGACTCCTTCGCGGCGCTGATTAAGGGCGGCAAAGAAGGTGCCGCCATCGTCGCGGGCAAGGGCAACGAGAGCATGCTGGTGAAATTTCTCGAAGGCCGTTCCGGTCGCGGCGGGAAGAACGAATTCATGCCGCCGGGCAAGCGCGAGAAGCTGAAACCGGAGGAGATCGCGCTGATCAAAGCGTGGATCGATGCGGGTGCGAAAGGTCCGATCATCGCGGAAGGCAAACCGATGCCGAAGGAGGTCATCACGCCGAAGATCATGCCCACGGTGCCTCCGAAGCGCTCGATCCAGGCAATGGCGTTTTCGCCGAAGGTGCAGATGATCGCGGTGGGACGTTATGGTGAGGTGGAACTGCTCAATCCGGTCACGCGGGCGGTGATTCGCAAGCTCACCGGCATTAAGGGCAAGGCCAACGCGGTCGCGTTTTCGCCGGATGGTGACGCTGTGTATGCCGCCGGCGGCGAAGCGGGCATCGTGGGTGAAGTGAAGCGCTGGAAGACGAGCGACGGCACCTTGCAGCAGTCGTTTGAGGGTCATCTCGATGCCGCGTATGCGCTCGCGGTTTCGCCGGATGGCAAATTGATCGCAACAGGAGCCTACGATCAAAAAATCCGACTCTGGGACACTGCGACGGGCAAGGAAGTCGCGCTGCTCAAAGGCCACAACGGCGTGGTGAACGGCCTCTCGTTCCGCCCCGATGGCAAGGTGCTCGCCAGCGCCAGCGCGGACCGCACAGTGAAGCTGTGGAGCATTCCGACCGGCTTACGACTCGAAACGCTCTCGCAGCCGACGAAGGAACAGACCAGCGTCGTCTTCAGCGCCGATGGCAAACAACTCTTCGGCGCGGGCTCCGACAATCGCATCCGCCTTTGGAACATCAGCGCCGATGCCAAGGAAGGCACGAACAAGATCGTCACCAGCCGCTTCGCGCATGAAGGCGGCATCTTGCGGCTCGCACTGTCCCTCGACGGCAAACTGCTTGCCTCCACCTCAACTGATAAGTCGCTCAAGCTCTGGAGCACCGCAGATCTTACCGAAAAATTCCCGCTCGAAAAACAGCCCGACTGGTCCTCCGCGCTCGCCTTCACCGACAAAGCGCAGCTCGTCGCCGGACGCATCGACGGCAGCCTCAGCGTCTATGAATCGACCACTGGCAAGGCCGTGATGGCTCCCGTGCCTGCCAAGCCAGTCGCCGCGAAAAAAGCCGCGATGGCTGCCAAACCAACAATCACAACCATCACGCCACGCGGTTTGCACAGCGGCATGGAGCAGCAGTTGATCATCACCGGCAAAGAACTCGCGAATGCCACGGTGCAGTTCGCCGATGCACGTCTCAAACCTACCATTGATGCCGCCGCCAGTTCGCCGACAAAGCTCGTGTTCAAAGTCAAAGTGCCCGCTGAACTGCCGCGCGGTGATTATGAAGTCTCCACACGCACCGCTCAGGGCGAGACGGAGAAAGTGAAACTCTTTGCCGATGACATCGCGCCCACGACCTCCACCGCGGCTGATTTCAAAGCCGCGCCCGTCGTTGTCGCCAAACTGCCCGCCAGTTTGTGGGGCACGCTGATGGAGATCGGCCAGCACGACGCGTACCGCATCCACGCAAAGGGGGGTGAGGAACTCGTGCTCGATCTCGCCGCCGCGCAGGTCGGCAGCACGGCGAAATCGCCGGCGTTGGAGATCATGGACACGAATCACACGGTGCTCGCCGTGAATCGCGGCCTCGACAGCGGCAGCGATCCCTTCCTCGCTTGGAAAGCACCTGCGGATGGCGATTACATCGTGCTTGTGAGCAACACGACGATGGATGGCAGTGCCAACCACATCTATCGCCTCACCATTGGCGCACTGCCGTATGTGACCGCGTGGTCGCCACTCGCCGCGCAGATCGGCCAGGACACCAAAGTCACGCTCATCGGCCATCATCTCGGCGATAAAGCCACCGTAGCGATGAAACCCGACAAAGAAGGCATGATCAACGTGCCGCTGGATGTGAAGGCGCTGCGTTTTCGCTCTATGCCAGCGCTGCGTGTGAGCGGACTCCCGCAGATCGAAGAAAAGGAAGACAATGACGACGTGAAGACGGCGCAGATCGTGACGTTGCCCGCCACGGTGAATGGCAGGCTCAAGAAGCAAGCAGCCGCCGACACCGACCACTTCGCCTTCGACGCTAAAAAAGGCCAGACGTGGATCATCGAGACCGTTGCCGATCAAGCGGGCTCGCCTGCCGACACGAAGCTCGACATCCTTCATGCCGATGGCCAGCCGGTGCAACGCGTGCTGCTCCAGGCCGTGCGCGACAGCTACAACAACTTCCGCAGCGTCGATGCCAACAACCCGGACATCCGCCTGCAAAACTGGGAGGAGATGGAGCTCAACGAGTTCGCCTATTTCAGTGGCGACGTGATGAAGATCTTCCGCATGCCACGCGGTCCTGACGGCGGCTGCTTCTTCTACACCTCCGGCGGCAAACGCAGCGCTTACTTCGACACCACCGCGAACTCGCATTCGCTCGATGAACCCTGCTACATCGTCGAGCCGCGCCCCATCGGCAGTCAGATCGTGCCGAATGGACTGCCCGTCTTCACTTTGAATTACAGCAACGATGACAGCGGCGACCGCAAGCTCGGTAGCGACTCGCGTCTTACCTTCACCGCGCCTGCCGATGGTCGTTACGTCATCAAAGTCACCGACACTCGCGGTTGGAGTGGCGAGCGTTATGTGTATGCGCTCACCATCCGCGAGCCGAAGCCCGATTTCAGCGTCAAATTGGCCGGCATGAACCCGATGGTCATGCCCGGAGCCTCCATCGGCTTCTCCTTCCGCGCGGATCGCGTCGATGGCTTCGATGATCCGATCCAGATCGACATCACCGGCCTGCCGCAAGGGTATTTCGCCTCCTCGCCGATCCTCATCGAGGCCGGGCACGATTTGATCAGCGGATCACTCCACGCCGCGCCCGATGCCAAAGCGGATGCCGATTGGAGCAAGCTCAAGATCACCGCGAAGGGCAAGAGCATCACGCACGACGCCGGAAACTTCGGCAAAGTCACGCTCGGAGCCGCGCCGAAGTTCATCATCGTCATGGAGCCTGACAACGGCGGCAAAGCCGTCATGCGCGAGAGCAAAGACGAAACCAAGCCCCTCGAAATCACCCTCGTCCCCGGCCAGACCGTCAAAGCCTGGATTCGCGCCGTTCGCCTCAAAGACGACGGCATCATCAACCTCGACGTGCATGGCTTGCCGCACGGCGTCATCGTCGATGACATCGGCCTCAACGGCGTGCAGATCCGCGAAAAGGAAAACGAGCGCCCCATCTTCTTCCGCGCCGCCAACTGGGTCAAAGACCAGGATAAACTTATCCACGCCGCCCTCAGCTCCGCCCGCAACGAACACGACAGTGCCGGATTGCAGACGTGCTTTCCACTGCTGCTTAAGATCCGGAAGACGGCGGGCGTGGCGGTGAAATGACGAGAGACGCTTCATTGGTGCCGCGTTCAGTGCTGCACCATGAACCGCCGCCATTTCCTCCAGCAATCCCTCGCCGCCTCCGCTTACGTTTCTGCACCCGCCATCTTGAGCGCGAAGTCGCCGAACTCGATGTTTCAGGTGGCTTCCATCGGTGTCGGCGGGATGGGCGGTGTCACGATGATGAGTGTGCTGCAGCATCCGAAGGTGCGCCTTGTCGGCATGTGCGATGTGGATGCGAAGACGCTCGAATTGGCACGGGGTGGCAACGCGACTCGTCGCAAAGAGTTGCAGGACCCCGATGCGGCGGTGCGGCTGGTGGATGCGGCGGCGTTTCGCGATTATCGCGAGATGCTGGCGAAGCTGGGCGACAGCATCGACGCGGTGACCATCGGCACACCGGATCACATGCATGCGGCGATGGCGGTGACGGCGTTGCGGGCGAAGAAGCATGTCTATTTGCAGAAGCCGCTCACGCATCACATCCACGAGGCGCGGATTCTTGGCGCTGAGGCCGCGAAGGCCGGCGTGACGACGCAGATGGGCACGCAGGGGCATTCAAGCATCGAAACCTCACTCGCGGTCGATCTCATCAAGAGCGGGGCAATCGGCAAGGTGAAGGAAGTCATCTGCTGGGAGAACAAGAAGGCCAGTTGGTGGCCGAAAGTGACCGAACGCAAAGCGCAGGCCGATCCGGTGCCTGCGAACATCGACTGGAACCTGTGGCTCGGTGTCGCGAACGAGGTGCCGTTTCTCGATGGCGCCTATCATCCGTCGATGTGGCGCTCGTGGGTCGATTTCGGCGTCGGCATGATGGGCGACATGGGCTGCCACTACTTCGACGTCGTCTTCGCCTGCCTCGGTCTCGCCGCGCCGACGCGTGTGCGCTGTCTCGATGAAGGCAGCAAGGGCGACCTGTATGCACAGAAGCGCCACCTGGAGCTCGAATTCCCCGGCACACCGCTCACGGCGGGCGACAAGATCAAGATGACCTGGAGCGACGGCGGCTATCCTTATGACTCACGCGTTATCAAGCCCAGCGTGCTCACCAAAGATGCCCCGAGCGGCATCTTCTTCATCGGCGAAAACGGCGGCATCTTCAAACCGCATAGCCAGCGCCCGTGGCTGGTGCCGGAGGAGAAATTCAGCGGCTTCACCTATCCGAAGACCCGCATCGCCAATCACTACATCGACTGGGTCGATGCCTGCATGAAGGGCGCGAAAGCCGCCACCGATCTGCCGACCTACGGCTGCCCCGTGACCGAAGCAGTACTTCTCGGCGTCCTCGCTGAGCGCAATCCTGGGGATTGGATCGAATGGGACGCCACAGCGGGCAAGATCACGAACAAGCCCGAACTCAACGCCCAGCTCACGCGGAAGTATCGCGATGGTTGGAGTGTCGAGGGCTTGGGTTGAGGCTCGATGCCTTTTGCTTAACCTCCACAAAACAACCGCAGAAAACAGCGCAAGATGATCATCGCCGACGTTGCGCTTATGCAATGCCGCCGTAGCATCCGGTGTCCATGAGCGCGCACGAGCACAAACCAGACTCACGTCTGAAGCAGGCCGAGAAGATCGCCACCCATCCCGAGCAGTACAAAGTCTGCGAAGGCTGCGGTTCCATCGTGGTCACGCGTGCCGTCACCTGCCCGAGCTGCCATGCCTACATGTTTGACAATACGCCCGTGCGTGTGATCGCGCAGGCGAAGGAACTGGCTCTACGTGCCGCGAATTCGGTGCTGGCTTCGGACTTGTCGTAATTAGGGTTTGCGCTTCGGCATCTCATCGTCCGTTTCGCCTTGTAGCAGCTTGCCGAGCATGCCAGTGAGCCAGAGATAGTGGTCGTTTGGCAGATCAGGCTCGGCGAGGAATCGACTGTCACCCGCCGGAGGCTGATTCATCGTTTTGAAAATGGCCGTGCCTTCATCCAGCTCATCAAACATGGCCACATAGAGCATCTGCGAGCTGGCTTGTTTCGCGGCAACAGCCTGTGACCAAAGGAAACGGCCGCCAAGACGTGGAATGGCATCGAACTTGGCCTCCTGGCCGCGTGACTTGGAGAGATTGGTCCAGCTAAAGCCGGGAAAGATCACGGGCAGGTAGTCGATCTTGCGCTTTGCGCACCAGGCAACGTCAGGTTTCAAAGTTTTCTCGACTCGATTCTCTGCGTCCTGTGGCGTGCCGAGTCTTCCCACGGTCCAGGGACTGACGATGTCGGCTCGGGCGATGAGTGCGTGGAGTTTGGGGTCTTTGATACAATCGTGGTCAAGCGTGCGCCAGTAGTAGGGCACTCCGAGCATGATGGCACATCCGTCATCGTGCAAAAACGTGATCAAACGCGACCATTCTTCGAGCATGGGCGCACGGTCGTTGAAGCCGAGGCCCCATAGAGCGACGAGCGGCTTGCCGTGATGGTGGAAATAGGCGGAGCTATCACGGTCGAGGCGCTTTTCGGTGATGAGGCGTTTCCAGTCGTCGATCACAAGCTGGATGCCGTCCTCTTTGATGCCGCTGAGGTCATACATCAGCGTCCAGCCGCGTCCGTTCGCTTTGGCCGCGGTTTGGCAGTGCGCCAGGACCTGATCCATCGGCTCACGGAAACGTTTATCGTGAGTGGTGGTGATGAAACGCTGCACGAAGGCACCGTCGATGCCGTAATCGCGCATCCATTTGAAATGAAGCTGCACGACGGACTCGCGAACGGAGCTGAAGACCTCGGCAATACTGCCATCGGCTTGCTTGAACGGCGTGGCGAAACGATCCCGCGGAGGGATTTCACTCACATCCGGCCACATCTCGATGTGCGCGTGTCCCGGCTCGAATTTCCCGCCTGCGGCGTAGTGATGCCAGCCGTTGTTGCTGCCATCGCCCTCGCAGCGGAACCAGCCCTGATAACCACAGACGACTTTGCCGATGAGTGTGCTGGTATCGACAGTTTGGGCACTAAGCCGCATGACTGAAAAAGTGGCGAGAAGTAACAGAAGGTATCTCATGGCATGAAGATGATAGATGAATGTCACTGTTTGCCAGTTTTCGTTTTCCAATTCGTATTTTGTGTTCACTTCTCATTCCCAACCATGACTCCCCAACAAAAAGCAGAATCCCTCGGCCTCGTTTTCACAAAGCAACCGCCCGCTTATTTGAACCTCTGTATCCGCAGCGGCAATCAGCTCATCACATCAGGCCATGTCAGTGACTTGAAGGGCAAACTGGGCGCGGGTGTCTCGACCGAAGATGGCTACAAGGCGGCGAAAAACTGTGCGGAGAAGGTGCTGCGCTCGGTGTGGGACACGCATGGCACGCTGGATGGCCTGAAGGTCATCAAGGTGCTCGGCTGCGTGAATTCGACGTTGGAATATAGCGACCAGCATCTGGTGATCAACGGTTGTTCAGACCTGCTGCATGAGATTTTTAGCAAGGAAGGCGACGGCTACCACGCCCGCAGCGCCCTGGGCTTTGCGCAGCTCCCCACGGGTGCCGCCGTCGAGGTCGAGGCGATCTTTGAGATCAAGGTGTAGCGGGTTGTCTTTGGAGCGGGCGTGGGTATTCTCCGCGCCCCGCAGACATGCCACGCGTCCATATCAAGACTTACGGCTGCCAGATGAACGAGCGCGACACCGAACAGGTGTCGCAGATGTTCGTCGAGCGCGGCTATACTATGACGGGGACGGATCTGGACGCGGATGTGGTGCTGATCAACACCTGCTCCGTACGCGATCAGGCCGAGCAGAAGGCGCTGGGCAAGATGGGCATGGTGCGGCGGCGCAAGGTGCCGCTGGTAACGGGTTTCATGGGCTGCATGGCTCAGAGCCGCGGCAGTGAGCTGGTGGACAAGGCGAAGGTGGATCTCGTGGTCGGCACGCAGAAGTATCATCGCGTGGTCGAGTATGTGGACGAGATCATTCGCGCCAAAGAAGCGAAGCAGATGGATGAGGAGCGTTTTTCCATCGTCGATGTGGATGAGGAAGAAGCTTCACAAAATACGATTCGGGATCACACGTTCAAAGAGAAGCAAGCGAGCGCCTTTGTAAGCATCATGCAGGGCTGCAACATGAAGTGCACTTTCTGCATCGTGCCCTACACGCGAGGTGAGGAGCGCGGGCGGCCTATCGCCGATATTGTGGAGGAGGTTAAACGCCTCGCGGACAGTGGTGTTAAGGAAGTGACGCTGCTGGGGCAGATCGTGAATCTCTACGGCAGGCATGAGTTTCCGGCTGTGGATGGTAAAAGCCCCTTTGTGCAGCTTTTGGAGGCCGTGCATGAGGTTTCAGGCATCCAGCGCATCCGTTTCACAAGTCCGCACCCGATTGGTTACAAGAAGGACCTTATCGAGGCCTTCACCTATCTGCCCAAACTGGCTGAGCATGTGCATCTGCCGGTTCAAAGCGGCAGCGATGCCATCTTGAAGCGAATGCACCGTCCTTACACGACGGCGAAGTTCACAGAACTCGTAGAACGCATTCGCGAAGCACGCCCAAACATCGCGGTGACGACCGATGTCATTGTTGGCTTCCCCGGAGAGACCGAGGAGCATTACATGGAGACTCGGAAGCTTTTTGAAGACATCCGTTTCGAGAACGCCTTTGTTTTCCGCTACTCCAAACGCCGCGGCACACTGGCTGCAGAGATGGAAGAATCCTCGCAGGTGCCGGAGCGCGTCAAAGAGGAGCGCAATCAGGATCTGCTCTCGCTCGTGAACAGCATCGCGCTACCGATGTATGACGCGCTCGTTGGTAAAGAGGTGGAAATCCTCTGTGAAGGCCCGAGCAAGACGAATGAAATGCGTCTCACGGGTCGCACGGGCTCAAACCGCATCGTGGTCTTTGAAGGCAACATTCATCGACATGTGGGTGAAATCTTCGACGTGAGAATCACGGAGGCGGCCAATTTCACCTTATTTGGTGATCTGGTGTGAGTTTCACAACCGGATTTCCAATCAGATCGACACTGTTGGGAAATCCAGCAGCGAGTAAACTTCAACGGGATCAGGCTGGCCTTTCACTGGATGAATACCGGCGTTTTGATAAAGCTGCAGGCCCTCAGGCCAGTCTTTAAGAAACGGTGCACCTGCGAGTACGGGCACCTGCAATTTGCGGGTGAGGCTTTCGATGCGGAAGGTCACGTTCACAGCTTCGCCGACAGCTGTGTTGTTGCCACGGCCCATCGCTCCGAGTGCCACATCACCAATATTCATACCAATATGACAGTGAACTTCGAGGTTCATGTTGTCTCGCAGCCATTTACGCTTGGGAGATTCGTGAGCTTCAGGACCGCTGAGAAGTTTGGCCGCCTCGGTGGCCTTGATGCGTGTGGAGATATCGTCACCCATCCAGTAGGCAAAGACACCGTCGCCAATGAATTTGTCGATGATGGCATCACGTGTTTTCAACACCTGCTCGCATTGCGCGTACCACTCGCGGAGCATGGCGGCGACTTCTTCTGCACTGAGTTGGGCGGAAATCGTAGTGAAATTGCGCAGGTCACCGACGAGCAGAGTGGCACGGAGCGTCTTGACTGGTAAAGCAATGGTGTGAAGCGACTGGGTGCTGACGTTGCTGGACTCACTGGGGGGGCGTTCTTCCTCCTGGCTGTCGAATATGAAGCTGCTGGTGCCAAATTGCACGCGATCACCATGCCGTAGCGCACGTGCGGTGGTCACGGCGACATCGTTGACGAAACTTCCATTCGCACTACCGAGGTCAGAGACCCAGAAAAGCTGGCCATCGCGCCTGATCGTCGCATGTTGACGCGATACCCCGCCGTCCACCAAGCGAATGCTGGCGTCCGGGCTGCGGCCGATCAGGTTGAAGTCCTCGAGAACAATCTCGAGCTCTTTTTCCAGCGATTTAAGTGTGGCTCCCATGTGGGTGATTAACTGAATATCCTTTTGAAGCAATTTGCGCACTCTAAGTCAAGCGCGGTCGTGTTATAGCTACAAGGTTTTTCGCAGGTTCTTTCTTGGAGAAATATTTCCAGTTTGAAAATCAATCCATTAATTCGTTCTGAATTCAACTTCTGGCGACGATGCATTTGCCATTGCCATGGGTATCTTCACCATGCGCCATGCTTTCCCGAATTTTCCGCAGGCGAGTCTTAAGCATTGTCTTTTCGGTCTTAATGACAACCGCTGTCGTGACGTGGGCCCATGTAGTCCCAAACATGACTATCGAGGCAGATTTTGGTAATGACCGAAGTTTCTCGCTGCGAATCAATGTCGATCCTCGCACTTTCCTAGCCGCCGACCCTACGACATTGCCACCCGTACCTAGCTCTTGGTATCGAGAGCAGACGCCGGAGCAGAATGCCGTCACGCTTCAAAAAGCACAAGAATACCTCTCCAACTCTCTTGGCGTGCTTTTTGGAGGTCAGAAAATTGCTTTGCCCGAATGTGAGATGCAGGCGATCGACGGTGCCGATAATACGCTGCTCAAAGCAGAAACCCAGGAAGTCCATCTGCTTGCCACCGCCACCGGCCGGGTTCCTGAAACGGCGAACACCTTCCAAATCGAATTCGCCAAAGACTCGAATACCAGCTTGATTCTGTTGCACACTCAGGCTGGAAAATCCGAATTGAGGCCACAAGTGATTTTCCCGGGTGAGACAAGTCGAGCGTTTCAACTTAAGACCACTTTGCCTGAAAGTCCTAGTCCAGCCCCAATATCGCCGCCGGCGGTATCAAGTCCCGTTTTCACCCTCGTGGTTCTATCCATCGCAGTCATCTTAGGCATCGTGGCGAGACAGATGCTCAACCGCCATCGGCACCATCACCGTGCCCATCGCAAACCGGACTCTGGTGGATTGTGAACAACTAGACCTTGTTCATGGCCAGCAAATCCTGTTAATCCTGTCCCTCCCGGCTGATGCCAAGCTGGGTAGTTTCGAACCCCCGAATGCCCGACTCCTTCGTCCATCTCCATCTGCACACCGAATACTCGCTGCTCGACGGTGCAGTGCGGATCGACGCGCTCATGAAACGTGTGAAAGAGTTGGAGATGCCCGCTGTGGCCGTCACCGATCATGGTAATCTTTACGGCGCTATCGACTTCTACATGGCCGCAAAGAAGGCGAAGACGAAGGCCATTCTCGGTTGCGAGGCCTACCTCGCCCCCGGCTCGATGTTCGACAAAAATGAGGTCGCAGGCCGCAAGCGTTCATCGCATCTCACGCTTCTCGCCACGAGCAACGAAGGCTTCGATAATCTCTCCAAACTCATCACTAAAGGCCACCTTGAAGGCCAGTGGTACAAGCCCCGCGTCGATAAAGATGCCCTTCGTGAGCATGCAAAGGGCCTCATTTGCCTCAGCGGCTGCATCAACGGCGAGATTAATGAATTCCTGCTCTCTGACCGCAAAGATGAGGCTGAAAAGAGTCTGCAGGAATTTCGCGACATCTTTGGCCCCGAAAATTTCTACCTCGAAATCCAGAATCACAACATGGAGGCGCAGCGCAAAAGTGCTAGCCAGATGATTGAGTGGAGCAAGCAATATGGCCTCAAGACCGTCGCCACCAACGACGTCCACTTTCTCAACCGCTCCGATCACGAGTCGCACGACATCATGATCTGCATCGGCACCGGGGCGAGCATTTACGACCAGAACCGCATGACTTACTCACCGGAGGTCTATTTCAAGACTGCCGAAGAAATGCGGGCGCTCTTTGCTGAAGTTCCCGAAGCCTGCGATGCCACACTGGAGATCGCCGAGCGCTGCGATGTCAAAATCCATCTCGATTCGACCTCCATCGACCGCTACCCGCAGTATCCGATGCCTGAAGGTGGCGACCGTAATGAGTACCTGCGCAAGCTGACGATGGAAGGCCTTGAGCGTCGTTACGGACGTGACCGTGCGCTCAATGATGAGGCGCTGCATCAGCGCATGGAAGTTGAACTTGCTTTGCTCAAGGAGAAAAACTTCACCAGCTACTTCCTCATCGTCTGGGACTTCATCAACTGGGCACGTGAGCATGACATTCCCGTCGGCCCTGGTCGTGGTTCAGCCGCAGGATCGCTCGTCGCCTTCTGTCTTGGCATCACCGACATCGATCCACTGCGTTTCGAGCTCGTGTTCGAGCGATTCCTCAATCCAGAGCGTGTCAGTCCGCCTGATATCGACATCGACTTTTGCCAGACACGACGGCCGGAAGTCATCCAGTACGTTCGCCAAAAATACGGTGATCTCAGTGTGAGCCACATCATCACCTTCGGCACCATGGGCGCTAAGTCCGTCATTCGTGACGTCGGTCGCGTGCTCGGCTGGAGCTATGGTGACAGCGATGCGCTGTCGAAGATGATTCCGAATGAGTTGAACATCGACCTCGAAGAGTCGGTGAAGAAAAACCCCGATCTCGCCGCGAAACTCGAGGCTGATACTAACGCGCAGGAACTCTGGCGGCACGCCACCTTCCTCGAAGGTCTCACGCGCGGCGTCGGTGTCCATGCTGCTGGCGTCGTTATTGGTGATCGCAAGCTCGACAATTTTATCGCCCTCACACGAGACAAGGAAGAATCCATCCTGTCGCAATACGCGATGAAGCCGCTCACTGAACTGGGCATGCTGAAGATGGACTTCCTCGGCCTCAAAACGCTGACGGTGATTCACGAGGCCGAGTATTGGATTAACAAGCGTGTCCCTGGCTTCAGGGTTGCCGATGCGCCACTCGAAGACACGAAGACCTTCGAACTCATCAAACGCGGCGAAACGGTCGCGGTGTTCCAGATGGAATCTGGCGGCATGGTCAACACCTGCAAGCAGCTCGGCCCGGATACCATCGAGGAAATCATCGCTATCCTTGCGCTGTATCGCCCGGGCCCGATGCAGTTCATCCCTGACTACATTAAACGCAAAAAAGGCGAGGAGAAGGTAGAGTATCCGCATCCGCTGCTCGAAAAAATCGCCAAAGAGACCTACGGCATCTTGGTTTACCAGGAGCAGGTCATGCAGGCGGCCAACGTCCTCGCTGGCTTCTCGCTCGGCCAAGCTGACTTGCTCCGTCGTGCTATGGGCAAGAAAGACGCCGCCGAGATGGCCCGTCAGCGTCTCATTTTCGTCGAAGGCTGCCTCAAGACGAACAACATCTCCGATAAGCAGGCCAACGCGGTCTTCGACTTGCTCGAGAAATTTGCGCAATACGGCTTCAACAAATCGCACTCCGCTGCCTACGGAATTGTGACGTATCGCACGGCCTACTTGAAGGCGAATTACCCCGTCGAGTTCATGGCGGCAGTGCTCAGTTACGAAATCAGCAATCCCGACAAGATCGCCAACTTCGTCTCTGAGTGTTTCGAGATGGGCATCAAGGTCCTGCCGCCCGATATCAACAAATCGTCTCTCAAATTCGCCCCCGAACGCTTCGAGACCGAGGATGAAAATCCGAACGCAATTCGCTACGGCCTTAGCGCCATCAAAAACGTCGGCGAAGGTGCCATGGAGGCTGCGATCGAAGAGAGAACCAAGAACGGTCCGTTCACCAGCCTCGAAGATTTCGCCGCACGCCTCGACAACCGTGCGGTGAACAAGAAGCTCATGGAAGCGCTCGTGAAATCGGGAGCTTTCGACTACACCGGCGAGCTGCGGGCTGTCATGTTCGCCAAATTAGAGCAGGTGCTCGCATCGGCCGCGTCGATGCAGAAGGACAAAAAATCCGGCCAAGGCGGTCTCTTCGATGACTTCGACCTTGCGAGGCCTAAATCGAAGAAAAACGAACCTGAAACACCCTCCATCGTTTGGAGCACCGATGAGGTGCTCGCTTTTGAAAAAGAACTGCTCGGATTCTATGTCAGTGGTCATCCGCTCGACAGTTATCGCGGTCATTTCGACTCAGTGAAGCTCACTAAGATCGCAGCCATCGAGGAAATCGACACCAAGGAGAAGCCCAGCACGATCACCATTGCCGGCATCATGAGCCAGCTAGAAGTGCGGTACTCGAAAAAGGACAACCGGCCCTTCGCCACCCTCAAGGTGGAAGACTTCACCGGCGTGCAGGAGATGATGTGCTGGAGCGATGACTATGAGAAGCTCAAAGACGTGCTCGCCGACGGCGCGGTACTTTGTCTGCGCGTTCGTGTCAGCAAAGATCAAAAGACCGACGGCAATCGCGTCACCATGAACGACGCGAAGCCGCTCAAGCCCAAAGCAGCCAAGCCGCGCAATGCCGGGGATCCTGATCCTTCGCTGCCACCGCCGCCGAAACCTCCGGCTCCGCCCAAACCCATCGTCCTGCGCCTCAACACCCGTCAGCACGACGAAACAGACCTTGAACGCATCCACGAGGTTCTCTCTCAATTTCCCGGCACACTCCCAGTTTTCCTCGAAATCTCGCAAAATGGCCACAAAGCTCGCCTCGAAGTTGGTGACGAACTCCGTGTGACCCCAGGTCCAGATCTGCGTCGTGCGCTGACCGTTTGGCTTTAGGTCACTCTACCGGCGCCGCGACCTTCTCGCCGAGAAACTTCGGCTGCGTACCAAGCACGTTTACGTCGAGCACCGCCTTCACGCAGGCCAGTTTTTCGCGCAGAAACGTCTTCATCGACAGCGCCACCGGCACGTCCTTCGCGTTCAAGCCCCAAGCCTCGATTCCAAAGGCTCGTGCCAGGTAAATCGCCCGCGCATTGTGAAATTGTTGTGACACGAAAATCACGCGCTGCTGTCCGAACACCTCCTTCGCCCGCACCACCGAATCCAGAGTGCGGAATCCGGCATAATCACAGATGATTTTCGCCTCAGGAATGCCCAACTGCACCAACACACGCTTCATCTCCGTCGGTTCATCGTAGCCTTGAGTGCCGTTGTCGCCGCTCACGATCAGCGCCTTCACCTTGCCTGCTTTGAAGAGCGCCGCAGCCGCCTCCATACGTGGCAGAAAAAACAAATTGGCTCTGCCATCGGCCAATCGAGCCGAGGTGCCCAACACCAACGCTACCGGCATCTCGGGCAGTGCATTCACCTCATTCACGCATCTTCCTTCTGCTACCGCTGCGATGCGCCACTCACAGCCAAAAATCAAGCCAACGCCAAGAGCGGCCAAAACAGCAACCCACAGCCAGCGGCGTTTCCAGTTCATCTTCATGCGCGATTCCTCCCCTCATTTCATTCAAGCATCAATCCCATAATCTGCTCTTGCCACTTTACCTTGTCCTCGCATCCTGATCCCACATGCGTCCCCAACAACCCATCGCCCGGCAGAACCGCCACTCCAGCTCCGACAATAAGGTGCGCATCTATGAGGAGGGCGACATCGCCACGCTGCTCGAAGGCAAAGAAAGTCCGCTCGTGCTCATCCTCGACTGCGTCCAGGATCCGCACAATCTTGGGGCCTGCCTTCGCACTGCCGATGCCGCCGGTGTCTGCGCCGTGATCATGCCGAAGGACAAAACCGCACCCGTCAGCGAGACCGTCGTCCGCGTGGCCTGTGGCGGAGCCGAGAACATCCCGCTCATCCGCGTCACCAATCTCGTCCGTGCCATGGACAAGCTCAAAGAACTCGGCATCTGGCTCGTCGGCACGGCCGATGAAGCCACGCAGAGCCTCTATGACATCGACCTCAAAGGCGGCATCGGCATTGTCATGGGTGCCGAAGGCCCCGGCATGCGCCGCCTCACCGGCGAGCATTGCGATTTCCTCGTCAAGATACCCATGAGTGGCAAGGTCGAATGCCTCAACGTCTCCGTCGCCACTGGCGTTTGCCTCTTTGAGTGCGTGCGGCAGCGGCAGGGGAAGAAGTAACCGCTACCTTGGCCGTGGCCCAGGCGGCGGGCCTTTCCTGCGCTGCTCGGGATCTTCCGGCGTCATGCCGATGACGATGTCCCATGTCGCCAGCAAGTCCTGGCTGTCCGTGCTCTTTGGTTTGAACTCGCGGATCACCGAGAGCCGCTGCGCTTCATCGCAAATGCTGCGCAGAATGCCATCCTTCTCGTTCTGAGGTTCTCCTGCGACGTAGAGCTGCGTGGTCAGCATGCGTTTGCCATTTTGCAGCACGGCGAAGTGATAATGCCGGGTGCGGCCAGTATAGATCGCCGGCTGGATCGTGCGAAAGCGGTATTCGCCCGTCGCATTCGTGGTAATCTTACCAAAGCCCTGAAACTGTGGATCACGCTCCTTGCCGCGCTGTGTACCTTGGCTGTGGATGTAGCAGCCGTTGATGTCCGCCTGCCACAGTTCGATCACCGCATCGTTGATCGGCTTGCCATCGACATTGAGCAGACGACCGCCGATTTCCATCACGATACCGCTCGCTGGTGCCTTGCCGCCGATGATCTGCGTCAAATCATTGTCCTGATCCAAAGGCAGATGATCGGGGTAATAGGGCCCTTCCGTGGCCCGTGGCGTCAGCGTGAGCGCCTCGGCATAAATGTCACTCGTGATAATGCCGCCCGTGGTAAGCAGGAGGCTGCGCAGAAGTGTTCGGCGGCTCTGTGGGATGTGGAAGGGCTGCGTGAAGGTGTTCATGGCTATGGATGGCACCACAAACACCCCATCGGCACTTTGGTTGCTTGCTTTTGACTACGGCACCTTCGGCTTCGCGTGCTGCACCGATAACGCACCGTCCTTGCCCTCGGGCCATTTGGCACCTTCGGCGATCCATTGGCGTATCGTGCTCACCTCATCCTTCGGAATGCGGTGGCCGGTGGCGGGCATGGCCTTCTTGTCCTTTGGCGGGAGTGTAAGCGCGAGGTAGAGCATGCTCTTCTCCGGCGATCCAGGAACGATGGCCGGACCGGCTTTGCGCTTGCTGAAGGCGTGTTCGCGGTTTTGCAGATTGAGTTCGCCCAGCAGCGTTTCGGAGTTGTGACACTCGACGCAGCGGTCGGCGAGAATCGGTTTGATTTGCTTCACGAAATTCACCGGCGGCTCATCGGCGGCCTGGAGAACGGTGGTAAGGGAAAGGCAGGCGGCGAGGGCGGTGATGTGTTTCATATTCATGGTGCTAGCATCCTTGGTTCGCGTCAGGGCGTCAATGCCTCACTTGGGACACACTGTGCGCATCTTGTTGCCTTCGCGGTTGCTCCTGCGGGTGTGCGCCGCATCATGCACCCATGAGCATCGAACAAATCACCGCGCGCATCTGCGCGTTTCGCGACGCCCGGGACTGGATGCAGTTTCACAGCCCCAAGGAACTCGCCATCGCCATCACCGCCGAGGCGGGTGAGTTGTTGCAGCACTTCGTCTGGCAGCAGCCGGGACAGATCGAACAGCGGGTGAAGGACAAAATGCCGGAACTGAAGGATGAAATGGCCGATGTCGGCATTCTGCTGTTTGAACTGGCCCACAACCTCGGTGTCGATCTCGGTCAGGCGATGCTCGACAAGGTGGAGCGCAATGAAACGCGTTATCCCGTGGCAAAAGCACGTGGTTCCAACGCCAAATACAACGAGTTGTGAGCGAGACCGACGTTCCAACGCCGCATCGCCGCCGTCCGCGTTACTCGGGCAAGAATCCGGTGCGCTTTGAAGACAAGTACAAGGAGCTGAACCCGGAACTTCACGCCGAGACGATCGCGAAGGTGCGTGCGTGCGGCAAAACACCTGCCGGGCAGCATGTGCCGATCCTCTTGAAGGAGATCATGGAAATCCTCGCGCCACAGCCCGGCGAACGCGCCGTGGACTGCACGCTCGGTTACGGCGGACACGCCAGCGCATTGCTGAAAGCCGTTCAGCCCGGCGGTACGCTGCTGGCGCTCGATCAAGATCCTATCGAGATCGTGCGCACCGAGGCGCGTCTGCGTGCCGGTGGCTGCGAGGAATCCGCGCTCGTGGTGAAACGCATGAACTTCGCTGGGTTGCCGCGCGCCCTCGCTGAATTGGACTGGAGCGATGGCGTGGACGTGCTCCTGGCCGATCTCGGCTGCTCCTCGATGCAGTTCGACAATCCCGCCCGTGGTTTCAGCTTCAAACACAACGGCCGGCTCGACATGCGCATGAATCCGCAGCGTGGCATGGCTGCCCGTGATCTGCTGCAAAAGCTCTCCGCCGCGAAGCTCAAGGTGATCCTCGAAGAAAACGCCGACGAACGTCACGCCGCCTTGCTGGCCGATGCACTCGCTGGCACTGATCACGCCACCACACGCTCGCTTGCAGAGGCCGTTCGCCGTGCTTTGCCCCATCGCATGGATGAGGAAGAACGCGAGACCACGGTGCGGCGCGTGTTTCAAGCCCTGCGCATCGCCGTGAACGAGGAATTCACTGCTTTGGACACCTTTCTGCATCAATTGACGAACAGCCTGCGTCACGGTGGCCGTGTCGCCATCCTCACCTTCCATTCCGGCGAAGACCGTCGCGTGAAGCATCTCCTCCGCGATGCCTTGCGCGGCGGCATCTTCAGGGAGGCGAACGACGAGGTGATCCGTCCTTCATCGCAGGAAATGCGAGATAATCCGCGTGCATCTCCGGCGAAGCTGCGCTGGGCAATTAAAGCGTGATCCCGGCAGTGTTCGGTGAGCGAATGATGGACTCATCCTCGTATGAGTGAGCCATGTTCGAACCGTCCCGCTTCATTCTTCTATGTGTTCTGTGTTTTCCGTGGGTCACTTATGCAGCGCTGCAGGAAACCTGGGAGAGCGGTTACACCAAAGACGATGCCAATGGGTCGCATGTGCTGGGTTATTGGAAGTTTGATGAGGAGGCGAAGGATGTGAAGCTGCATGGGGCGGTTTTGAACCCCAAAGGCAAGTTTGGTGGCGGGCTTGAGTCGTTTCCGGGGTTTCCGGTGCAGGACAAGCGGCATTCGGCGCTTGCAGCAATGAATCCGAAGCTGTCACCGAAGGGGGCGTTCACGCTGGAGATGTGGATCAAACCGAAGGCGGAGTTTGAGGCGAAGCTGCGCTGTTTCCTGCTCGACAAGAAGTACGTCGATCACACGGATTACCAGTGGCAGATCGGCGATGCGGATAAAGGCGGTCTGCGGCGCATGTGGGTGACGCTGGGCTTCGGCGCGGAATCGAAGACGATCACGTCGCAGGCACTGAAGCTGGCGACGGATGCGTGGCAGCATGTGGCCTTCACGTATGATGGCGCGGGCGAGGGGAAATTTTATCTGAATGGCGTGGCAGCGGGCGGGATGAAGTTGAACGGCTATGGTGCGGTGGTGCCGGGGACGAAGCCACTGAGCATTGGCGATCGGCTGGGCAGCAACTACGGCGGGTTTCCAGGGCTGATCGATGAAGTGCGCATCTGCGAGGGCGTGCGCAGTTTTGAGCAGGTGACGATGCAGATCGTGAGCAGCCGCAGTGTGTGGAGACGCATGGAGCCAGCGAAGACGGTGGAGGTGGTCTGCACGAACCTGCGGCGTGAAACGATGCAGGCGGCGAAGCTGACACTAAATTTTGGCGGCAAGGAGGAGAATTTCATCGTGCCGGATCTGGCGGCAGGAAAGAGCTTCACAGCGAAGTACACGGTGAATACGGCGCTGAAACAGGAGCGTTATGTGATGCGCGCGAAGTTTTCGATCGGCGACTATGCGACGGAGCAGACGGCGGAGTTTGAAATCGTGCCGCGTCTGGTGCCGCGCATGCCGGTGGTGATGTGGGGCGCTAATGCGGAGGAGATGGACCGATTGAAGGACATCGGCTTCACGCACTTCATCGGCTTGGGAGCGGATGCGGGCGAGATTTGGACACAGAAGAAGGTGGTGCCGCCGGGCAAGCCCGAAGTGATCGAGCGTAACCGCCGTCATCTCGATGAAGCCTTGGCGAAGGGACTGGAAGTGGTAGCGAGTTTGTCGCCAGCGAGTGTGCTGGAGAGCGAGCCGAAAAATCTGCGCGTGGATCGTGCCGGTAAGCCGTATGCGCGGCAGGACATCGACGCTGCAATGCCGGAGTTTGCGCCGTTTTTCCAAAGCGTGGGCATGAGCATGGCGAAGGCGTATGGCGACCATCCGGCCTTCACCTCGGCACTGATCGACTCGGAGGTGCGTGACAACAATCAGGTGAGCTTTAACACGGTGGATGTGGAGGCTTACCGGAAGTTCGCTGGCGCGGACATACCCGCAGAGGTGACGGCGAAGTGGGGCTTGGACTGGACGAAGCTAAAGGACTTTCCGGCGGATCGCGTGATTACCGATGATCATCCGATTTTGAAATACTACCGCTGGTTCTGGACGATGGGCGATGGTTGGAACGGCCTGCACACGTCGCTGAGTCGAGGGGTGAAGAGCGGCAGCAAGGTGTGGACGTTCTTTGATCCGGCGGTGCGGCAGCCGAGCATCAGCGGCGCGGGCGGTGGCGTGGATGTGATCTCGCATTGGACCTACACTTATCCCGATCCGCAGAAGATCGGCATGTGCGCAGACCAGCTTTTCGCGATGAGCGCTGCCACGGGCAAGAACCAGCGCGTGATGAAGATGACGCAGCTCATTTGGTATCGCTCACAAACCGCGCCGATTGGCAGCAAGGCACCGGGCGATGTGGTGGCTTGGCAGGATCATGATCCCGAGGCGGCTTACATTACGATTGCGCCGATGCATTTGAAGGAAGCGCTGTGGACGAAGATCGCGCGGCCCATCCAGGGCATCATGTATCACGGCTGGCAGTCGCTGGTGCCGACAGACAGCACAGGTACCTATCGCTACACGAATCCGAACACCGTGCATGTGCTCAAAGGTTTGATTCACGACGTGATTGAGCCGCTCGGGCCGACTCTGATGGCGATTCCCGATGAACGCAGCGAGGTGGTGTTCCTGGAGAGTTTTACATCGCAGATGTTCGCACATCGCGGTGGTTACGGCTCCAACACCGACTGGGCGGCGGATGTTTGGCTCGCGCTCCAGTATGCGCATGTGCAAACGGACATCATGTATGAAGAAACGCTGCTAAAAAACGGCCTGAGCGGCCGCAAGGTGCTGGTGATGCCCTACTGCGATGTTTTGACGAAGGCCGTGGTCACACGCATCCAAGACTGGCAGAAGAAGGGCGGTAAGATCGTGGCGGATGAGTTCCTGTGTCCGGCGTTGAAGGCGGATTTCACCCTGCCGAGTTTCAAACGCGTCAAAAAAGCCGATGAGGACAAAGCGCAGGTGCTGGAGCTGGCGAAGACCATAGGCGGCTTTGCCCTGCCGCAGAAGGTGATGTGCGACAATCCCGAAATCATTGTGCGTATGCGGAAGTTTGGTGACGCGACGTATGTGTTTGTTGTGAACGACAAACGCGAATATGGCACCTATGTCGGCCAGCATGGCTTGGTGATGGAAAACGGGTTTCCCTCGAAGGGAATCGTGAGTTTGAAGGCGGAATCGGCGAATGTTTATGAACTGACGGGCGCACAGTTCATCGTGCCAAAACGCGGCGAGGACGGGTCAATGAGCTGGCCGGTGAATCTAGGCCCGTGCGACGGAAAAATCTTCATGGTCACAACGAAACCGCTGATGGGAATCAAGCTTGAGGCGCCGGAGAGCGCGGTGGTTGGCAACACCGCCAAGATCACGGTTCAAATCACCACCACGCAGGATGCGCCGACGAAAGCCGTGATCCCCGTGCGCGTGGAGATTCGCGATGCGAGCGGGAAATTAGCTGAGGGCAGCGGTTTTTTTGCTGCGGAGAACGGCATCGTCGATTTGCAGTTGAATCTGGCTCCGAATGAAGATCCGGGGACTTGGGAGATTCGAGTGAAGGAACTTGCCAGTGGAATGGCGGCGACGAAGTGGATGAAAGTAACCTCGAAGTGATCTCAAAAAATGGTGCACGGAGAGGGATTCGAACCCCCGACCAACTCGGTGTAAACGAGCCGCTCTACCACTGAGCTATCCATGCGTTGGGTGTAAGGCGATGTATCGCGAAGATGAGCGATGTGCAATCACACATTTGCGCGAAGCCAAGCAAAACTGCGCTCGGCTTCACCTTTTTGGTAGGCGATTTCGGAGTTTTTTTTGCCCGGGCCGTCGGGGGCTTTGAAGCTATCGATTTTTTTGCCACGCTTCGCCATGTCGAGCCAGGCTTTGAACATGGGGGTGTCGCGGTGATTGGGGAAAATCTTCCAGAACTCGTCCTTCTGGTACTCAAATGGGCGTGCGAATCCGGATATAGTTTCGACTTGCAATGGAACACCGGGGGCGAGTTCAGCGAAGCGTTTGGCGTAGGCTTTGTAATCGACGAGGCCTTCCCCGATGGCGGTCCATTGGACGACAACCGCGCCTTTTTCATCCTCCCAGAGCATGCTGTCCCGCACGCTGCTACAGATGGTGAGAGGTCCGAGTACGTCGAGATGTTTCATTGGCTCTTCGAGCGCCCAGATGGCATTACCGGGGTCGATGTTGGCTCCGACGTAGCCTTTGCCGGCGGCTTCGATGAGCGCCTTGAGCTCGTGCGATTGCATGTCGCCCGCGTGATTTTCGATGGCAATCTTGATGCCTTCACCCTCGGCGCGGGATTGGTTGGCCTTGATGCTCTTGATGGTGTTCTCGATGTGCTTCTCGATGCCGCCGTCAGTGCTACGGTCTTTTTGATTACCGAGATAGCAGCGTGCCACGGGCGAGCCAAGCGTCTTGGCGATGCCAATAGTGAGGGCGAGGTGTTCCTCGGGCGTGCCGTAAATGTCCTTCCAGGTGTTGGAGGTTTTGCACACACTGCCGGTGCCGACGTAGAGCTTCAGTCCGGCACGGTCGGCCTGCTCTTTGAGGCTTTTCAGGTAGGTCTCCTCGAAGTTTTCAAACACATGCAGTTCGGAGATGAACATGGTGTCGAGTTTCAGCGACGCGGCATAGTCGATGAACTGCGCTGCCTTCCAGCCTGTGGCGCGAACGGAGAAATGGTCGAGGCCAATGGCGAGTTTTCCGCCCTGAATGGCGGCTCGTGAGAACGAGGGAGTCGCGGTGGCAGCAAGCGATTGCGCGAGGAAGTAACGACGATTCATGACGCGCATGCTAGCGGAGCCAGTGGTCCTGTCGATAGCGAATCATTGGGTGATCAATCAGCGAATGATCAGCTTCACTGCGCCCTGACCTTGACGGTCATCAGCGGAGGAAACGAGAATTTGCGCTAAGTGATGACCAGTCCGCCACGGTGCGCCGTTGATGGGTTTCACTTGGAGCAGGTAGGCACCAGTGCCGACGTTGCGGAAAGAGGTGACGTTGTTGCTGAAAGGAGCTTGTTGGCCTGGAACTTCGAAATATTCCATCAGCGTGAAGTGGTCTTTGGTAAGGTCGGTCACGGGCCAACCACCGCTACTGACGAGCACGAGAATGTTGGCGGGATGCGTGCTGCCATTGGCAGCGGCTCCAGCTGAGGCCTGGGCGGCGACGGTGAGAGATGCGGCACCTCCTGCGCCGGTTTTCATCACAATTTTGGGCGCTGCGGGAGACGGCGGTGGTGGCGCTGGCTTGGGTGCCGGTGTTTCAAAGACGGGCTTCAACACGGGTGCTGGCTCGGGCATTTTGGCTGGGGCAACTGGCTTGGGCTTGGATGGCGCTTTCGTTTTCACGGCCACCGGCTTCTTTTCAGGCGCGGTTTTTTTCTTGGGAGCGGCTGCTTTCTTTACCGGCAACGGCTTCTTTTTAGCAAGGGTTGGCTTCTTGGCTGAAGCGGGCTTGTTATTCGCTGGTGCTTTTTTGGGAGCAGGTTTTTTGGCCATGGTGGTTGGTGGGTCGGAATTGTTTCAATTTCCGCGAGGCTAGCAATATTCCCTGCCATCTGTCGAGATTCCTCTTGGTATGGTGTCGTTAATTATTGTGAGGGCGCCGGGACAATTGATGGTGATTGGTCTCTCTCAGACTGTGTTGCAGCAGTTCATCGAAAGTCGCGAGACTCCTTCGTGGGATTGCTAGAAGGCAGATCATGAAACTTAGTTTGAGGGTAAATCTAAAACCTCCAGTTGATCGAATGAACAGCTTTGGAGTAATTCTATTTGGAAGCAAAAATTCTGAAAATAGAGGATTGCCAAGGCGGCACCCCCTAGATTATAAGGATTAGTTAAGTTTTTAGTCCGCGCGCTGTCTGTCACCCTTTTTCGCTTGGATGACCGATTCGTTTTCTGCTACTCCTATGAACGCGCTTCCCGCAGTTGGATTCTCCCTGCCGCGCCTCTTTAACCGGCCAAGTCGGAAGGGGCGGTTGTTTGTGCGATCATGGCTGAGTGAGATTTCCACACTGATTGGATTTTCTCAAGTGGGTGGCTGGCCTTGGTTTGGCACTGCTGACGCGATGGATGATCTCATGCCGTGGGGGCGTGGCACTTTGGTTACCCGACCGGGTACCGGGGGAGGCGGGGGCTCGCTCGAACCTAGTCCTCCCGAACATTTTTCGCGAAATATGCCTTTTTATCATGCTCCGGTGTTGCTCGCGGAGGTGATTGAGCTGCTTCAGCCCGCTCCCGGCAAGCTCATGTTTGATGGTACACTGGGTGGTGGCGGGCATTCTGAAGCACTGCTGCAATATGGTGCACGCGTCGTCGCGATGGATCAGGATGTGAATGCGCTCAAGCATGCTACGGAGCGCCTCAAACCCTACGCGGCTCAATTCTGTGCGCTGCGCGGTAATTTCCGCCACTTCCCGCAGATCGTTGAAGAAACAGGTGTGTCAGGTTTCGATGGCATGTTGGTGGACATAGGTGTCTCGAGTCATCAGCTCGATGACGCCGCACGTGGTTTCTCGTTCATGCGGGACGGTCCGCTCGATCTGCGCATGGACACAGATTCGCCACCCACAGCGGCGGATTTGGTGAACACCGCAGATGAGGCCGAACTCATGCGCATCTTCTTTGACTACGGCGAGGAGCCAAACGCACGCCGCATTGCACGTGCAATCATCAAAGCCCGCACCGCACATCGCATTCAAACAACCTTGCAGTTCGCGGACATCGTTGCCGCCGCATCGCCAAAGCGCGGCAAGCGTCATCCCGCTACACTCGTTTTTCAGGCGCTGCGCATCGCGGTGAATGACGAACTGGCCGCGCTGCACGATTTTCTCGCCGCAGCACCGCGTTGGTTGAAACCCGGCGGCAGGCTGGCAGTGATCTCCTTCCACTCGCTGGAGGACCGCATCGTTAAACAAACACTTCAGCATCTCTCGGCACCGTTTATCGATCGCCCAGAATGGCCCGAGGCACGCAAAAACCCCGATTGCCTGCTTAAGCTCATCACTCGCAAGCCGGTTCAAGCATCGGCACAAGAAATTGAACGCAACCCTCGAGCTCGCAGCGCCGTGCTGCGCGTCGCCGAGCGCCTTCCTACATGAAACCAAGTCAACGCAATCGCTACCGCAACAACCTTGGACTGCCGGTGATCACGGCGATCCTGCTCGTCGTTGCATCGCTGGCTCTCGCCGGTCTAGGCATTGTCGTGAGCAAAAACCGCGTGCGCGCCCTTGGTGAAGAACAGCGCAAGGTCGAATCCGAGGCACGCCTGCTACAGGCCGAAATCGTTGCCTTGAACAACCGCATCGAAACAATGCTCACTCGTGATCGCGTGCAGCCGCGTCTGACCAGTTCTGGCACACTACTGCGCCCGATCACCAAACACAGCCTGCTCATGCTCAAACCGCTTCCGCAGGCCACCGCTTCGATCACATCTGATCCATCCATCGCACAAACCATGCCTCAGCATCCGTGAGCCAGCCTCTACCAAATCAAACGCAGATTCGTCGTGACCGCCCAGTGTGCCGTCGCATGCTTCTGCTGCTGTTTGCGCTGCTTGCGGGCTTTTCGCTCGTGACATGGCGTCTTGCCTTCGTCCAGATCAAGGAAGCGCCGCGTCTCACGGCTCTCGCCGCGAAAAAGTACCAACGCCACATCGTGTTGCCCGCGCATCGCGGTGCCATCAAGGACTTCAACGGCGAATACCTCGCGCATGACGAGGACGTGAGTGAACTTTACACCGACCGCACGCATTTGCGTGAGATCATCACAGTGCGTCATCATCTCGCAGCCGTTCGGGGCATGCGGGCCGTCGATTTGCGTGCGCAGCTCAGTGAGACTGAAACCATCGCCGCTTATCACGATCATGTTGCCAAGGTGCTCGCAGGCATTCTTCCGCTGCCTGAGAAAGAAATTCGCCAACAAATCGCATCTGACACTCCGGAGATCGTGCTGGCCAAACAAATCGAGGAGGATCAGGCAAAGCTGTGGGACATTTTGTTCAAGGCCGAGCACATCGTCGGCCTCCATCTGCGTCCAACCATCGCGCGTCGTTTTCCTGCACGTGATCGTCTCTCTCTTGTGCTTGGGGACACGGATACAAGCAACAAAGGCCGCTGGGGCGTCGAGCGTCTCAAGGATCGCGAACTCACCGGCATCCCTGGTGAGCAGTATATTGAGCGCGACAAGTCCGGTCACGAACTTCCAGCTTACCGTGGTCTAGTCGTCGAGCCCAAACACGGCAGCGATGTGCATCTCACCATCGACATGCAGCTTCAGGATAACGTCGAAGCCATCTGCGAGCGAGCATGGAAAGCCAACAAAGCCCGCCGCGTCGTCATTGTCGTCACCGAGCCCGCCACCGGCACCATTCTGGCGATGGCCGCACGTCCGCATCTCGATGCGAACAGCCCCGATGTCAGTACCTGGACCAATCACGTCATCGCTGACCCCTATGAGCCCGGTTCCATCTTCAAGGTGGTTACGCTCGCTGCCGCGCTCGACAACAACAAGGTCACACCCAACGACAAGATCGATTGCGGCAACATGTTCTATGAAGACCCCGTGCGAAAAGTGAAGCTCAGCGACGATGAACCGCTCGGCATGCAGACGGTCAAAGGCGTGCTCGTGCATTCCAGTAACATTGGCATGTACAAAATCAGCAAGCGTGTCGGTCAGGACATGATGCTCGACTATGCTTCACGCTTCGGTTTTGGCAGCGTTACTGGACTCGGTCTCCTCGGAGAAAAAGCCGGTTACTTGAACACTGGCAAGTGGAGCAATACCACCTACTCGCGCATGCCCATCGGCTATGAGGTCTCGGTCACGCCGCTGCAAATGTGCTTGGCCTACGGTGCCATCGCGAATGGCGGCGTGCTCATGAAGCCGCGCCTCATTGACCGCGTCGTGAAGCCAAACGGCGATGTCGAAATGACGGCGCCGCAGCCCGTGTGGCAGGTTTGCACCGCGAAGACGGCCGCTTCTCTGCGTGATTTCCTCGAAGGCGTCGTGCTCGAAGGAACCGGCAGCCGCGCGGCCTTGCCTGATGTGCGTGTCGCTGGCAAAACCGGCACCACGCGTCGCTATGACCCCGAAAAGCGGCGCTATATCGAAGGCTCCTATCTCACTTCCTTCGTCGGCTTTGCCCCCGTGGAAAAGCCGCAGGTCGCCTGCCTCGTCATGCTCGATGATCCGAAGGCCGAGAGCGAAAAAATGATCCGTGGCGGTCGTGTCGCCGCGCCCATCTTTGCCGAAGTCGTGCATGAGACGCTCGATCACCTCGCCATCCGTCACGAGCGCCCGATCAAGGTCGCAGCGAAAGGAGATGCCCCATGACACTGCGCGACCTCATACCGAATTTTGGCAAACCCGCTGTTTCCGGCAGCCTCGACACCGAGATCACCGGCCTTGCGTACGATTCACGCAAAGTCGGTCCCGGCATCGCCTTCGTCGCGTTGCGTGGCACGCATGCAGATGGACACGACTTCATTCCCAAAGCCATCGAACTCGGTGCGGCGGCGATCATCGCTGAACAAGCTCCGCCGGATGATGTGACCGTGCCGTGGGTGCATGTGCGCCACTCGCGCATCGCTTTGGCGCAAGCAGCGGCGGCTTTGCAGGATTTTCCGGCCAAATCGCTCGTCATCGCCGGTGTCACCGGCACCAATGGGAAGACCACCACGGCCTTCCTCATGCATCATCTGTTCAACACCGCCCAGATGCGCAGCGGCCTGCTTGGCACGGTGTTTTACGATCTTGGCAATGGCGAACAGTTGCCGGCCACGCACACCACGCCTGAGTCGCTAGAAATTCAGGGGTTGCTCGCCGACATGCGTGACAATGGCTGCCGTGCCTGTGCCATGGAGGTCTCATCGCATGCGCTCGATCAAGATCGCGTCTTCGGTCTGCCGTTTGCCGCCGCCGTATTCACGAACCTCACGCAGGATCATCTCGATTACCACGGCACGATGGAGAATTACTTCGAGGCCAAAGTGCGTCTGTTTGAAATCACCGCCGAATCAAAACGCTCGGCGCTGATCATCAACGGCGACGATTCCTGGGGCCGCAAACTGGCCCAGCTCTTTGAACACACCGGTCGCGTCACACGTTTTGGTTTCGGTGTGGGTCTTGAATTCCGCGCCATCAACGTGCGCTACGATCTCACCGGCACCACGTTCGAACTCGAGGCCAAAGGCCGCAGTTTCCTCGTGCGCCTGCCGCTCATCGGCGATTTCAATGTGTATAATGCCCTCGGTGCCCTCGCCGCCGCGCACGGCGTCGGTTTGAATCTGCGTGAGGCCATCAAGCATCTACAAAATGCCCCGCAGGTGCCAGGACGCATGGAACGCGTCTCCGAAAACTCACGCTTCCAGGTCTTCGTCGATTACGCGCACACGCCTGACGGTCTCGAGAATGCGCTGCGCACCGCTCGTGCGCTGCGACCGCGCCGCCTCATCACCGTGTTTGGCTGTGGTGGTGATCGTGACCGCACCAAGCGCCCGAAGATGGCTGCCGCTGCCGAAGCTGGCAGCGACATCTGCGTGCTGACCTCAGACAATCCGCGCACGGAAGACCCCGAGCAGATCCTGAACGACGCGAAGGTCGGTTTCAAGAGTCCGCAAAAACACGCCATCATCGCCGACCGTCGCACTGCGATCCACACCGCGCTCGAAAACGCTTGGGAGGGCGATCTCGTGCTCATCGCCGGCAAAGGACACGAAGATTATCAGGACATTCAGGGCAAGAAGCATCCCTTCGACGACCGCAAGATCGCCCGCCACTTCCTCCACGAGCTCAAAGCCACCCGCGCGCAGGAGCGCGAAGAAAAAGCCGCTGAACGCGAAGCCATGCGCGGCGGCTTTGATCGCCCAGACCGTTTTGATCGATGATTCCCGTCTCACTCCAGACTCTCGCCCAATTCGCCGCAGGTAATCTGCGTGGCGATGGCACGCGTCTGGTCACGAATGTGAACACGGACTCGCGCAAAATCACCGCAGGCGAGGTTTTCGTCGCGCTGGTCGGTGACAAGTTCGACGCACACGATTTCATCCCGCAAGTCGCCGCCGCTGGCGCTGCTGCCGTCGTCGTCAGCAAGGTCAATCCTGCCTGGGGACCACTGCCGTGTGCCGTGATCGAAGTGGGCGACACTTTGCTCGCATTGCAACACATGGCGCGCGGTTATCGCCAGCATCATGCGCCGCTGATCATTGGTTTGACCGGCAGCAACGGCAAGACTTCGACTAAAGACCTCGCCGCCATCGTCATGGCCCGCAAATGCCAGACGCGCGCCACCATTGGCAATCTGAACAACCACATCGGCCTGCCGCTCACGTTGTTGTCCATGCGTGAGGGCGATCAATGCTGCGTTGCCGAGATGGGCATGAATCACGCCGGTGAAATCAAAGTGCTCACGGACATCGCCCAGCCGGATGCCGGCATCATCACCAACATCGGCATGGCCCACATCGAGTACCTGGGCACGCAGGATGCGATTGCGTGGGAAAAAGGCACGCTGGCCGCCAATGTGCGCGCCGGTGGTGTTGTCGTACTCAATGCGAACGACAAATACAGCGAAGTCATCGCCCGCCACTGCCAGGCCACCGTTTCGACGGCTGGGGTGGGATGTGGCGATGTTTCCGCCTCCAATTTGCGTGCTGACGCGACCGGGACGACTTTCACGCTCGATTTCGGCGGCGAAAAAGTTGAAACGCGGCTGCCCATACTCGGTGAGCACATGGTCGGCAATGCCGCGCTCGCCGCATGCATGGGCTGGCGGCAAGGCATTGCACCGGCGGACATCGCGGATGCTTTGAACCATGCGAAGCTCACGGGTGGCCGTGTGGAACCCAAAGTCATCGATGGCATCCAGTTCATTGACGATTCCTACAATGCGAATCCCGACAGCATGATTGCTGGTCTGCGCACGCTTAGTGTGTTGGGTAAAGCCCGTCGCGTGGCCGTTTTGGGCCGCATGGGCGAGTTAGGAGACATTGCACAGGCCGAACATAGACGTGTCGGTGAATTCGCCGCCTCCCTTGATCTTACCGCTGTCTTCACCGTGGGTGGCGATGAGGCTGCTCTCATCAGCGATGCCGCCGCACGCACGAACAGCAGCCTGCAAGCCCGCCATTTTCCCGATCACGCCTCATGCGCCGCACGTCTGCGCGAATGGTTGCGTGAGGGAGACGTGGTGCTGCTCAAAGGCAGCCGCTCCGCGCGCATGGAACAGGTTCTCACGCACTTCTCCGCCTCATGATGTACTGGCTCTACGAACTCAGGGAATGGCTCACCGCTCATCAATGGATCAGCGAAGACGCCGCTCTGTATAAAATCCTCAATCTGTTCCGCTACCACACGTTCCGTGCCGGCGGTGCCGCTGTGACGGCTTTTGTGCTCTCGCTGATGTATGGCGACCGATTGATCCGCAAACTGATCTCACTCAAGATCGGCCAGCCCATTCGCTCCGCTGAGGAAGTGCATAAACTGCACGAACTGCATGGCAAAAAGGCCGGCACGCCGACGATGGGCGGCATTCTGATCCTTGGCGCGATCGTCATCGCCACGCTTATGTGGGCGAAGTGGGACAACATCATGGTGTGGATCGTTCTGTTGACGACCATCGGCCTCGGTGCGCTCGGTTTTCGTGACGACTATCTCAAGATCAGCAAAAAGAACTCCAAAGGTGTCAGCGCGCGCACCAAGCTCATCTGGCAGACTTCGGTGGCGGTGCTGGCGGGTCTGTTGTTCGCGTATGCAGTGCCTGGCGACAACGGCATCACGCTGCGCGCGCTCTACATTCCCTTCGTGAAGAACGCGGTGATATCTGACATGCATCTCTTTGCGGTACCGTTTTTTGCCATCATCATCGTCGGTGCTTCGAATGCGGTGAACCTTACGGACGGCCTGGATGGTCTCGCTACCGGCTGCTCTGTCACCACGGCGCTCGCGTATGCCGCGTTTGGCTATATCTGCGGCAATGCGCGTTACTCCGACTACCTCGGCGTGGCGCACAACAGCCTCGCGAACGAACTGCCCATCGTCGCGATGGCGATGGCGGGTGCCTGTCTCGGCTTTCTTTGGTTCAATGCGCATCCGGCCAAGATGTTCATGGGCGACACGGGTTCGCTCGCGCTCGGCGGCTGCATTGCGACGCTCGCCATCGGTTGCAAGCAGGAGATCGTGCTCGCACTCGTTGGCGGTGTGTTCGTGATGGAGGCGATGAGCGTCATTCTTCAAGTCTGGAGCTTCAAGAAACGCGGCAAGCGCATCTTCCGCATGGCTCCGATCCATCACCACTTTGAACTCGGCGGCTGGCACGAGAATCAGGTCATCGTGCGCTTTTGGGTGCTCTCACTGCTCTTTGCCATGCTCGGTCTCGCCACGCTCAAGCTTCGTTAATTCATGAAATACGCCTCACAACGTTTTGCCATTCTCGGTGCTGGACGCAGCGGTCTTGGTGCTGCGCGTCTGGCGCGGATGCATGGCGCGGATGTGACGATTTTTGACGAAGGTGACAAGGCGAAGCAGGTCGAGGACTTCAAATGCGTACTTGGGCAGTCCGCACGTGATCTCGTCGTCAAACCCGGTGATTTTGATCTCGTCATCATCAGCCCCGGCTTGGACGAACACTGGCCATTGCCGAAGAAATTCACGGATGCAGGTGTTCCACTCGTCGGGGAAACCGAATTTGCCTTCAACCTGACCGACATGCCGATGGCTGCCATCACTGGCACCAACGGCAAGAGCACCTGCACCGAACTGATTGCGGCGCTGTTCAACGGCTGCGGCATGAAATCGCTGCCCTGTGGCAATCACGGCGTGTCCTTGAGCGAAGTCGTCGCCAGCGGCGTGCGCTACGATGTGCTCGCGCTCGAAATCAGCAGCTTCCAGCTCGAAACGATCAAGAACTTCCGCGCGAAAGCCAGCCTGTGGCTCAACTTCGCGCCGGATCATCTGGATCGTTATCCAAACATGGAGGCGTACTATGCCGCGAAGGCGCGCATCTTTGAAAACGTCACATCGGACGATGTTGTCATCGTGCGTGCGGGTGAAACCGTCTCAAGCGGCAAAGCGCAGCGCTGGACCTTCTCCGCCTATGGAGCCGAGGCTGGTTACACTTATAGCGCGGGCAAATTTTACCATCTCGGCCAGGAAATCGGCAGCGCAGCAGATTTGAAACTGCGTGGCAAGCACAATATGGAAAACGTGCTCGCAGCGCTGATGACAGGTCAAGTGTTCGGCTTGAAGTTCGCTGTAATGCTGAAGGCGCTCGAAATCTATGAGCCGCCACGGCATCGTTGTGAACTGGTGCGCACCTTGCATGACCGCGAGTACATCAATGACTCCAAGGCGACGAATCTGCATGCGCTGGTGGCGTGTTTGAAATCGCAGGAGCGCCCCATCGTGCTGATCGCCGGCGGCAAGGACAAGGAGCTCGATTACACGCCGCTGCGTGCCGAATTGAACGGCCAGGTGCGTGCGATGGTGTTCATCGGCGAGATTGCCGGCCAGCTTGAGCAGACTTTTGGCGATCTGCTGCCCTGCCAGCGCGCCACCGACATGGCGGATGCCGTGCGTTTAGCCACCGCTGCCTCGCAGGTAGGTGATGCCATCATTCTAAGTCCCGGCACCTCATCCTTCGACATGTACACCGGCTACGCCCAGCGTGGTGACGTGTTTCGAGCCGCCGTGGAGGTCTTAAAATGAATTTTAAATCCCCAAAGTCCGACAATCCTACGCTCCGAGTTCTTATGAAGACGAAACCACAGCCCAAAGAAAAGAAACTGCTGCTGAACCTCATGTCAGGCGAGCGCCAGCGTCATCGCGTTGCGCTCGTCACGGAAGAAGGTGAATGGAACCAGCATGAGCCGAACTCCGGCATGGCGCGCATGTTTGTCGTCATGCTGCTCATTCATGTCGTGCTCATCAGCGGCATCATCTTTTATGATTACATGGGCGACGACGAGACGCCGCAGCAGACCGTGACGCAGGCCGCGCGTGCGATGAGCAGTGCCTCGGGCCTACCACAGGCAGCACCCGAAATCGTCAACGCTCAGGCGCAAGCGGCAGCGGACACGCAGCAGTTTGACAACTATGAGATGCGCTCCGGTGATTCCATCAAGAGCATCGCGGCCAAGTTCGGCGCGACTGAGGCGGAAATCTCCAAGATGAACATGATCGACAAAGGACTTCAGATCGGTCCAGGCACGATGCTACGTGTGCCGAAGCAACCGGTGCCGAACGCCATTCCGGTTGACCCGAAGACCTTGAAACCAATGGTGGTCAGCGACGACGTGCCCAAGGCGCTGCCAGTGAATCATCAGCCACCGATAACGAAGGTGCCGAGCGAGGCAGTGAAGCCCGCCGATGCACCGGCCAGCTTGTCTGCTGCGGCCATGACACCGATGTCTCTGATGGCACCGCATGAGGAACCACCCTCGACTTCATCACTCGCCGCCGCCGCCGACACGCCTGCCACAACCTCCCCGCTTGTGGCGAATGTGGCCGCGTTGCCACCACCTGCCAATCCACGCGCCGTTTCATTATTGCAGGAAAATGCGCCGGTTGCCAGCAATTCGACTAAGACCGTGGTCTCAAAGCCCAAAGATGAACCAAAGAAGGTTGCCAGAGCCGAGCCCAAAGCATTGGTCAAACCCAGCCCAGTGCCACCGCCTTCGCAGATGCTGAAAAAGATTGCTGACGCGCCTCCCGCCACGAAAAAAACCGAGTCAGCGAAAAAGGTCACGGCTGATGCGCCGCCGAAAAGCGTCGCCAAAGCTGCTCCGGTCCGTTCACACACCCTCAAGTCCGGCGAGACACTCTACCGCCTAGCAACGAAGTTTGGTGTCAGTGTGGAGGCCATCCAGAAGGCGAACAACATCAAGAACCCCAACTCCATGCGTGATGGCATGAAGCTAGTCATTCCGGCCAAGTAATTTATTGCTTCAGGCTCCATGGCCAAACACTCAATCATCCTTCTCATCCTAGCGGTGCTGTCGTTGATCGCCTTGGGCATCACGATGCTCGCGAGCACGACGTTTGAGATCGCGCAGGAGGGGACGCAGGATTACGTGACGTTGTGGCGGCAGTTGGTCTGGCTGGGTGTTTCGGTCGTCGCATGCGTGATTGCAGCGCTGTTGGATTACAATGTCTGGCTGCGCTGGCGCTGGCGTATTCTAGTCACTGCAGCGGTGCTGCTGGCGCTTTGCTACGTACCGATGATCGGCGTGAAGATCAATGGCTCGAAGCGCTGGATCGGTGTGTCGTCCTTGCGGTTGCAGCCGTCGGAGTTTGCGAAGATCGCGTTGATCATCGCGCTGGCAGGCTGGTATGCGACGCATGAAGCGATGACCCGCACGTTTTTGCGCGGTTTCTTGCTACCTGGACTTCTATTGGCGGCGATCGTGGCGTTGATCGGCTGCGAGTTTGACCTTGGCAGCGCCCTGCTGGCCTCGGCCGTCGGTCTAGGCGTCATGTTTGTGGCTGGCACCAAGATGCGCTATCTCGCCATCATCGTGGTGCTCTGCGGGGGCGGCTTGTGGGCGGGAATTAAATACCTGCCGAATCGTCTCGAGCGTGTGATGGTGGTGTTCGACCTCGAAAAGCACAAAGAAGACCTCGGTTTGCAGCAATGGGTGTCCAAACTGGCCTTTGGGTCCGGCGGCATCGAGGGGCGTGGTCTTGGCGAAGGCCGGATGAAGCTGTCCTATCTGCCCGAAGCGCACACGGATTTCATTTTCCCGATGGTGGGCGAGGAACTGGGCCTGCGCGGCACGGCGGCTGTGGTTTTTGCTTTTGCGGTGCTGGTGATGGCCGGGATGGTCGTTTCGTCCTATGCGCCGAACCGGTTTGGCAAGCTTTTGGGGGCTGGATTGACATTTTTAATCGGAATGGAAGCGCTCTTGAACATGGCCGTGACCACTGCTTTGCTGCCGAATAAGGGATTGCCGCTGCCTTTCGTAAGTTACGGAGGGTCCAGTCTTGTCGCTGCGATGGTCGCAGTGGGCATCCTGATCAATATCCATCGCCAGGGCGTGCATCTGACGTGGGATCAACTACCCGTGATCCGCAGTAAGCGCCGCTGGACTCCACAGCTTTAGCCTTTTGAATCTCAGTGAAACAGAAAAATTCGAAGTCCATCCATGTGCTTATCGCATGCGGTGGCACCGGGGGGCATTTGTTCCCCGGCATTGCCGTCGGTGAGGTTTTGGCCTCACGCGGTCACGATGTGACCCTCCTGATCAGTGAAAAGAAGATCGACACCCTGGCCGCTTCCGGACACCCGGAACTGCGGTTTGAGAAAATGCCGTTCCTCGCCATGCCGAAACCGTGGTCGCCGAAGATGATCGGCTTCCTCAAAGGGCTCTGGCAGGGCACGAAGGCCTGCCGCAAGCTCATCCGCGACCGTGAGGTCGATGTCGTGCTCGGCATGGGCGGGTTCACCTCCTTCGCACCGTTGTATGCCGGACGCAAAGAAGGCTGCACCACGCTCATTCACGAAAGCAACGCCATCCCTGGCAAAGCCAACAAACTCAACGCTCGCTACAGCGACATTGTTTTGTGTGGTCTCGATGCGTGCAAAGCGCACTTTCCGAAGCATAACGATGTTCGTGTCGTCGGCACGCCGATCCGCAGCAGCATGCGCAAACAGAACACCGACGATCCACGCGCCTTTTTCAAGCTCGACAAGGACAAGCGCACGCTCTTGATCATGGGCGGCAGCCAGGGCGCACGCGGCGTGAATCGCGCGGTGGGCCAGGCGCTTGATCAGTTTGAAGCCATGGGCATCCAAGTGCTGCACATTGCCGGTCCGACCGATTACGAGGAGGTGCGCGACGTGTATGCGAAGATTCCGCTGCTCAAGCAACACGTCGCCGCGTTCTGCCACCGCATGGACCTAGCTTACCGTGCTGCTGACCTCGCCATTGCACGTTCAGGAGCCTCGTCGATGGCAGAACTGGCCTACTTTGGCGTGCCGAGCCTGCTCGTGCCGTATCCCTTCGCTGCCGAGGATCACCAGACCCGCAACGCAGAGATTTTTGACAAGGCCGGTGCCGCACGCCTGATGCGGGAGAAGGATCTGAACGCCGACACGCTTGCCGATGCCGTGCGCAGCATCTTCAACGACCCGCGCAAGGCAGGCGAGATGAAAAAGGCCGCCCAAAAGCTCACGGTGAAAAATTCGGCGGAAAAGATCGCCGATCTGCTGGTTAAAGAGGCGGGGAAATAGATTCAGCCCATTAGCTCCGCCGATTTTGCCAATTCTTGTGCCCGTCGCGTGGTGCCTGCGATCCTCGTTTGAAACGCAGAGCGGACTCGTTATGTATCAATCCCTCAAAACCCAACCCGACACTTTATGAACCTGACACGAACAGCCTACGGCACTTGGAGCGGCGGACGCTTTATGCATTATGGAGAACAGCTCTCCGAGGAGCACTACATGCAGCTCATGCGCGATTCGTTCGTGAAAGGTGTTCGCACCTTCGTCACGGCGGACGTGTATGGCGTAGGCCGTGCCGACGCACTGTTGGGCGAGGCGCTCAAAGGCATCCCGCGTGAGGAGTACTGCCTCGCTGGCATCATCGGGCATGATATTTACGAGGGCATTCGTCAGGGATCAAAGGGCTATCCACGCTTCACCGATCCTGCGCTGCGTGGGCCGGACAAGTATTACGATTACCTCAAAATGGCAGCGGAAAAGAGCTTGGAGCGCTGCCAGACCTCGAAGTTTGACCTGCTGATGCTTCACAACCCGGATAGCATCGCCTACACGAGCGAAAAAGTGTGGGATGCCTTCACCGCGCTGAAGACAGAGGGCCTCACGGACCGCCTCGGCATTGCTCCTGGGCCTGCAAACGGCTTTACGCTCGACATGATCGAGTGCTTCGAGCGTTTCGGTGATCGCATGGACTGGGCGATGATCATTCTGAATCCCTTTGAGCCGTGGCCCGGCCAGCATGTGCTCGGCGCGGCGGAGAAGAACAGTGTCGATATTCTGGCTCGTGTGGTCGATTACGGCGGTCTGTTCCACGATGACGTGAAGCCCGGCCACAAGTTCCGCGATGGCGACCACCGCACGCATCGTCCGGGTGACTGGATCGAGCACGGCGTCGAAAAACTCGAAAAAGTGCGTCCCTTTGCCGAAAAATACGGCCTGACCATGCTCCAACTGGCCTGCCAGTGGACGCTGGGGAACAAGGGCGTAAAAAGCGTGGTGCCCACCATGATTCAAGAGCACGGCGAAGGCGCGCGTACCATTGAGAGCAAGCTCGACGATCTCGCGGCCCTGCCAGAGCAGCGTCTGACTGTCGAGGATGTCGAAGCGATCCGACAGATCGGCGATAACACGGGCTGCATGGCGCTGAAAGGCGCTAGCAAACGCCACGAAGGTCAGGAACCGCGTGCCGATGAGTGGCCACTGCGTCCTGACCTGCTCGATCTCGCGACACGCTGGAGTTTGGGCACGGCATGGTAGCGCCTTGCATGTGAGATCATCCGCACCGACAGACAGCATCCATGATCGAGGCGGATTTCATCATTGTCGGAACCGGCGCAGGTGGCTTGGTGGCTGCCCTGCATGCTTCAGAACATGGCAACGTCGTGATGGTCACGAAGCGTGGGGCTTTGGACTCGAACTCGAACTGGGCGCAGGGCGGCATCGCCTGCGTCACGGCTGAGACGGATTCGATCGAGAAGCATGTGAGCGATACGCTGATCGCTGGTGCTGGTCTTTGCAAAGAACAGGCAGTGCGCACTATTGTGGGTGAAGGACCGGCCCGCATCGCTGATTTGGTGAAGTGGGGTGTGCATTTCGACCAGCGTGAGTCGGAGAGTGGTCATCTGGAGTTTGATCTGACCAAGGAAGGTGGACACACGGCGCGACGAGTGCTGCACGCTGCCGACGCTACGGGCCGTGAGATCACGGAAAAGCTGCTGGCTGCCGTGCGTGCGAAGCCAAACATCAAAATCTACGAGAATCATTACGCCATCGACATCATCACGACGGCGAAACTCGGCCTCGTTTCCGAGGATCGTGTGCTCGGGTTGTATGTGCTCGATGAAACTAGCGGAGATGTGCACACCTTCCGCTCTGATCGTGTGATCCTCGCCACCGGCGGTTGCGGACGTGTTTATTTGTACACAACGAACCCTCGAGTTGCGACGGGTGACGGCGTGGCGATGGCTTGGCGTGCCGGGGCGACGATCTCGAACATGGAGTTCATCCAGTTTCATCCGACTTGCCTTTACCATCCGCAGAAGCGCTCGTTTCTCATCACCGAGGCGATGCGTGGTGAAGGCGCGCGATTAATCGGCAAGGACGGCCAGGAATTCATGCAGCGTTATGACAAGCGTGGCTCGTTGGCACCGCGTGACATCGTTTCGCGTGCCATCGACCATGAGATCAAGCGCACCGGCGGACCATGCGTGTATCTCGACATCAGCCACCGGCCAGCCGACTTCATTGCGAGTCATTTCCCGAACATCCAGAAGGCCTGTCTCGAAGTCGGCATCGATATCACGAAAGAGCCAATTCCCGTTGTGCCTGCCGCACATTACCAATGTGGCGGTGTGCTTACAGATGTGAATGGCGCTACGAGCATTCGTGGCCTTTGCGCGGTGGGAGAGGTTGGCTGCACTGGCCTGCATGGTGCCAACCGTCTCGCTAGCAACTCGCTACTCGAATGCTGTGTCACGGCACAGCGTGCGGTGGCGCATTTGCTCAAAAAGATGCCACAGGGAAAAATCGCCGAGCAAAGCTACGAACTCCGGCCATGGGAGACCAGCGGCGATGTGGAGAATGACGAACTCGTCGTCATCTACCACAACTGGGATGAAATCCGCCGCTTGATGTGGGACTACGTTTCCATCGTGCGCACCAACAAGCGCCTCCAGCGCGCCGCTGCCCGCCTGCGCAATCTCAAGCGCGAGGTGCAGGAGTTTTACTGGAACAACCACGTCACCAGCGAAATCCTCGAACTGCGCAACCTCGTCGAAACCGCCTCCTTGATTGTCGAGTGCGCCATTCGCCGTCACGAAAGCCGGGGCCTGCACTACACGCTGGATTATCCCGAAACAGATAATGAGCATGCCCCGCAGGATTCCACCCTGCGCCGCTATTGAGATTATTGCCACTGCTTCCAAGTGAAGGGCGAAAGACTCCTTCCGGAGGGTTTTGAACGACGCAAAGTTCGTTTTGTCGATGCAATAGCATGTTACTTCGCAAACCAAAACCATCAGGCTTGCAAAGAAACGGTGCCGCACACGACGAATTACAGATTGCGGTTCGCCCTGTGAAGCTGCTACAATTCTGCTCAATCGGACCCAACCCCATGAATGCCGAACGTTTATTCAGTTCTTTGATCGTCGCCGCGTGTCTAGCGACGGCGAGTTCGGCGTTGGGTCAGGGCGTGTCTTCGGTTTCAGCAGCGGGAGCTGTCGCGGCATTAAAAAAGCGTGATGCAGAACCGGTGGTGTCGAAAAGCAAATCATCTGCTGCGGCTGTAACCAAGCGCGAGGCTCCTCCATCGACCAAGCCTGAACCGCAGCCCCGGAGCATTACTTCCTTGGTGCCTAATTTTAATTCATCCTCGATGCCGCAGACCGGTTACGCCCGGTATCCTTGGAAGCTCGAGATCATGGCCACCGTGTTCTGGGTAGGAGAGCAGCCGACAGAAAACAACCCGACGCCGAACGACAAAAGCTCATGGGACACACAGTGGATGCAAAACTTCGGTGGTTACGACGATCCTGATCCCACTAAGCGCACAGATAACTTTACGCCAATCGGCTTCACGCCACGGCAGAACCCGTTTTATGTGGCGCTGCCCTACAACGACTGCGTTGATTACAACTCTCACAAGCCGGAGGCCTCCAAGGTCATACCGTGGTTCAAGCAGCGCTTCGTCCGCTCTGGCAAAACGGTGCTCAAGGGGCAGTGGATCGCCATTCGCTACGGCAACCGCGTTTGCTATGCACAATGGGAGGACTGTGGCCCCTTCGTCACCGACGACCATGAATATGTCTTCGGCAGTTCCCGCCCCAAGAATGCCAGCAACCGCGGGGCTGGTCTCGATATTTCCCCTGCCGTGCGCGATTACCTCGGCATGTCCAGTAGCGGTCGTTGCGACTGGCGCTTTGTGGATGTGACCGAGGTTCCCGCCGGGCCCTGGCGCAGCCTCGGCGACAACAACCACTTCGTCCGCAATCAAAAGATCGAAGCCGCCAAAGAGCATACCGCGATTTCTTCCCGCCTCGAAGAACTCCGCCGAATGCGCGACGATTACTTTAAGCAGAACGGCACTGGAGCGGTTCGCTGATCACACCAGTCCGCGCCGGACCAGCGATTCCTCCATCGCACGTTCGATCAGCATCACCGCAAGAGATTGTGTGGCATCATCCAGTTTTTGATTCGCCGCCTTGAGTGCTGCGGCATTGTGTTCGGGGGAATCGAGCAGGCGGCGTACTTCAGCGGCGCACTCACGCACTTCGGTAGATTCACCGAGTTGTGCCAACGCGGCATCAACGGCGGGCAGCAATTCCTCGGCTTTGAGCTTCGCCTCGGTCCAGATGCGCTCGTTCATGTCCTCGAAGGCAAAATCGACGCTCTCGGCGATCATCTGCTCCACTCGTTCGTCCTCGACATCAATGGCCGTGCCACTGATTTCGAGGGTGGAGTCGGTATTCGTCGCGGTATCACGAGCGAGGACATTCAAAATGCCATTGGCGTCCAAACTGAACTGTACACCGACGCGTGCGCTGCCTTTGGGGCCGGCAGGGAAGGGAACTTCGATGCGGCCGAGCTCCCAGTTGTCCTTTGCCAGTTCACGTTCGCCCTGAAGAATGCGGATGAGCATATTGTCCTGATTGGCGACAGCATTGGTGAACATCTCGCCGGCCTTGGCGGGAATCGTCGTGTTGCGCGGGATGATAATGTTCATCAAACCGCCAAAGGTTTCGATGCCGAGCGAGAGCGGTGTGACATCCAGCAGTAAGACCTGGCGCAAACTGCCGCCCAAAATGCCAGCTTGAATGGTGGCGCCGAGCGCAATGGCTTCGTCGGGATTTTGGGAGGTGTTGGGCTCACGCTGGAAGAGTTCGCGCACGTAATCACGCACGAGTGGCATGCGTGTGCTGCCGCCAACGAGAATGACTTCATCAAGCTGCTCAGGCTTAAGGCCCGCATCACTCAGCGCACGCAGGCAGTGCAGGCGCGTGCGTTCGATCCAAGGGCGGGCAATTCTTTCGAGCTCGGCACGCGTGATGTGCAGACCATGGAAAGAGGCCGTTTCGTCGTTGGAGAGCCGCTTTTTGACTGATTCGGCTCCTTCGAGCACGCGGATGTCATTGGGAGGCAATTTGAGGCGATCGGAGATGAATTCGGCAAGCAGGCGGTCGATGTCATCTCCACCGAGTTGGGTGTCACCGGCGGTGGAGAGCACTTGAAAGGTGCCCTCGCGCATTTCGAGCACGGAAATGTCAAACGTGCCGCCGCCGAGGTCAAAGACGGCCACTTTTTGGTGCTCGCCAAGCTTGTCGAGGCCATAAGCGAGAGCGGCTGCGGTCGGTTCACTGAGAATGCGGAGGACCTCGAGTCTGGCGAGTTCACCTGCGCGCCTGGTGGCGTTGCGCTGCGCGTCGTTGAAATAGGCGGGCACGGTGATGACGGCGCGTGACACCGGTTGTTCCAACGCGCGCTCAGCGACGGCTTTGAGATGTTTTAGGATCTCCGCTGAAACTTCAACGGGCGATGTTTTGAGATCACTCAGAGAATAAGGCGGCGTCCATCCGGCTTCTCCTGGCCTGCGACCAATGAGACGTTTCACCGAGGTGATAGTGCGTGTGGGATGCAGGGCTCGTTGCCGCAATGCTACAGCGCCGACACTGATTTTCCCATCTTCAGCGAGGCCGACGACACTCGGCGTGCTGCGGCTGCCAGTTTCATCGGCCAGCAGAATGGGGAAGCCGCTATCGACCACACCAACGAGCGAGTTCGTGGTGCCGAGGTCGATGCCGAGAATCGGTTCTGATTTCAAAGTTTCAGGTTTCAAGTTCGAGGGTTGCTAAACACGGGACGGCATTCAAAATCAAATCATGGAATTGCTCACCAACCAGCTTCACTCCAAAACGGACCTCAACAATACCCAGATCGCGGAAGCGGCGGCGTGTTTAGTTGATCCGGCCTTGGCTTCAGGTGTGAAGGCTGATTTTCTGCGCGCCTTGGCGAAGAAGGGCGAGACACCGACGGAGATCGCGGCGTTTGTGCAGGAGTTTTTGAAGCTGGCGGTCGATCCGAAGCTGGAGCCTGCGAAGTTGCCGGGGCCGATGCTGGATGTCGTTGGCACGGGTGGGGACAAGCTGCACCTCTTCAATGTGTCGAGCACAACGATGTTCATTCTGGCTGCCGGCGGTGTTTGTGTGACGAAGCACGGCAACCGTGGGATCACTTCCAAGGCGGGCGGCGCCGATGTATTGGAAGCGCTCGGCATCAAGATCGATCTGCCCGTGCAGAAAGTCGTGCATGGCATCGAAACTATCGGCCTCGGGTTCTTTTTTGCGCCGCTGTATCATCCGGCGTTCAAGGCGGTGGCGGAAGCGCGGAAGCTGCTCGCAGCGGAGGGGCAGCGCTCGATTTTCAATGTGCTAGGCCCGTTGCTCAATCCAGGAAGGCCAGACTATCAACTCATCGGCGTATTCGATCCGAAGCTGACGCGGGTGTTTGGCGAGATTCTCGTCAAACTGGGCCGTAAAGGCGCTTGGATTGTGCATGGCAGCGCAGGTGAAGGGCAGGGGATGGATGAACTCTCCACGCTGGGGTTGAACGAGGTCTACCAGCTTGCGGATGGGAAGCTTAGCGAGATGAAGGTTGACCCAAAGTCGCTCGGTTTTAGCAACGCGAAGCTTGAGGATCTCGTTGGCGGAGATGCGGCAGAGAATGCCATCATTCTCGAAGGCGTTCTGGCGGGAACCATCAAGGGAGCGAAGCGTGACATCGCAGTGCTGAATGCGGCGGCCGGGTTTGTGATCACGGGCAAAGCGGGCGATCTGGCCGCAGGGAAAGAATTCGCAGAGGAACTGCTCAATCGCGGCGCGGCACATGCGAAGCTAATGGCGATGCAGGACTTGTGCTGAGATTTTCGTGCGAGACAGCGCGGCGGGAGGTGTTACGATGCGCACAATTATTCTACCGTGCCACTGCCCTCGACCAGCGAAGTGATCGACACTTTCCAAAAGCTGCCCTCCAGCACCTTGGTGACGTGGGGAACCATCGGCCTCATGTGCTTTGCGGCTGGCATCGCTTTTGTGAAAGGCGTGATGCAGCAGATCATGAGCGTGCTGACTTTCGCCATCTCGGTGGGAGCGGGTTATTATGTGTTTCGGCATCGGGGGCCGATCTTTGGTGCTTCTGGCATCAGTACGGACCATCTCTTGATACTCTGCGTTGGTGCTGGACTGCTGACTTACTTTGTATGCCGAAAAGGCCTGCTGCTCCTCGCTGGGTTTGGCTTTCTAAAACTCGCTGGTGGTATGAACGGCTGGAAGGGCATGCTTATGAGCTTCCTGCCCTCGGGCGCATTGCTCTGGATCGGTAGCTTGGTGCTGCGGCTGCTAGGCAATCTCGAAGGCATGGAAAGCGCTGCCGAGATGATGAAAAAGGGCGGCGCACTGGAGAGTCAGGCCAAATCCTTCCTGCACAGTCTCAGCCAACGCATGGATGGCACGCCCTTCGGCAAACTCTCCTCCAAGTTTGATCCTTATGACCTCAAGGCCACTGCCAATCTCGCGCGGCTACTCATCCTGTGGCCCGAAGGCAGCATGTGGCAGCGCCTCGCTGCACAAAGCCCCGCGACAGCTAATGCGCTCAATCATCCGCTCATCGCAGCCCTCGGCAACGATCCCGAGGTGCGCAAAGCCA
>CANIZT010000005.1 GCA_947471905.1 Verrucomicrobiaceae bacterium
GCGGCTGCCGGCGATGAGGAGCGCACGTGGACCGAATTCAGCGGTGAGAGCAGGCAGTTCGCGGATCACGCCGTGGCCAAAGATGATGCGCTGGGCGGTGGCGAATTCGAAACGGTTCATCGGCTCAGCATCATGACGCATTCGAGATGCTTGGTCTGCGGGAACAGATCAAACGGCTGCACGGTTCCGAGCTTGTAGCCAGCCTCGGTGAACAAGACGAGGTCGCGCATCTGCGTGGCGGGATTGCAGGAGACATAGACGACACCTTTCGGGCCGAAGGCGAAGAGTTGCCGCAAGAACTCCGGGCTGCATCCGGCGCGCGGCGGGTCGATGAGCACGACGGTGTCGGCTCCGGCATGTGGCACGTCTTTGAAGACATGCTGCGCATCGGCGGCGATGAAGCGGCAGTTCGTGAGCGAGTTGATCTCGGCGTTGTACGCGGCTTTTTTGACGGCGCTTTCGGAGATCTCGACGCCGATGACCTGTTCGAAGTCGCTTGCGGCGCTGATCGCGAAGAGGCCGCTGCCGCAGTAGGCATCAACGAGATGCTTCGCGCCGGTGGCTTTGGCTTCGTCGATGGCGTGGCGGACGAACTTGGACAGGATGAAGGGATTGTTCTGGAAGAAATCACCCGCCTGGAACTCGAAGCGGATGCCGTTCACGTCTTCGATGGCGATTTCATCGCTGCGGGTGAGCACACCGTTCGCTGCGGCGCGCATGAGCAGCGTGGCACCGTTTTTGAAGGTATCGGAGTTTGCACGAGCACGTTCCCGCACGGCAGCGAGCTGTGCATTCAACTCGGGCATGGCGATGGGACAGTGCTCGACATCGACCATCGCATTGCGCGTGCGCGCACGGAGGAAACCGATGGCACCGATGCCGCCGCTCTTCGGGCGATGGAAGTGCGGCGTGATCTTGGAGCGGTAACCGTATTCGACGGGCGAGGGAATGACTTCGCGCACCGGATGCTCGATCTTCGCCATGTGCTTGAGCAGTTCGGCGACTTGGCGGCGTTTCGACTCAAGCTGCTCCGCATACGCGAGGTGCTGATACTGGCAGCCGCCACACTGGCCGAAGAGTGCACACGTGGGCGTGACGCGGTTCGGCGCGGGTTCCAGCACCTCGATGAGGTCGGCCTCGCTATAGTTCTTGTGATTGCGAAAGACGCGGCACTTCACCAGTTCACCGGCGAGCGTGAACGGGATGAAAATGACCCAGCCATCGACACGGGCGACACCGGCCCCCTCGTTGGTGAGGTTTTCGATCCTCACGTCGAGTTCCTGATGGTAGGCGAAGGGATGCGGATTGAATTTGCGCGGCGGTTCCATGCTGCGCGTTATTTCTTCACCGGGTCATCCATCGTCATGTAGGTGCGGCCTTTGACGTCACCATTGAAGGGATTCAAGGTTTCGATCCGCAGCTCCTTCAAAGTTGTCGCGCCTTCGACCTTTTGCACCTTGGTGACCTGATAGCGCTTCACCACCTTGCTGTTGCGGTCGTAGGCTTCCATCTTGGCGGCACCACCGCTGGCCTGATGCACATAAAGATCGACAACGTAGTAAGGTCCGTCGCGGCTCGGGTTGGTGACGCGCACGATCCAGCATTTTTGCGCGCTGACGCGGCCTTCGCCCATCAGTTGCGGACGTGGCCAGTACAGGAAACCCAGGGAAAGGTCTTCATAGTTGAACTCCATGCCGCGCACCTTGTCGCCATGCTGGCTGGCGGGAACCTCGGATGAGCCGCCGGGGCGCACTTGATACAGCGTGGCAGGCTCGGTGTTCAAGTCGAGGTGGACGATCTCCGGCGGTGCGTTTTTGAAGCGGAAGCGCATCACTTTGTTGTCCATGGTGAGTTCCATGGGTTCGCGGCGGCCGGTGGCGTCGTCGCGCAGTTCGCCGTTCATCTTGTGATTTTGCAGAGCGTAACTAAGGCGCACGATGCGCAGGATTTGCTCCGCAGTTTTGGGCTGGGCGTCCTCGGCACGAGCCAGCGTGGCGAGAAGCAGAAGGGGAAGAATGAAACGTTTCATAGGGATGACAAGGGTGAGCGACGCTTTGACATGGCGGCGGTGTCCACTATTCAATGCGCTCAACCACCATGCAGCGCCAGCGCTTTCTCTTTGCCGCCCTCGTCCTTCTCACGCTCTGGCGCTGGGCGCTGCTGCCGACGCTGGAGCTCTCGCCGGACGAGGCGCTGGCGGTTTTTCGTGTGAAACACGGGCAAATCGGCGGATTTCTCGAAATGGGGCCGCTGGTGCCGTTGTTCGCGAAGCTTGGCATGCTGATCGGTGGTGCGGGCGAATTCGGTGTGCGTTTCTTCGCGCCACTGCTCGCACTGGCGGCATCGCTGGCCGTGTGGCGGCTGATGCGCGGCCTGTTTGATGCGCAGAGTGCCGGTTGGGCCGTCGTGATCGTGAATGTGCTACCCGCCTTCAATCTCGCTGCGGTAACGATTACTCCCAGTACGCTGATGTTTGCGTTGTTGCCAACGCTGGCGCTGTGCCTGCGCATCGCCCTGCTGCATGCGCATCCGCTGCACTGGGACTGGTGGGCCGCAGCGGCGTGCATGGTGGGTGCAGTGCTCGCACAACCTCCTGCGCTGGGAACGCTGCTCGCAGTCGCGCTGGTGTTTGCGCTGCCGGAGAGGCTGCGGCATCACCTGCATGCATCAGGATTCATCGCGGTGGTCGTGGGCTGGGTGCTGGCGATGATTTACTGGCTCACATGCCAAAACGGTTTCGGCTGGCCGGAGTGGCGGCTTGTTCCGAATCTGTTTCGCTGGATCGTGCTCGCCTCGCCGCTGCTGCTCATGCTGTTCGTCATGGCGGCACGACTGGCGTTTGAGCGTGCCACGCTGATGTCACAGCGCAGTCTGCCGCTGGCGATGCTGCTGCCGCTGGCGGCGATTGATCTGCTCTACGGCCCGCATGACCGCTGGCCGGACATGGGCGGCGCAGTTTGGATGCTGTTTGCCGCGATGCTCCTCGCGCATCGCGGCACGGTGCTCGGTGGCGTCGCCAGCGAGGAGAAAATCAGCCTGCGCACCATTGCTGTCGTGCTCGCGGCACTGCAAAGCGCCTTCCTGCTGCAATCTGATCTCCCGCGCACGCTCGGCCTGCCGTGGCGTTTTTCGCGTCAGATCACGACCGGCTCCGAATACACGCATTTTTTCACCGCCGATCCTTCCAAGGCGATGCGCGGCTGGCGGGAGAGCGCGAAACTCGTTTCCGCCGTGCTTAAGGACACGAAGGACGATTCGCCGTGGTTCGTGATCGCGAGCGACTGGCGTCTCGCCGTCGAACTCGACCACTATCTCGGCCAAAACGAGCCAGTGAAGTCACTGCACGACGAACTACGCGAGCACGGCGGCCGCAGTGCGATCTTTGTCACCGATGATCCCGCTGCCATCGCACCGCCGGCGACCTTGCAGGCCAGGTTTGTGCGATTCGAGGTGCTTTCCATCGCCCGTGTCATGCATGCGGGCAATGAGGTGCGCTGGCTGAAAATCTTCGCTTGCCACGATTATCGAGCGCCCGACTTTTGACGCCCTTTTGCCCGCCCATGTCTTCTTCACCCGCCATCTCCGTCGTCGTGCCTCTTTATAATGAGGAGGATAATGTCGTGGAGATGCAAAAGCAGATCGACGCTGCGCTGGCCGGACGTGATTACGAGTTGGTGCTCGTCGATGACGGCTCCAAAGACCAGACGCTCGCTCGCGTGCAGCGCGGCGACCGCGTGCGCGTGATCATCTTTGAAAAGAACAGCGGCCAGAGCGCCGCCATGCATGCCGGCATCAACGGCGCGAAAGGCGATGTCATCGTCACGCTTGATGGCGACCTGCAAAACGATCCCGCCGACATTCCCGCCTTGATCGCCAAGCTCGATGAAGGCTTCGACCTCGTCTGCGGCTACCGGGCGAAACGCAAGGACACGCCGTTCAAGCGGCTGCAAAGCCGCATCGCCAACTTCGTGCGCTCCCGCTTCGTTGGCGATCATGTGCGCGACACCGGCTGCACGCTCAAGGCCATGCGCCGCGACTGCCGCGAGGCGCTGCTGCTCTTCAACGGCATGCACCGTTTCATCCCCGCCCTCATTCGCAACATGGGCTGGCGTGTCACTGAGGTGCCGGTGAATCACCGCCCGCGCATCCACGGCGTGAGCAAGTACGGCTTCGGCAATCGTGCCCTGCGTGCCACGACAGACATGTTCGGCGTGCGCTGGCTCAACAGCCGCCGCACCCGCTACAGCATCCGCGAAGAACGGCACGGTTGATGCGTTTCTGTTGTTGACGAAGGCCGCGTTGCTCCGGCATGCTGTGAAAATCTTAGACGGATGAACCTGCGCGAACAACTGCGACACCTACTCCCTGAAATTCTGCCCGATGATCCGGCGGATTCCATCAAGGGCACCGAACTTATCCGCCTCGTGCGCTTGCGCCTCGGCGAAGGCTACAGCGATGCCACGCTGCGCTATCACTTCTCCATCCTCAGCTACGATCCCACCTCGCCCATCGCGAAGGTCGATCAGGGCCAGGGCTACTACCAGCGGCAGAAAAAAACCGCCGCTGGCAGCAACGGTGTCGCCCGCCAGAACCTCTTCGAGAGCGAAAACGAGAGCGATCAATGCTGGTCGCGCTACCTGCGCCTCGTCGCCATCTACGAGCGGCTCTGCCTCCAGCGCTCGCGCTATCCCTTCCTGCTGAACCGCAACAGCAGTGGCGCACCCAGCATGGAAGGCGAATGGGACATCCCCGATCTCGTCGTCGCCGACTGGGATCTCGACACCGGCAGCGATGAAGCACCGCGCTTCGACGCCGCCATGCTCGATCTGCGCCGTCATCTCGGCGGCCCCGAGGTCGGCATCACCGGCGTGCAGCTCAAGCTCAACGTCTCCATCGAAAACTTCAGCGCCGACTTCTTCCAGGCCCTCAGCGCCACGCGCTGGACCTTGCAGAGCGAGATCGTCATCGCCGAAGGCCTCAATGACGAGGCGCTTGTCGATGCCCTGCGAAGCCTCGGTCATCAGTTCGGCGTCGGCATCAGCAGCCTCGGCATCCAGCTCACACAGCTCGATGAACTGCCCTCCGCCAAGGAACTCCGCGCCATGAGCGCCGCCGAGTTCGAAGCCGTGCACAATCTGCTGCGCATACAGAAGATCACCCTGCCCACGCCCCGCCACAGCATCGACTGGCCCGCGCTCAACGCCCTGCGCAAAAAGCACGACTCCGTCGCCGACCTCGTCCGCTGGCTCTCCGACTGCCTCGCCAAGCGACAGCCCGAGTGGGTCGGTGGAGTGGTGAGGTGAGTAACTTTTAGTAATGATGGGCGACAATCATCATCCAGATGCATTTGAAAAACGCCTCCGGTTTGGATGTGGTTTCTCATTTGGTGCTCTGACCGCCTTCTTCCTAGGATTACGAGAACTTGAAGCATATACAGAAACCTTCTGGGCCTTCATCATTGGTGTCGCCCTCTTCTTCGGATTTTGCGCTATGCGCCAAGGCGATGAATTCTGGCATGGCTTGTCGAAGTGGTTTCCTTGGTGGTAGAATCACCCTTCCCCAATGCAAAACCCGGCTGCTTGGCATCTTTTCAAATCTGGAGTCGCAAATCGACGCACTTCGGCAGAAAGCTTGCAGGAAATGATGGCAGCATTCTTCACGTTCTTTGAACCCTCATGACACGCCGCACTTTTCTGACTTCCGCCGCTGCTTTGGCAGCCCTGCCGCTGCCGGCGGCGCTGCGTGGAAAGCGGATGGGGATTGTCATTCATTCGTACTGGAAGCGCTGGCAGGGGAAGTACTCGAGCCTCAAGAGTCCGCCGTTTGAGAACGCGCTGGATGTGCTGGATCATGTGCGCAGCCTCGGCGTGGGCGCGTTGCAGATCATGGTCAACGGCTGGACGGGCGAACTGGCCCGCAAGGTGCATGACACCTGCGAATCCTACGGCCTGAAACTCGAAGGCAGCATCACGCTGCCGAAGAACGAGAGCGATGTGGATCGCTTCGACAAGGAGTTGCGTCTCGGCAAGGAAGCTGGGGCCACGATCTTCCGTTCGGCGAACGGTGGACGACGTTATGAGCTGTTTTCCAGCCTAGAAGACTTCAAACATTTCAAAGCGAACGCATTCAAGTCCATGCAACTCGCGGAACCGATTGCGCGGCGGCAACGCGTGCGCATCGGCATCGAGAATCACAAGGATTTTCAAGCGGCGGAGCTGGCGGAGCTGCTGGGACGCCTCAGCAGCCCGCACATCGGCGCCTGTGTCGATACCGGCAACAGCATGGCCTTGATGGAAGATCCGATGCACGTCGTTGAAACACTCGCGCCCTTTGCCGTGACGACGCACATCAAGGACATGGCCGTGCAGGAGACGCCTACCGGCTTTCTGCTCTCTGAAGTACCGCTGGGCGAGGGCGTGCTCGATCTACAGCGCATGTTCGCGCTGTTTGAGAAGCACAATCCGCAAATCGACTACCACCTGGAAATGATCACGCGCGATCCGCTGGACATTCCCTGCCTCAAACCCGGCTACTGGGCCACTTTTCCCGACAAATCCGGCACTGACCTCGCCCGCATGCTCACGCTGGTGCGCGAACGCAAGGCCGCGAAGCTGCCCAAGGTCACGGGCCTCGGCACCGAGGAGGCGCTCGATTACGAGGAGGCCAACATCGTGAAATGCCTGCATTGCGCGGGCGACAAGCTGGGATTGGACAAGGTCGTGGTGCGCAACGAGCAAGGGCAGGAAGAGAAGTGAGTCTGCCGGGTTGATGAACCGCGCAGCGCATCCATGATGCACCGCCCGTGTCCGAACTCCCTCCAACCGCAGCCTCCACACCGATCCACGACGCCAAACTGGCGTTGCAGAAGTATTTTGGGTTCCGCGAGTTCCTAGATGGTCAAGAAACGGTGATGGCGGGCATCCTGAGTGGCCGCGACACGATGGTGATCATGCCGACGGGCGGGGGCAAATCGCTCTGCTATCAGCTCCCGGCGATGGTGATGGATGGCGTCACCGTGGTGGTGAGTCCGCTGATCGCGCTGATGAAGGATCAGGTGGATGCGCTGGAGCGGCGTGGCATTCCAGCGACGCTGATCAACAGCTCGATCTCGTTGGGCGAGCAGCAGGAACGCATCGAAGCGCTGCGACGTGGCGAGTATAAGCTCGTCTATGTGGCACCGGAGCGTTTCCGCAGCCGCATGTTCACGAACGCGCTGCGGCAGGTGCAGATCGCGCTGTTTGCGGTGGATGAGGCGCACTGCCTCTCGCAATGGGGTCACGACTTTCGGCCGGATTACATGCGGCTCGGCGAAGCGCTGGAGCATCTGGATCGCCCGCAAGTCATCGCGCTAACGGCTACGGCCACGCCAGAGGTGCGCGGCGATATTTTAAAGACGCTGCAATTGCGTGATCCCTACGTGGTCATTCGCGGCTTCGAGCGGCCAAATCTGAGCCTGAACATATCGCACACGAAAAGCGGCGGCGACAAATACGAGCGGCTGAAAAAAATCATCGCGCAATACAAGACAGGCATCATCTACTGCTCCACGCGCAAGCGTGTCGAGGAAGTCGGCTCCGAGTTGCGCGACTGGAAGACCAAGGTGATCGAATATCACGGTGGACTCGACGACAAGGAGCGCGAGTCGCGCCAGACGAAGTTCATCACCAAGAAAGCCGATGTGGCCGTGGCCACGAACGCCTTCGGCATGGGCATCGACCGCTCCGACGTGAGATTTGTCGTTCACTTCGACGTTCCGGGCAGTGTGGAGGCCTATTATCAAGAGGCGGGCCGTGCCGGACGCGATGGCGAGCCGTCGCATTGCGAATTGTTCTTCAATTTCGCTGACACGAAGACGCAGGAGTTCTTCATCGATGGCAACAACCCGAGCGTGGACATCATTCGGAATGTTTATCAGACGTTGTTGAGCGCCGCTGACTCGAATCATGAGGTGCAGTCCTCAATTGATGACATTGCCGACCGTGCTGGAGCCAAGAACAGCATGGCGATCGGCTCGGCGCTCAGCCATCTCGCGCGCAACGGCTACATCGAGCGTTTCGACATTCCGGGGAAGCGCATTCGCGGCACGCGGCTGTTGCAGCCGAAGGTGCTGACGCGTGATCTTGAGATCGACATGGACGCGTTGCGCGAAAAAGACCGCCGCGACCGTTCGAAGCTCAAGTCGATGATCGAGCTGTGCTACGACGACAAAGCCTGCCGTCAGGAGCAGATCTTGCGCTATTTCGGCGAGACCGAGAGCGCGCCGTGCGGCAGTTGCGATGTGTGCCGGGCTGAAGGTGTGCAGCCACCGCGTGAAGGCACGGCGGAAGAGGTCACGATGTTGCGTCAGGCGCTCAGCGGTATCGCCCGCATGTCCACCAAGCATGCGGATGGCACTTGGGAAGGCCGCTTTGGCAAAGGCCGCATCATCCAGATGCTCATGGGCAGCAAGTCGAAGGAGATCGTCGATGCCGGACACGACCAACTCAGCACCTACGGCCTGCTCAAGCAGGTCGGCACGCAGGCGCTGCATCCGTTGTTCGCCGAACTGGAGAAACTGGGCCTCATCGAGACCAGCAGCGGTGAATATCCCATTGTCTCACTCACCGCACAGGGAATCGCGGCGATGAAGGCCGGACAAAACGTGAAGATGCGCTGGCCGTCGATGCATGCGCCGATGACGAAGCCGAAGGGCAAGACGGCGATGAACGAAGAACTTGCTGCGCGTGAGCTGGGTTTCGATGATGCGTTGTTCGAGAAGCTCAAGCGTCACCGCACGGCATTGGCGGAATCAGAAGGAGTTCCGTCTTACGTCATCTTCAACAATCAGACTCTGGAGTTCATGACGCGGCTGAAGCCGAAAACGATCGAAGCCGGACTCAAGATTCGCGGCGTTGGCGAGAAGAAGGCGAAGGAGTATTTGCAGGACTTCATTCAGATCATCAAGAAACACGGGTGAATACGGAGCGCGCGTGTGTCGAAGACCACTCGCCATTTTTTCCGGTTCGCGAATACAGCAGGAAAGTCAGGCGAGTTAAAAACTCGCGCTCCGATACGCTGGGCGTTTCATGATGCGCGCCCGTTGAATGATGTCCGCCGGATGTTCTGGCGTGCCGCGATCCATGAAATTGTCGATGCTTTGGGAGGCGTCGAGGATGGCACGTACCTGGCCGCCGATGGTGGGGGCGGGATTGAAATAATCACCGGCTCCTGCGACGGCTTTGTAAACGACGGACAGTTCGACGACGAAAATGTCATCAAGCCGGTAGAACTCGCTGCCCGTCAGCAAACCGGACCCACTGTTGCCCGTGGGTCGTGCCGGTGAGGCAGGACGCAGGGTTTTATAGAGGCGGGCGCGGGAGACAGGGAATTCGAGGCTGTGCAAACGCCGCTCGTAAACCTGACGGCGGCCGAATTCGTCCTGCGGCAGCATGTTGCAACCTGCGGTGAGACAGAGGAGGAGCAGGAGAGCGTGGATCCGTTTGGGCATGCCCTGATTGTGCCGGACGGCCCGCAATCATCAAGTCTGCGTTGCGCTGTTTATGGTGCTTTTGCGGCCGTATTAAACTCAGATGCTTCACCGGCTTGTGGCGTAGCGAGGAGCTCTTTGTGGAGGGCCGTTTGAGTAGGAAGTTTCGCAACAGCGGCAGTCAGGATGCTTTGAACTGCGGCGGCATCAGGGTGCTGGCGGGTGAGGCTGGCGAGGGCGAGGACATCGCTGATGGCGGGATGGTTTGAGGATTCCACAAGAAGCTGCTGAGCGCGATGCGCGGTGGTGATGTCATCGAGCTGGATGGCAAGGGCGATGATGCGACGGAGAGTGGCTTCATCGAGTTGATCGCTGGTAATCTGCTGCAAGATGTGCAGGGTCTGGGGATAGTGCGCAGCATCGAACTGAAGCTGCGCAAGCTGACGCAAGGCGGGGGCATCGCCGGCGAAGCGTTTGAGAAAACCCTCCCACAAAAAAGGTGCGGAGCAGCTGCCGCGCAGAGTCACATCAATCTGAGTGAGAAGACGCCAGCCTTCGCGGTCATTGGCGGATGTTTTGAGATGTGCGGCAAGCAGATCGCGTGCAGGAGCAGGAGCATTGCCTAATGCGAAGGCTTGGGCGATCTGCTGAGCCGAGATGGGTTGCGACGGACGAGTTTGCAGTGTGGTGAGCAACTTCGAGAGTTCTTTGCCACGACCGATTTGCGTCGCGAGAGCATGCAGACGTGCAAGCACGCGAGTTTCACCCGCAGCGGCGAGGCGAAAGAACATCTCGCAGGCAATGCTGGTCTGCTGATTGAGATCGGCGATGGAGGCGGCTTCGCTGAGCCAGTGGCGGTAGTCGGTGGTGATGGCTGTTCCTGTGGCGATTTGTTCCAGCGTGACTTGATGATCGGGATAGGTGCGGAGTTGGCGCTCGATCCAGGGGAGCAGCTCATCTGACTCACCGGTTGCATAGGTGGCAAGCCCGGCGCGCTGCATGAGGCGTGCGGGGATGGCCTCAGTGGGCTTCAGCTCACGCAGAGTATCGAGCACGATGCGACCGGCTTCGGCATAACGGGTGCCTTCGAGCAGCAGCGTGGTTTGCAAATCGAGTGCGTCCTCGCGTTGCGAGGCGTCAAGGCGTGGTTTGTCTTGATCGAGCCAGACATTAACTACACGTAGCGCTGCCGCGGGACGGCGGGCGAGGCGGGCAGCTTCGGCGAGATTGAGCACGTTCTGCCAGCTTGCGATGGGGGATTCGCAGGCACGCTCGTGGATTTCGAGGGCGAGACTGAGTTCATTGTTGTCGATGGCCTGAGTGGCGAGCAGTTCCAATGCTTCGATCTTGTGCGATTCTTCGAGACGTTCACCGGAGGCGGAGACGAGCAGGCGGCTGTCATCGATAAGGGGTGCGTCGACACGCATGAGTTCGGCAAACAGCAGCGCGGTGTTGAGCGGGCAAGGAGCGTGAACCGGCCCTTGCTGCACGGTGAGTTGACGCAGTCTCTGCTCTGGCTGTGCTTGACGCCAGTCGTTCAAAGCACGCACATCTCGTTCTGGCAGCATGGCGAGCTGAAACACGGCGGCCTGCTGCAGGTGTTTGGGTGCATTGGCAAGACGCCGGGCGATGTCAGTGCGTGTGGCTTCGAGCACAGCGTCCTGTTTGAGCGGAACTTCGTCATCGGCATGCAAACGCCAGCCCCACACAACGGCGAGTGCGGCGTAGGAAACGATGAGCAGGGATATCTGACGTGGGCTGCGTGACATGAAGAGTCGGAAGGAGTGAGAAGATCAGCGCATTGCGGCCTGTGTGGCGGGCGGTAGCGATTGGAGCGAGACGGTGGAACGACAGGCGAGTTCGAGATGAACGATGCCGTTGATGTCGGCATTGGCGGTGTAAGGCCGACCGTTTTCGAGATAGGCACACTGGCCGCGCGGCTCGAAGCCACCGAGGACGATCTCAACGGGGCGCAGATCGCGCACCTGGAAGGTGGCGCGACGCGATGACAGCTCCATGAACTCGACGGTGGTGCTGCTTTCAGCGAGATGAATGTGCTGTGAGGGTTTGGTCTTCGTGAGGACGAGTTCGGTGCGCGCGCGGCCCATGGTGTTGATGTAAATCTGGCCCTGATGAACGCTATAACCGGAAACGCCATGGCACTGTGCCATGTCTGGGACGCCAGCAGATGCTGGTAGGCGCACGGTGCGGCTATCGCCTGCGTTCAGGATGATCCAGCGATTGTCACCAGCCTTCAGGATGCGCGTGAGCCGTGCGTCACGAATGCTGGCAGCATAAGCAGCAGCAGTCATAGCATGCAGCGGTTCGCCAGCGCAGGTGTCGAAGGTTTTTTCGAGTGTGGCAAGATCCTGCGCTGTGCGCGCATCGGAAAAACGGCAACGCACGGCGAATGGTTCCATGCGGATCGAATTGGCGGTAGCCGGGCTGGAAATGGATGCGGAAGGAAGCTGCTCGACATTCAAGGAGCGGCAAAAACGCAGCGCCTCGGGCGAGGGTGGCGCATTTTCAGGCCAGAGCATGAGGTTCACTTCTTTGCCAAGCGGCAGCAGACGGCGGTGGATGTAGCTCATGGAGCCAGCGATTTCGCGTTCCATGTCGTGGCGAGCGGTTTTGGCGCGTTCGTTGAGCTTGCTGGTGATGTCGATGCCGACGGCCCATTGCGATGGGCGAGAGAAGGAGTTCGAGGCGGCCTGAATTTGCGGCATTTCGAAAATGCTGCGTGCGACATGCTCCAGACGTGGTGCATTCACAGCTTGTTGTCCGGGTAACCAGCAACGCATTTCGGCCTCGCACACGGACACGGTGACGGGCAGCAGGTAGCGATTCAGGATACAATCCCGCATGACTTCGGAGCAGAGTGGAAAGCCGGGCAGAGTGGATGGCTCGGAAAAACCAGCGCTGTCGATGTGGCTGTAGAAAATGCGACGGCCTTCGCGGGTGGTGGTGTCGGGTGCAGGTGCGCTGTGATCTGCGCCGAGCCATTGTGAGAGGAAAGCAGGCAGATTGAGCTGCGGATCTGCGGCTACGCCAGCGGGGTCGATCCACGCACCGCCCCAAGAGGCTAGGAAGGCTTGATCAAACCGATGCTCCGATCCCAGTGCATCCTGTCCGTGCAGAGCGAGGACAATGTGCGCATCCGCAGGTGCTTCGAGATCGAGGAAACCGATCGAGCGGGCGGCGATCTTCGCATTCGGGCGCAGCAAAGTGGAATCCATGCTTGCGACATTGGTTTTGACTAGGCGTGAGGCGGGTTGTGCACGGCCGCTGATGCCGAGATGCTGCATGGCAAGCTGTCGGGCGGCGCTATCAGTCCAAGGCATGCCGGTGAGCAGCAGTGGAATATTTCTGGCGCGCAGTGAGGGCAACCATGCAGCGAGTGTGCGCTGCTGCTCATTGCTGAGCACCAACGTGGAATCGAGGATCACAGCGGTGAAGTGATGGTCCTTTGGCAGAAAGTCTGCGCCCTTTGCGGCTTGGAAAGAAAGTTCACAGCCGAGCCATTCGAGCGACTGACGCATTAGGCGGGAGGTAAGAGTGGTTTCAGGTACCGCTGCTTTTTCACCGACGTGCTTTTCATCCCAACCATGCAGCACAAGCACTCGGCGTGAGATTTCTTCGAGCGGACCGAGATTGACGCCATTCAATGCGGGGGTGGTGATGAATGGCAGCGCACCCATGCTTCTGAGGCGCTTCGCGGCAGGCAGTGCGGTCATCGGCAGGAGCGTAATCGATTGCGAAGACGCGCATGCCTTGCATCTGCACATTGCGGATGAGGCGTGTCAGGCGCTGTGTCTCGGCGATGGGTGTCCAGTCCACCGTGTTGTTTTTGCCTTCACGGGTATAAACACCGAGAGCGAGGAAGCCATCGGAGACATGAATAGCTTCGATGCCAATGCCGATGTGAAGATCGAGCAAGATGTGCTTGTCGGGGTAACGCTGACGCAGCGTGGCGGCGAGCGTGACCACGCTGGTGCGTGAGGCCGCATCCGCCTGTTCGTTCCCGAGACTGAGGACAAAGCCGTCGAAGCCTTTCTTTGCCGCTGGATCGACCAGCGCCTCGACCGCCCAAGCAATCCATTGCGGATCGGTAGGGTGAACGAGGCGGGTGTGTTTGTCGTTTTCTGCTGGTTTGGAAGATACCTGACGGCCAGCGGCCAGCATGGCTCCACGTGAACCAGTGCGCACATGCGTGAGGTCGAGCAAAGCGAGGTAGCGGTTCCCCTGCGCATGACCCGGTTCCATGTCGAGTTCGGCATGCGGATTCAGAACGCTGAGGTCAAAGGCGGCGAGCGAACGGGCATCTGGACGAAGGGATTGATCCACAAACAGGCTGCGAAACGCAGGCAACTCAGCCGCCATTCCGGTCATCACGACCAGACTCGATAGCATCCCCGCCAAAAGCTTGGGCAGCAGACCGGACGAAGACTTTGGAAACCGGGGAGTGAGTGATGCATTAGGCATGGCAGCGTGCGTTGGGCTTTCAGAATTGAGAACATGGGCATTTTAGAGTCTCGGATTATAGAAGCAATAATTGTTGGGCGGTTTACAAAACACTTACCACCCGCAAAACCGCCCAAAAAGGGGTCGAAACCGGCTGCTAAAAGTGAGCATCGTTGCTGCCATGAGCACCTCCCCGATCCGCACGTTTTCCGAAGGTATTTTGATCGACCAAGCGTGGGGAAAACTCACTTGGCTGGCCTCCCGCGAACTGGGGAACTCAACCACGATGACCTTCGGCCATGTGATCATTCCTGCCGGTCAGACCAATCCGCGTCATCGCCACCCGAACTGCGACGAGATTCTGCACCTGCTCTCCGGCCGCCTCGAACACAGCTTGGGTGATCAAAAGTTCCTGCTCAATCCCGGCGACACGATCTCCATCTCTGCGGGTCAATGGCATAACGCCCATGCTCTGGACGGCAAAGACGCCGAGATGGTGATCTGCTTCTCGTCTGCGAATCGGGAGACAGAGTTTGAGGGGTAAATCAGCCCTTCGTCACCACTTCATCCAAATTCATCATGAGATTCGCCACCATCGTCCAAGCGGCGAGTTCGGCGGGGTTGAGCTTCTCATTGGGCTTCGATTCGCCGTAACTGATGGATTTCTTCGCATCCTCGGGTTTCGCGGCATATGCGGCGAGGTGTTTTTCGAGCGACTGGCGGATGATTTCGGCCTCCTGGGCATTGGGGAAGCGGCCGGTGGTGATGCGAAAGACTGCGGTGATGCGCGCATCGGTACTGACGTTGGTTTGCATCACCTGCTGGGCGAAATTGCGTGCGGCTTCGAAGAACTGCACGTCGTTCATCAGCGTGAGTGCTTGAAGCGGTGTGTTACTGCGTTCGCGGCGCAGGCAGTAGCTCTCGCGGTTCGGCGCATCGAACGAGGTCATGTTCGGCGGCGGTGCGGTGCGCTTCCAGAAGGTGTACAGGCTGCGGCGGTAGAGCGATTCGCCGTGGTCTTGGATGTAGTTGCGCGTGTTGCTGCCGCCGAAACCGACGGGCTCCCAGATGTTCTCTGGCTGATAGGGCTTCACGCCTTTGCCGCCGATCTTTGGACTCAGCAGACCGGACACAAACAACGCCGAATCACGCACGACTTCGGCATCAAGGCGGAACCGTGGCCCATGGGCGAGCAGACGGTTCTCCGGATCCTTCTGGAGGACAGCATCCGAGCAATGCGAACTCTGCCGATACGTGTGCGACGTGACGATCATCTTCACAAAGGCCTTCATATCCCAGCCGCTCTCACGAAACGTCACTGCTAGCCAGTCGAGCAGTTCGGGATGGCTTGGCGGCTCGCCTTGTGAGCCAAAGTCGTTGCTCGTCTTTACCAATCCGGTCCCGAAGAACTGCTGCCACAGTCGATTCGCCTGCACGCGGGCCGTGAGCGGATGCTGCGGACTCACCAGCCATTTCGCGAGGTCCATGCGGTTGTAGTTGTCCTGCTTCGGCAGCGGCGGGAAGATGGCCGGCGTTCCGCGAGTGACCTTGTCCTTGGGCTTGTCATACTGGCCGCGCTCCATGATGAAGCTGTCCCGCTGCTGCGGTAGATCGGCCATGACGAAGGTGGCAGGAATCACCTCATCGAGAGCCTTCTTCTTTGACTCAAACGCAAGTTTCTCGCCACGCACACCATCAACGAGGCTGCGTGCGCCCTGATATTCGTTTTCAAACCACCACTCTTTGAGGCGGGCGACTTCCTTTTCCGGCCATTCGACTGCTTTCTTGCCACGCACGAGTGTCTGCAGGTCATTCGGCAGGCCTTCGATGCGTTTGCCCTGGCTCTTCTCGGTCCAAACCTTCCACGACCATTGCGGATCCTTCGCGGGATCGACGCGCGAACTCATCGCCATGTGATCCCAGTACACTGTGCCGCCGAACTGCGTGAACGCATAGCCGGTGACCTTGATGCCCGGCTTCAAACCAAGACGCTCGGCAGGAACTTCGAGCTTCACCCACTCGCCCGCCTTCGGCAGTGCTCCCATCTGCACCTTTTCGGGCGTGCGCACCTGGCCGAAAGGAATCGCGCCTTCCTCGCCCCACACGGCACGATGATTCCATCCTGCGGTGTGAAATTGCAGCATGACCGCCTTCGGTGGATTCGCCGGATCAATGTAGCAGTAGGTCGTGAGCTTGCCGTTCGGCGGAATCTCAAACTTCGCGCCATTTGCAAAGAAATCCTGCGCCACACCGGTCGCGGTGCGCTTCAGCGCCGTATTGCCACTGAAGATGGGGCCTTTGTCTTTGCTCACGAAGGTCGTTTTATCACCACCGCTCGATTCCAAGTTTGCACCTGCCGGAAACGCGTCTTCAAACCACACCGTCTCGCTTGTCTGCACCGGCGGCGGCGGATTCAGCGTGGTGGGATCGACATAGTTCAGGCTCTTGATCGCCTCGCGGATCTTCGTCTGCGAAGCCGCGATCTTCTGATCCAAATCCGTGAGCTGCTTCTTCTGCTCGTCGGTGCTGAGTCGCAAAATCGGCGGCGTCATCAAAATATTGCCGTCCATCCCCGGATCGGCGGCGCTGTTGAAGAACGCATACATCGAGTAGAATTCCTTCTGCGAGATCGGATCAAATTTGTGATCGTGGCACACCGCGCAGCCCGCCGTGAGGCCCATCCACACCGCCATCGTGGTGTCCGTGCGGTCCACCGCGTAGCGGAAGACGAACTCCTCATTGATGCTGCCGCCTTCGCTCGTCGTGACGTTGCAGCGATTGAATCCCGACGCGACCTGCTGGTCCGTCGTCGCATTCGGCAGCAGATCACCCGCAAGCTGCCAGACGGTGAACTGATCATACGGCAAGTTCTGATTGAATGCGCGCACCACCCAGTCGCGGTAAGGCCACATGCTGCGTTCGTTGTCGAGATGCAGCCCGTGCGTGTCCGCATACCGCGCCGCATCCAGCCAGAAGCGCCCCATGTGCTCGCCGTAGCGCTCCGACTTCAGCAGCCGTGCGACGACTTTCTCATACGCATCCGGGCTGCTGTCTGCGAGAAAGGCGTCGATCTCCGCCAACGTCGGCGGCAGGCCGGTCAAATCGAGCGTCACCCGGCGAATCAGCGTCTCCTTCGATGCCTCAGGTGATGGCGACAGTCCCGCCTCCACCAGTCTCGCTTGGATAAACGCATCAATCCCATTCTTGACCACGCCCTTGACCGGCTGCGGAGCTGTCTTGACCGGAACCTCAAAGCTCCAGTGCTTCTTGTACTCGGCGCCTTCCTTGATCCAGCGCTGCAAAATCTCGGCTTGGGCCGGGGTGATCTTCTTGTTCGACTCCGGCGGCGGCATCATTTCGTCTTCATCCTTCGTCAAGATGCGCTGGATGACCGTGCTGACCTCCGGGTAGCCCGGTTTGATCGGAAACGCGCCATCAATCGGCGCAATCGCCCCCTCGGCCGTATCCAAGCGCAAATCCGCCTTCCGCTTCTTTGCGTCCAGTCCGTGGCAGGCGAAGCAGTTGTCACTCAGGATCGGCCGGATATCGCGATTGAAGTCGAGCTTCGTCGCCCCCTGAGCAGAGGCGATGACGACAACGGAAACAAGGCAGGTGCGGAAAATCATGGTGGTGGTGTACGTTCGCCGTGCTCTGCGGCTTTCCGCCATCACGCATGGAACGCGTAGCGCACCACATGGAAAAACACCGGCGCGGCGAAACTCAGCGAGTCCATGCGGTCCATCACACCGCCGTGACCGCCAATGGCGGTGCCCCAGTCCTTCACGCCACGGTCACGTTTGATCGCGGACATCACCAGCCCACCGGCGAAGCCCATGAGCACGATGATGGCTGACATGCCTGCGGCTTGCAGCGGTGAAAACGGCGTGGCCCACCAGAGAGCCGCACCAAGGCCTACGGTCGTCACACCGCCACCGATCAGGCCTTCCCATGTTTTACCCGGACTGACCGTGGGCGCGATCTTGTGTTTACCGCAGGTTTTGCCCCAGACGTACTGCATCACATCGCTCATTTCGACGACAGCGACGAACCAGAACAGCAGCTTCGCATTCTGGCCTGCAAAGCCGGGAATCTTGAGAAGCAGCAGGATCGCCGGGGCGTAGCTGATGCAGTACACGCACACCATGAGGCCCCACTGGATTTTTGCTGTGCGCTCCAGGAAGTGCTCGCAATCGCCCGCGATTGCCGTGCGCAGCGGTACGAACAGGAAGGCGTAAACGGGAATCAAAATGACGAACACGCCATACCACTGCGTCGCCAGAAAGTAGTAGTGCAGCGGCGTGATGATGAAGAAGACCCAGAACAGCGCGCGGTGATCACCCGCCTTGGTCGGCGTGAGTGTGATGAACTCGCGCAGCGCCATGAACGAACTGAAGCCGAACAAAATCGTCGTGCCGATAGGGCCTACCGCCAGCGCCGCTGCAAACACCAGCACCATCATCCACCATGCACGCGTGCGGGTATTCAGGTTCGCTATCGTCAACTTCGCTTTATCCGATGAGGCGCGCCTGGCCAAAACAGCGCCGATGATCGAGGCGATAAATAACAATCCCAGTGTGCCGCCGAGTAGATAAAGGAGCGCGGGGTCTTTTGGAGAGCGGAAAAGATGAAGCATCGGTTTGCCGCCCTCTGCTGTCACATCATGAAAGCTGAGACAGCAACAGCTGTGCCCGCAATACCGACGACGACTCCGACATAAAAGATAGCCCGCCACTTCACCAGGATGGCGATGGAGCAGATCACAATGGAGATTTGCAGCAGCAGCGATGCCTGATCGGCCCTGTCATCAATGCTCATTGCATACTCGACTTCTTTTTCGAGTGCTTTGGCCTCTGCCATGATCTCTTTCTTCTCACTTTCGTAGCGGGTGACTTCTTTTTGCATCTCTTCTGCTTTCGCCTGGGCCTTGGCAGGATCCGCAGCGTTCAGGTTGCCTAGTAAAATGGCGCTCGTCTCTGCCAAGTTCTCTTTGAGGCTCTTCGACTGGAAATAAGCCCACTTGTTGGAGGCGTGATTGGTTTTGACGATGCCGTCCGTCTTGGCGTTATCGCCGGTGTTGTCCACGAAGGACAAAACTACCGCCAGCATGGCGATGGTGAGCGCGACCACGCGCTCAAAGGGACTGTTTGCTTCTTCTGGGAGTTCGACGTCGGCCATAAGTTGATCTTGCACCTGTATGCCAGCAACTGACAAGCATATTTTAGCTAACTCTAAGACCACGCCCAGCGGAAGAGATTCCGAGCATCAACGTAGCGTGCTTCCTCAGTACTGAAGCTGAGGGCGAGAGCGAGGAGTGCATTGGATTTTTCCCACACGGTATGGCGGGTTACTCCTTCTTGGTTTTGGTGGATGATTCCTCCATGAACTTCAGCAGCAGCGGAAACGCAGGCTCGGGCATCTTGCCGTGATCAAAGCCGCCCATCTCGTGCAGGGTCGTGTCGGCGTGTCCGACGAGCTTCATCATGCGCCAGAAGTAAGCGTTCTCTTCATAGCGGCCCAGCAGCTCCTTTTCGCGGTCGCCGGTGACTAGAAGAATGGGCGGGGCGTCTTTGCGAACGTGAAACAGCGGCGCGAGGTCGTCGATGATGGGCTGCTTTTCGTCGATGCCGCGTTCGTCACGGATGGCGAAGTGCGTGATGACCTGCGGGCTGAGCGGGATAAGGCCTGCGATCTTGTCGGCATCGAGGTCGTGGGCGGCGAGCCATTTTTTGTCGAGACCGCACATGAGTGCAAGATAAGCACCGGCGCTGTGACCGCTGACGAAGATGCGCTGCGGGTCACCACCGAAGTCGGTGATGTGTTTAAAGGTCCAGGCGATGGCGGCAGCGGCGTCTTCGATGAAGACGGGTGATTTCACACCGGGGCTGAGGCGGTAGTTCACGGCGACGACGGCGATGCCTTGATTACGCAGCGGCAGCGGGATCGAACGCTCGCCCTGCGTCAAACCACCACCGTGAAACCAGATGACTGTCGAAAATGGCTTCTTATTAGCGGGTGCATACACATCGAGGCGGCAGCGTTGGTTTTGCTCGACGCTGATGCCTTTTTCTTCGCGGTAGAGTAGCTCGGTGGTGAGTTGGTAGTTGGCGTCGATGAGCTGTTTGCCGAGTTCGCGGCTGATTTTTGCCAAGAGTGCCTCTGCTTCGATGAATCGCGATGAAAAGAGGTGCTCGGCGGCTTGATCGAGCGCTTTGGCATCGCCGCCGCGTTTGCGGAGTTGGTAAAGCATCACAGGCAGGCGCAGATCGGCCTTGCTGCCGCATTTGGGCAACGCTTCGAGATAGCGGTAGCCGTTGCTGCGTGTCGGCTCGATGACGGTGCCTTCGCCGTAGTCGTTCCATGTCGCGATCTGGATGATGGGCGCTTTGCTTTTCAGCGCGAGATCGAGCGATTCGGTCAGCGTCTGGCCATCACGTGATGAGATGCTGCCGTAACTGTCATGCACGCCGGCTTGCTTATAAATGTCTTTGAAACCGGGGAAAGCCGTGGCGATGAATTTTTCATCGCGGACATAGATGAGGCCGAGTTCCTTCTTCCACTGCGCAGGCGAGAGCGATTTGCCGCCGCTGACGGGCGGCCACGCGAAGACGCCTTCAAGGCCGTTTGGCTTGGCAAGGTGCGGCAGGCCGAACACGAGCGGTTTGGCCTCCAGATCGAAATTCCACTTCAAATGCTGCGGTCCGAAGACAAGTAGCACCGGACGGCCTTCATGCTTCACATAGCTGTCGTCGCCAAACCAATGCTCCTCGGCCCATTCGATGTCTTTTTGGGCCTGTTTCACGTCTTCACCGTTCTTGAGCGTTTTGACGGCCTGATCCTCGTAGCAGATGGCGAACTTCAATCCGGCCTTCTTCAGCCAAGGCATGAGTTGCTGCGTGTGGCGATGGTTGACGGCGTTATCGTGGATGTCGCTCGTGCCATACCAGTCAATGACGACACCATCGAGCCCAGCGATCTTCATGAGCAGCACCTGACATTCCAAAGCGTGATCATCGCCCGAGTCATACGGCCCAATGAGCGGGTAATCGTGCGAGGCGATCTTCCGTTGGTCATCCCACTTCTTCTGCTCCGGGTCGAAGTGATTCATCGTCCAATGCCAGCCCCACGCGCCGCTCACGTCCTTCGTAGCATACCACGGCATGTAATGCGCGAGAAGCTGCGGCTTTGCCGCGAATGACGAATGCAGAAGGACGAATGACGAAAGGAGGACCAAGAAGCTGCGCATGGAGGATCATGGGCTTTTGGCCTGTTCTTGTCGCAAATATTTCAATGCCTCGACGCGAAATGATTCCTCCGATGATGGCTTCAGTTTCCTGGCCCACTCAAAGTAGCGCTGGTGGGTGTGCCAGAGGGGCTGCTTCTCGTTCTTTTCGTTGATGAGCCAGAAGCCGCCGGGTTTTTCGGGCGTGCCTTCGTTGTCGTAGAGTTCCCAATAGAGCACGAAGGGGCAGCCCCATTCGATGGCGGCGATCATGGTCTCGATGCTCTTCTTGTTTTGCTCCTCGGGCGTATAGCGCCGCGCGGGGAAGCCGTATTCGCCGATGAAGACGCGTTTGCCGGAGATGCCGGGCTTGGGCTTCAGCTTCGACTCGATATGGTTGAGCGTGGCAAAGAGATCGTCGCGGATCACGCGCTGGAGACTATCGTAGCAGGAGTAGCTGACGAAATCGACCTCGACCTGCGGGAGGATGTCGTTGGCGAGGCATTGGCCGCCTTTGAGGTATGGCTCGACGAGGTTCGCCTCGGTGTAGTGCCAGACGTCGACGTTTTGATGCGGTGTGTCGCGCTTAGCATCGTCGATGGCCTGCTGGCGGACGTTTAGCCAGGCGATGAAGTTCTCACCAAAGTGCTCGGGGAAAGGCTGTTTCGGGTCAAAGTGCGGTCGCAGGTGCCAGTCGCCCTCCCAGTGGCCGAGGTAGAATTTTTTGCCTGTGCCGCTGTAAGTGCGCAGCAGATGCGCGACGAGGTCATGCATCTCGCGATACTCCAGATCCCTCTCCGCAGGCTTGAAGGTACCTGCGCTGCCATGCGTGGTTAAGGGATAGGCCCAGATGAAAAAGTGCGTGAAGGGCATGTCGAGCACCGCGCGATGCGTCGGCTCCTTTTCCGCGATCTCGGCGAGTGTTTGCAGTCCGGGATTGCTCTCGCGCACGTTCGCCTTCGTTTTACCAAACGAGGCCTGCTTCGAGATCGAGAACTTCATGATGCCCGACCCGAGCTCCGAGATGAGCTTCGCGCTCTCCAGCAACGGCTCATCCTGTGTGAACTGATACCGCCCGCCGATGGCCTGCGTGCCTAGAAGCATGTTGGGCGGCTCGGTCGCAAATGACGAAGCCAGAATGACGAATGACGAAAGGATCAGGCGGCGTGTGGCCATAAATGAAAAGTGATCTCTTAAGTGGCCAGCTTTTGGAGTCATGGCGGTGTCATGTCTCTTTGAGAGAGGGATTCTAATTCTATGCGACGGAGGATTCCGTCCGGAAATTGATAGTAAAGGTAGTGATCATCTACGCCGCGTGTGACTCCATAGTGTCCGTATAGTGGACCAGGCTGATGAGGCGGAAATGCGGAGCGAACAGACCATGCGTCAGAACCGCCTTCCTTGGCGAAAATTGCCAAGTGCTCGTTTGGCGAGGATTCCGAGGCACATTCGTGAACGACAATCGTATTGTTCGTGGGGCTGCGAAACGTGCTGATTGAGTCGCCCTCTGGCTTGCCCATGGATGCAACCCAATCGTCATCGAATACACTACGAACATGAGCGAGAACCTTGGCGGTCTTTGAGTCAGTAAGCGTTAAGGATGGGTGTGGGCAAATCGAGTCTTTGAGGGACCAACGGACTTTTGGCGCATCCAGTTCGTCGATTTGTGCCACATAGGGCAGCTTTACTTGGCTTGTGCACGCGGCAAGCAAGATGAGGGATGTTAAGAATAGAAGCAGTTTGAGGATCATGACAGCAGACGGGTTCCTGCTCCGAGTTTTAGAGGGCATAATTTGCTTCTATGCTAGATTAATCTTCAAACGTGTTTCATCACTTCTCCTTCTCCAAACGCTTCCTCCATCTCGGAAGCTCCTTGCCGAGGAGTTCGGCGGGGCGGGTGCTGAAGAAGTCGTAGGCGACTTTGTTTTTGGCGGCCATCTCTTGGAAGGTATGATAGACGATGCCGTCCTGGGCGCCGGCGAAGATGGGTTTGGCGGTCTTGAGGTCGTAGAAGCGGGCCCAGAGGACGTCGGTGGAGGCGGGGTCGGCGATGTAGTCGGTCTTGCCCCTGTCGTTCTTCGTTTTGCGCAGGCCGGTGAGGCGGTGGGCGTCGAACCACTTTAGCGCGGACTCGATGATGGCGACGACCTCGGGCGTGGTGGGGCCGCTGCGCATGAGGAACTTCACTAGGTTCGCGGACTCGCCGCCGCTGAGGGACGGCGGCTCCTTGGCGCGTGCTTTGACGGGCTCGAGAGTGAGCGGATGATGCTGCGCACACCAGACGGTGGGCTGGCCGTCGATGCGGACCTGCATGGCGGCGATGTTGGCGATGCCTTTGTCGAAAGCGGCGCGTGCACGCTGCTTTAGCGCGTCATCGGTGAAGGCGAAGTGGTTGTCGCCGTCGGCGAGGTCGTGGAGCACCTCGAGGATGTGCACCATGGCATCGTCATTGAGCGTGATGGCCTCGTGGTAGCCGCGCTCGACAGGGTAGTTTTGCGGCCAGCCGCCGTTCGGATACTGCGCGGCGAAAACGTAGTCGAGACCCTTCATCAGCGCTGCCTTCACATCGTCGCGCTTCGTGGCGGTGAAGACACCGGCGAGGAACTTGATCTGCTCGGTCGTGGTGCGGTTGTCAAAGGTGCCGCAGTAGTGCCAGGCATCGCCGGTCTGCGCGGTCCAGTGCATGCCGGGCTGGCGCGAGCCTTTCGTGTAATCGACCGCCTTTGACCAGCCGCCGGTAGGTGTCTGGTAGCTGACGACGATTTCAGCGAGCTTCTGATTTTCCGCGCTGGCGAACCACTCGGCAGGTGTGTCGCTATCAAACTCAAACTCGGCGCGATTGCCCGGCGCGGGCTTTGGCTCGGTCTTGGTGCGTTCCGTATTGAGGATGCGGTGCTCCTCCGCGGCAAACTCACGCGACTTGGAGATGTAGGCGGTCCACTCGGCCCGCTGTGTCTCTGGGAGCTTCGCGATCAGGTCATCGGTGAGCAGGGTGAAGGGCTTGTCGCCTGCCAAAGTGGTGATGGCGATGAGGAATGGGAGCAGCAACGTGCGCATTAGACGATTTTTTAAAACAAAGCTTTCACGGCAGGCTTCGTGACCTTGCCCATCGCATTACGCGGCAGTTCATTCACAACAAGAAGACTCTGCGGCACTTTATAGACGGAGAGGCGGTCTTTGCACCATTCGCGCAATGTTTTAAGTTCGAGCGTGGCGTTGTCTTTGAACACGCAGACCGCGGTGACGGCCTCGCCCCAGGTATCATCGGGCAAACCGATCACCGCACACTCGTCGATGAGCGGGTGCTCGAGCAGCGCGGCCTCGATCTCCAACGCGCTGAGTTTGTAGCCGCCACTCTTGATGATGTCCACGCTCAGGCGGCCCATGATGCGGTAGTAGCCGCGCTCCAGCACGGCCATGTCGCCCGTGCGGAACCAATCACCGTCAAAGGTTTCCGCAGTGGCCTCGGGCCGGTTCCAGTAAGCCGCGAAGACGCCGGGGCCGCGTACTTGGATCTCGCCGGGCTCGTCTTCAGCGGTGATGATCTGGCCGCCTTCAGTCTTCAAACGCACCTCGACACCTGGAAGCGGTGCGCCGACGGCTCCAGGGCGGCGTTCGCCATGATACAAGTTCGAGATGGCCATGCCGATCTCGGTCATGCCGTAGCGTTCGAGCAATTTCTGGCCGGTGAGCGCGGTCCATTGCTCATGCACACTTGCAGGCAACGCAGCGCTACCGGAGACCATGAGGCGCATGCGTTTGAATCCGCCGATGATGGCAGCTCGATCTTCAGACGATGCGGATTCGAGCGCTTGGATGAGTTTCACATAGATGGTCGGCACGGCCATGAAGAGCGTGTAGGCATCCACGCGCACGCGGTTGAGAATCGCGTTCAAATCGAAACGGGCGAAGGGTTCGATCATCGCGCCGGACCAAAGCGCACAGCTGGTGACGTTGATGATGCCGTGAATATGATGCATTGGCAGAAACAGTGGAATGCGGTCCCTGGCGGACCATTCCCAAGCCTGCACTAGGCTCTCGATCTGCGCCTGAATGTTTGCATGCGTCGTCACTACGCCCTTGGGTTTGCTCGTCGTGCCGCTGGTATAAAGAATCATCGCCCGACGATCGGAAGTGATCTGCGGAAGTGTCTTTGCAGGTGCTGAGGTGATAGCGTCGATGTCTACCAAGCGCACTCCGAGCCTCGCACAAAGTGGTGCGATCTTCGCTGCGTTAGCAGCATCGGCCACGACGATACTCACGCTGGAATCCGTGAGAGCATATTCCCATTCTGGTTCCGTGGCGGACAAACAAATCGGCAGCTTGATGCCGCCGGCACGCCAGATGGACCACTGAGCAGCCACATACTCAAATCCGCCCGGTAGCAGCAATGCAACGCGTGATTCTTTCAAATCATCTGCTTCACCAAGCAATGCTGATGCAAGCGCATCTGAGCGATCCAAGATATCTTGATAAGTGTGAGTGGTCGTTCCAGAGCGAAAGGCGATGGCTGCACCATGGGAGCGAGCGCGAGTGATGAGTGGGAGTTCGTTCATGGGATTCAAGTCAGAGCGCGGACAATAAAGAACAACAACGAGGGACCTAGCAAGCAACCGAGACCGGTGTGAAACGTAGCTACCAGTGCGCCGTAGGGCACCAGTTTGCGATCTGTTGCAGCAAGGCCCGCGCTGACGCCGCTCACGGTGCCAGCGAGACCGCCGAAGACCATGGCTGAGCGTGGTGTTTTCAAGCGAAGGAACTTGGCAGCCACAGGAGTCGAGACCATGACGAGGATCGCTTTAATCACTCCGGTGGCGATGCTGAGCGCCATCACATCTGAGGTTGCGCCGATGGCGCCACCGGTCACCGGGCCAACGATGTAAGTGATCGCACCAGCCCCGATAGTGGTCAGGCTCACGGCATCACGATAACCCCAACACCAAGCGACGATGACGCCAACGATGAAAGGCAACACCGTGCCGAGTAGCAACGCGATGGTGCCAACCCAGCCGGCATTCTTCGCCTCTTCAGCATGAACTTCAAATGCTGTGGCCACGATGGCGAAGTCACGTAGCATATTGCCACCCATCAGGCCGACACCGCTGAACAAAGCGAGATCTGTGAGCCCTTTTGAGCCGCTAGACATCTTCCCGCCAACATATGCGAGTGCGAGTCCTATGAGAATGGCAATCGCTGAACCCTGCACGCGGCCGAACGTCAGCTTTCGTGAGATCACACCCGAAACGAGCATCACTAAACCCACCACGGCGAAAGCGGTGACGAGTCCGTTTTCCTTCGCGGCTTTTTCAAGAATTTCCCACATCATTCAGGTTCCTCCTGAGCTGTCGTTTCCGGCTCCATGCGATTGATGAAAGACACAAACAACCCACAAACAATCACGCTCCCGACCGCAGCGATCAACGCCACCGGTCCGCCCTTTAAGGCGGCCACCACATTCTGCTGCATCGCCATCGCAACGACGACGGGGATATAAATCGCGCCCCAGTAATGCACACCGCTCTCTGAGGTGGAACAAAGGTGACCACTCTTGTGAAGGTAGATTCGCGCGAAGATGAGCAACAACATCGCAATGCCCACGCCTCCCACATTGGTCGTCATACCCAATGCTCGACCAAGAAGATCGCCAATGATGATTCCCAGCAAGTGGCATACGGCGAGGAGGGCGGTTCCGTAGATGATCATGTGGCGTGGATGAAGGTGGTTTGGATTTTAGACAGAAATCCAATGTCAAATTTCAGTTTCCTAAAGGGGCGATTCTAGTGAGGTGCACTGCCTCATGGCAACAGCTATTCGCCATTCGTGAATTGTTGCCAATAGAAGTCTCGGCAGCCAAGATGGGAGATGCTTCGCGTCTTCTGGCTTACTCTCTTCGCCACCCATTCACTTCATGCACTCGATCTGCCGCCGGGAGGCGTGGAGATCAGCACGAATGCCTTACAGGCTTCCGCGAATCCTGAGGCGGGCAAGGTGGAGGCTTTAACGCTAGGGAAACGCATCACCATCACACAACCAAAGGAGGCGAAGCCGTTCAGCGCGAGGTTTACGACGCCTCTTGAGGGAGCCATCGCCAAAGATGAGCGAGTGTTTGTCATCATCAAAGTGCGCGTGGTAGGTGAGGAGAAATATGGTGAGGTGCTGGCCAAGCTTCAGCTCAAAGGGGCTCCCTACACTTCTTTTGGTCCCATGATTGGCATCGCGGTCCCGCATAAGTGGACGGAGTTGCCGGTTACCTTTGCCGCGACGGACTCCATTGAAGCGGGTAAGGGTGCTGTTGTGCTGCTTTGTGGCCACAAAGGGCAGAGCATCGAGATCGAAAGCATCCGCGTGCTCAAATATCCGGCCAGCAGCGACATCGCCAGCTTTCCGCGTGCCAAAGGCGTCAAGCGCAGCTACCCAGGCCGTGAAGCCGACGCGTCATGGCGCAAGGCGGCGCTGGAGCGCATCGAGCAGCATCGCAAAGCAGACCTGGCACTCACGCTGACGGATGCGGATGGAAAAACGCTCGCTGACACCGAAGTGAAACTCACACTGCGAAGACATGAGTTCGGTTTTGGCTCTGCCATCAGAGCGAAGCACATCTCTGGCACCAGCGAGGATGACAAACACCACCGTGACATCCTTGAGCGGCTGTTCAGCGTCGTGGTGTTTGAAAACGATCTCAAGGACGGCAATTGGTCGCCCGATTTCGACGAGGATCGCCGCAGCAAACGGAACGCCGAGCTGGATCAAGCTTTTTCCTGGTGCGCGGAACGTCACATCGCCGTGCGCGGGCATTATTTGATGCAGGTCGCCACGCCGTTCAATTTTCAGTCGATTAAGGACAATGTCGTTATTCGCACGAGTATCCTCGACAGCGTGCGTGAGCGCATGAGCTTTGTGAAGGATCGTGTCGTCGAGTGGGACGTGATCAATCACCCCATCGCGTGGGGCGGTGCAGACATGCTGAACAAACGTTCAGGCTTGGAGCATCTCGACCGCGAGGTGTTTCAACTCGCGCGTTCACTGACGAAGTTGCCGTTTTTTATCAACGAGGATCAAGTCTTCCGCCCCGGTCCACAGTACGATAACACGTTTGAGTATATCAAGGCTCTGAATGCTGCGGGCATGACTGTAGCCGGTTTGGGCAATCAGGCGCACTTTCATGAGAGCTACCTGCCATCGCCTGAGCACCTGCTGGCTGTGACTGACCGCTTTGCGCAGATCGTGCCGCATCAAGCCATCACGGAGTATGACGTGGTCACCACGGATGACGAAGAACTCGCCGCCGATTACACGCGTGATGTCCTGATTACCGTCTTCAGCCATCCTGCGTATAGTAGCTTTCTGCTCTGGGGCTTTTGGGAAGGTTCACACTGGAAGCCTGAAGCCGCCTCCTGGAACAAAGACTGGTCAGTCCGCCTGCGTGGCAAGGTGCTGGATGAGTGGATCGGCCAAAAATGGCACACCGAGGTGACACTGAAGACGAACGCGCAGGGCCGCGTCAACTGGCGTGGATTTCCTGGCTGGTATGACGCGACGGCGGGAAGTGAAACGAAGGCCGTATCGCTGATGAAAGCCAAACCGGCGACCACGGTCAGCTTTTGAGCTATTTCATGCCTCGTGGTGCGTTTAAGGCGCTACTGCCATGAAATGTCTTTCGCTCATCCTTTCGTCGTTCGTTATCCTGCATTCGCCATTGCTGGCGAAATCTAACGTCGTCCTCTTTCTCGCGGATGACATGGGCTGGATGGACAGCGGGGTTTATGGCTCGCAGTATTATGAGACGCCAAACATCGACCGATTCGCGAAACGCGCGATGCGCTTCACGAATGCGTATTCACAGCCGCTATGCTCGCCGACACGGGCGTCGTTGCTGACGGGACAATACTCGGCTCGGCACAAGATCACCAGCGCCACGGGTCATCAACCCCCACAGGCAGCGGGACATGTTTTTTTGCCGGAATCTGGTCCACCCAATGCGCCGATGCTCTTGCCGGAGAGCAAGAATTTCCTGGAGCCGTCGCAGATTACACTAGCAGAGACGTTGAAGGGCGCAGGTTATCGCACTGCGCACATTGGAAAGTGGCACCTTGGACTTACGGAGCCGCACTGGCCGGAGCAGCAGGGGTTTGATGTCGCGTTTCACTGCCATCCTGATCCGGGGCCACCGGGGAATTACTTTTCGCCGTATGGCGTAACGGCGGAAGGCAATCCGGGCGGCAAGAACAAGGTTGGCACCATCACGGACGGCCCGGCGGGCGAATACATCGTGGATCGACAGGCGGCGGAAGCAGTAAAGTTCATACAGAGCAACAAGGCCGGGCCGTTCTTCCTCAATCTGTGGTGCTACGGCGTTCATGGGCCATGGGAACACAAGGAAGAGTACACGAAGGCCTTCATGAACAAGAAAGATCCGAACGGCAGGCAAGGGAATCCGATCATGGCGTCGATGCTGAAGAGCTTGGATGAGTGTTTTGGACGCATCTTGGACGAACTGGACAAACAAGGCATTGCAGACAACACGATCATCATTTTCACCTCCGACAATGGTGGAAACGTGCACAGTAACATCACCGTGGAGGGCAAAAAATCCGCGAACGAGGATTGGATCAAGTGGGCCGGCACACAACCACCCACTCTGAATACGCCGCTGCGCGATGGCAAAGGCACGCTCTATGAAGGAGGCACTCGCGTGCCGATGATGTGGGCCTGGGCGGGCAAGATCGCCCCTGGAAGCACCAGTGATGCTGTCGTTGGTCCAATCGATGTCTATCCATCGGTTATCGACCTGCTTGGCATCACGAAACCGGAGCAACAATTGTTTGATGGCGTCAGCTACGCGAGCGTCTTGAAGGGTGATGGCGATTTGAAGCGCGCCGCTTACTTCAACTACCACCCACATGCTGGTGCCAACAAAGCGGGCGGTGTTTGGGTGCGCAGTGGTGACTTCAAATTAATGCGCTGGTTTGGCAATCCGAGCACGGTGGAGCTTTATAACCTCAAGGTAGACATCAGCGAAGCCAATGACCTCGCGGTAAAGATGCCGGACAAAGTGAAGGAGCTCGAAATGCTGATCGACGGCTTCCTCAAAGACACTGGCGCGACATATCCGCGACCCAATCCATCTTACAATCCAGTCGTGGCCCAAACGAAGCCTGTGAGCACCGATCCGCTCGATGGCTGGAAGGAGCGTGGGTGCAAAGCGACCATCACCGATGGCATCCTCAGCCTGAAAGCTGCCGGCAAATCCGATGCCGCCTTCCTGGGTCACGGCATGGCTAAGATGAACGGTCCCGCATTGGTGAAGCTGCGGGTACGTAGCCAAACCGGTGGCGCAGGTAAGATTGACTCGCTGCCCAAGACTTCCGCCGACCTCAGCATCGTGCATTCAGCGCCGCTGGAGATCAAATCTGGCGATTGGCAGGAGTTGAAGATCGAAATCCAAGACAAAGGTCCGCTTGGCACGTTGCGCATTTATTTGCCGGATGCAGAGATCGATTTCATCGAAGTAGCGCCTGCGAATGGAAAAGCGCAACGCTGGAACTTCTGAGATCGTTATTTCACGACTTATGATCCGTCACACTGTCGCCTTTCGTCTCAAGCATGCCCTAGGCTCCGCCGCTGAGCGTGATTTTCTTCAAGCCGCCCGCGAACTCGCCAAGATCGCAGGCGTGCAGAAGTTTGAGTGTCTGCGCCAAACGAGCGCGAAGAATCCATTCACTTTCGGACTCTCGATGGAGTTCACCGATACGGCAGCTTACGCTTTTTACTGTGATCATCCCGATCACACTGCCTTCGTGCAACAGCGCTGGATTCCAGAGGTGGCCGAGTTCATGGAGATCGACTACGTGCCACACACGTCCTAAGTGATCATCAAAGCCACTGCGCCAGCGCCTGCCAGAGACCACCGACCCCGAGGGCGCCGAGGAGCCAATAGAGAGCCTTCATCACGGGTTGTTCGGAGAAGGGGGCAAAGGCGCCGCGGCTGAGGTTGTTGATTTCTTTGAGGAGCCTGGTTGCTGCAGGTGTTTCCACCAATGCAGAGTAACGCTGTTGTACTTCATCCACCGCTTTACTGCGCAGGGTTTCAGCGGCGGCACGGACACGTGCGGCACTGAGGATGACGAGTACGACAACGAGCAGGTAGATGATGATGAGCGCTGGCGGCCAGCTCCAAGCATCAAAGCGATTTACGCGTGCAAGGATGAGAAGTGCGAGCACATAAAAGGGAAAGAACGTGAGGCGGCCGATATCACGCGTCCAGTCGGCGACCATCTGGAGGTCGATAAAGTCGCGCAGATTATCGGCGTGCAGTTTGGCGTGACGGTGCGTGCGAAGCATGGCCAGAGGCCAGTCACTTTTGCCACGGCTGAACCATTGGATGAAGACGCGATTGAGCCAGAGTGTGTCCACCACAAAGGCAGCCAAAGTAAGCTCGCTAACGAGGCACGATCGAGCCAGAGGTCGATCTGCCGCGCTTGGTCACCGCGCACCGGCGACAGCGTGGTGCCTAGCAGATGCAGCAGCAGGCTGGCCCCGACATAAAGCAGGCTGGCAACGACAATCGAGCGGCTGATGCGTGCGGTGATGGAGTTACTGAAGCGGTATTCTGACCATAGCTGCAGCGGGTGAACGACACTCTCCTCGCCCTGTCGCGTGGTGAGCACGCTGCTGGTTTTCCAGAATAGGAACATGCTTTTCAACCAGTCGAGCGGTGAGCGCCAGGGTGTGGGCTCGTTCGTTTTAACTTCATCTGCGAAGTAGTGTGCACGGAGTTCCCGTGTGCTGTCCGCCAGCATCGCGCAAGCCTTGAGGATAAGGTAGAGTGTGAGTAGTGCCGCCATTAACCGGAAGGCTTCCGCAGGCCAGGCGCTGATGCCGGAGCTGAAAAGTAACGGTTCGCCTCCGTTCCGCTGCACTGACCACCAAGACTCGATCCGCCAGAAAACCACCACGATGATGATGATGATCATTACCGGTGATTTTACCACCTTGATGAGAATATGTTGCCAGTCGGCAGTCACGCTATTTTTCCCAAAGACAAGACCCAAGCCTGGCAGCCAGCTCACAATCATCCAACCAAGCCAGGCCAGTATCATGATGGTGCCGATCCACCATGCTTGATGTGAACGCACATCTAGCTGCCACCAAGCCGTGGATTCTGGTTGTGGATGTAGTTTTACCTCTGGTGCGGCCAGCGAGAGATCATGGGGTTCAAAGCGGCCTATCTCAAATAACCTCACAGCAGCGGTGCTGCGCAAGGATTCGAACTGCGCTGGCTCCAGCACTCCGGTGGCGGCCAGCGTGGCAGCATAGACGGATGTCTGGTAGCTATCGCGGAATGGGAGTTTGCCCATTTGATACGGATTAGCGAGCGTGATGCCATAGGGGGAGCCGACAATGAGATTGCGTGTGGTCCGTAGTTCGTCGCGCTGCCAAAGCCAGGCATCGAGATTATTGGTGAAAAACTGTGTGCGTGGAAGGCGCGGACGCAGAGCGCGTAGGATCCACAGCTTGTCATAGACATCACCACCGAGCACGCCAACGGCCACCAGACCGGCACCCCCACGGCGTGTGAGGCTTTCATCGAGTTCCTCGAGCTGCGCGGCGAGACGGCGCAGAGCATCCGCCTGACTCACACCACTGGGCATTTCATCGGGCGCGTATTTAGCGTCGCTACCTTTGGCTGCGGAAGCTGCTTTTTCCGCAGCGCCAGAGGCCGTGTCGCTAGTGTAACGACCATCAAGGCCGCGCGGGTAATTAATCCAGTGCCAACGGAACTGAGGACGATTGAAATCACCTCTCATATCTTGGCCATTCATCGCTTCCATGAAGGTAAGCGGGAGCTCGCGGCCATAGGATGTATCGAATTCGGAGATGATGGCGACGTTGCCGCAGTGGATATCCGTGCTGGACGTTTTTCGTAAGGTGAGGCCGCGACGTTCCAATTCATCCACCAAGGCGTCCGCCACATGATCATCGGTGGTGAGGCTGCGGATGAAGGGCGCTGCATGTGTGCCCGCAGGATCGAGCACGCCTGCCATTAGGTCATCGACGCGCTGCTCCGCAGCCTGCGCACGCAGGGCATCATCAGCGATTTGAGGCAGTCCGGCTCCTGACAGTCGTAGCAGCGCACGTGCTGAGGCCGTGCCCCACGGTGAAACCATGCGCAACGGCCCCGCCCACTGATCCTCACGCCACTCCGGCTTTTCTGCAGCCTCGCCAATAAAAGCAGCGAGATTGTCGGTCGAATGCGGCCCCAGTAGCAGGATTTCAATACGTTCCGCATCCAGTTCCGGTGTTTCTTCAGAACCTGCACGACGCGGATATCCATGCAGCAGGCGGTGCAACGTCGTGCGGATTTGGGAAAGCGGTTTGCCGCCGAAGGCATCGCCCCGCAGCCACAGAATGCCGACGGATTCATAGCCGGGGTTATTTACTGACGGAATGCGGTTCGAAGATTTGAACCATTCAAATGCCACATCGAGTGAAGAAATCGGCCCATTAACCGTTGCAGGTGCGGAAGCCTGTGTGTCAGCCGCGTCTGTGGCAGAAATTGTCGACGATGGCAGTTCTTTTTTGAACAATGGCAACGGCCAAGGGGAAAGGCGGCAACATTCGAGACTACCGCCATGTTCGGGCACATAACCCGAGGAAGTCAGGCCTGCCGTAACCGCCCCTCGTGCACGGCTGCGCTGTTCGATCGAGGCCATGTCCGTGCCTGGACGTAGTAGCACAGGCATAAGCAGCACATGGGAAGGCTTTGCACGGTGCTGCCGCACATCCCGTTCAGCCACGAGTTTCAAGCGCTCGCGTAGTTCGAGGAAAAACCCCCACGGCGTGTGAACTTCGACATCGGTGGCGGGATTGAATTCCTTCTTGTCTGGCGGAATGAACTTCGCTCTTGCTAGGGCGCGTAACGGATCTTCGCCGGGAGCAGCGTCGAATTTATGAGTGTCTCCTACTACTACCGAAGGCGCGGCAGGCTCCACTGGGCGGCGCGGCACGAGCGGTTCGTAATTCAGCAGCACCGCTCCCGCCAAGGCTGTTAGAACCGCTAGGGCACCAGGCAGCGGGATCGAGGACAGGATGGTTTTCTTCGCGTCGTCAGGCATGGATGGCGGATGGGTTGTTGTTAACGGAACCGCAGTCAAACGCGAGCATAAAAACGCCGCGCCTGGTTTTATCCGGGCGCGGCGTGTAGGAGTTCAGGATCGAATTAGGCACCGATGTGCTTGGAGACCAGCTTGGTCATCTCAAACATTGATACTTGCTTCTTTCCACCGAACACGGCCTTCAATGCGTCATCGGCATTGATGTTGCGCTTGTTCTTGGCGTCCTGGAGACCGTTCTTCTTGATGTAGTCCCAGAGCTTCTTCGTGATCTGGCCACGAGGAGCTGGTTTGTTGCCGACGACGACTCCGAGAATCGCGTCAGGCTGCACCGGCTTCATCAGGGCTGGATTGGGCTTACGTTTGGCTGCGGGCTTCTTGGCAGCTTTTTTGGCAGCTTTTTTGGCTGCTGGTTTGGCTGCTGGTTTGGATTTGGTTGCTGCTTTCTTGGCCATAGTGTTGTTGGCGGCTGTTGCCGTATTTGCAGGTTATGAGAGCGTCCCATAGAGCGTCAATGCAAATTTCAGCATTATTTAAGGTTGTTTCCCCTGCGTACAATAGTCGGTGCCGCTCATTTTTTATTGGCCCGCCCTCGATTTTGGAAGCATTTCAAGAGGCCTAAAGTCGTGTTCCCTAGCTATATAAGTCGTGAGCTAAGGCAATCATCGGTCTGGACAAAAAGTATGAATTGGACACCGGGCTAGTTGTGATTTTTCTCGCAGCAGGGTGAACTCGTTGGTAATACTTCATTACTTTTATGTCCGAAGACGCTGCTCCCCATGATCAACCATCGTTCGATGTTCCCAGCATCGAAGAGATGTCCGCCTACTTGCCGCAATTCAAGTTTGAAAAACTAGCTGCCTGCGGTGGTATGGGTGCAGTGTATAAAGCCTATCAAGACAGCTTGGAGCGTCGTGTGGCGGTGAAAATATTACCGCCTAAGTTTAGTGCGGAACAAGGATTCTCCGACCGTTTCAAAGTCGAGGCGCGAGCGATGGCGAAGCTCAATCACACCAATATTGTGGGCGTGTACGATTTTGGCATCACGCCAGGCGGTCATCTATATCTTGTCATGGAATGGATCGAGGGACGCTCGCTGCACGATCTCATCCACAAAACCAACCTGCCTCTGCGCAAGGCAACGAACTTAGCCATCCAACTCTGCGAGGCACTCAGCTTTGCACATGAGCATGGTATTATTCATCGCGATATCAAGCCGGGCAACATCATGGTTAATGATGCCGACCATGTGAAGGTGGCGGACTTCGGCTTGGCCCGCCCCACGAATGAAGCGGAGGAGGAGAATCCGATGGGAACACCGGACTATGCCGCCCCGGAGATTTGCGGTGGCAACGTGGTGGACCATCGGGTGGACATTTTTGCTGTCGGGGTGGTGCTCTATGAGATGTTGACCGGTCGCGTGCCAGAGACGCCTCGCCGCCCGGTCACGTTGTATGCCAAGGTATCGTCGCGCTGGGACGAAATCATCGCCAAGGCCATCCATCCCGATCCTAACAAGCGGTATCAGGATGCAGGCGAGTTCCGTGCTTATATTAATGCGGCGATGAAGCAAGAATCTGGCGTCCCGCTGCCGGATTCGGTCGATCAACGACCAAAGGGAGCGCCGCAGAAGAAAGCAGCGGCAATGACACAACAGCAGCAAATGGTGCTGACGTTTGTTTTTGTGGGAGTGGTGCTGGTGGCTTTGGCGGCGATGATTTTTTGGCCCACCTCCAGAAAAGGCTCATCTTCTTCTGCGAACACGAGCAATACAGAAGCCACACCAGAGGAGGTGAGTGCAGTGATTGACAAGCTAGAGCAGAATGATGCGGAATTGGCTCGGCTGATGAACTCATTTACGCAGGACTGGGAGACCAGTGGTGCGAGCAAGTCTCCAGCCATCGCTGAAAAACTTCGCTCGTCTCTGCTCGCAGCGACGAAGGCAAAAGCGAAGGATCGTGCGGAAGCGGCACGACGGGCGGAGATTGTGGCTGCTGCGCTGACGAAGTTGAGTGGTGCTCCTTCATTGAAGGCACTCAAAGCAGCGGCAGCGAATTAAAAGGGGCGCACCAACTTCTCGCAAACTTAGCGGAAGCTCTTCGCGAAGTCATCGGAGGTTGCCTTCGCGACGACTTTGGTTTTCTGGAAGGTTGAGGCCTCGCCTTTTTCGATGAGGATGCGCTCGTAATCGGCTGCAGACATGGGCAACTCGATAGTTTTGTCCTGCCAAGTGGAAAGCAGGATGGCGTTTGCAAGTTCGACGCTGCGGATGCCCTCGGCGGCGGGTGAGAGCAGATGCTCGCCCTTCAAAATGGCATTGGTGAAGTTCTGCAAGATCTCGACGTGTTGTCCGCCGGTCTGCTCGACCGGGATGTTCATGTGCCAGCTCTCGGGCATGGCAAAGGCAGCTTCCGCCTCCATGCAAAATTTGCTCATCGGTTTGCGATTACGCTGGAAGTGGATCGTTGTGCCGTCGGTTACGGTGAGACGGCCCTGCTCGGCGGAAATTTCGAGCTTGTTGATGCCCGGCGCTTCGCCCGTGCTGGTGACAAAGGTGGCGGTGGTTCCGTTGTCGTATTGCATGATGGCCGTCACATCGTCCTCGACTTCGATCTCATGGAAGCGGCCAAACTGGCAGAAGCCACGCACTTTATCAGGCATGCCAAACAGCCATTGGAACAGATCGAGGTTGTGTGGGCATTGGTTCATCAGCACACCACCACCTTCACCCTTCCAGGTGCCGCGCCAGCCGCCGGTCGCGTAATAGTAGTTCGTGCGGAACCAGTTCGTTACTTCCCAATGCACACGGCGCACGGCACCGATCTCGCCGCTGTCGATGAGGTCCTTGACCTTCCTGAAGCAGGCGTTCGTGCGCATGTTGAACATGGCGGCGAAAATTTTGCTCTTGTCTGTGTGCGCCGCGATCAGTCGTTCGCAGTCGGCTTTGTGCACCGAAATCGGCTTCTCCACAAGCACATGCAGCCCGGCTTTGAGCGCCTCAATGCCGATGGTGGTGTGACTGAAATGCGGCGTGCAGATGAGGATCGCGTCGAGATGGCCGCTGCGAATCATCAGGTTCACATCGGTGAAGGCTTTCTCGCCTTCCACCAAGTTCGGCAGCGTGCCGACGCTCTCACACAACGCGGTGACGCGCAGTCCGGGCACCTTGCCCGCACGAATATTCGCAAGGTGCGCCTTGCCCATGTTTCCGAGACCAACAATGCCAATTCTGACGTTTTCCATGACGCGAGCGTAGCAGGCCGCATGGGACGGTCAAGCACTCCGCAGTTGCGCATTGGGCGGCACGCCTGCATTTTCCAGCATGCGACCACCAAGCAGCCTCACAATGCGATTCATCCTCGTCATGGGATGGCTGGCGGCGCTATGGAGCAATCACCTCATGGCAGAAGATCTTCGCATCGGCATCATCGGCCTTGATACCTCGCACTCGGAACAGTTCACGCTGCGGCTGAACGATCCGGCAAATCCCAACCATATCCCTGGGGCCCGCGTCGTCGTGGCTTTCCCCGGCGGCAGTCCGGACATTGAGGAAAGCAAGACGCGCATCGAAGGCTTCACTGCTGCCGTGCGTGACAAGTATGGCGTGCGCATCGTCGGTAGCGTCTCCGAAGCCTGCAAAGATGTGGACGCCATCCTGCTGCTCAGTCTCGATGGTCGTCCGCGGCTGGAGCAGATGAAACAAATCATCGCTGCAGGCAAACCCGTGTTCATGGACAAGCCGGTTGCAGCATCTCTTAAAGACGCTGTGGCCATTTACCAACTCGCTGCCACATCCCAAGTGCCCGTTTTTAGCGCCTCTGCTGTGCGCTGGTATCCCGGCGTGCTCGAAGTCGCCAATGCCGAGACGACACCCGCGCGCGGTGCCATTTCCTATGGCCCGGCGCATGTGCTGCCGCATCATCCCGACCTGTTCTTCTACGGTATCCACCCAACGGAGGCGCTGTTCACTGTCATGGGCTCCGGCTGCCTTTCCGTCACACGCACCACCACCGCTTCCGCTTCCATTGTCACTGGCCTTTGGTCAGGCAGTCGCACTGGCACGCTGCATGCCATTCATGAAGGTGCAAAGGGCTACAAGCTCACGCGTTTTGGTGATGACAAAATTGCTGAACAAAAATCCGAAGGCGATTACACACCGATGCTTAGCGAGATCATCAAGTTCTTCCAGACGAAGCAGCCGCCAGTCTCCGCAAAACAGACACTTGAAATCTACGCCTTCATGGAAGCCGCTGAAGAAAGTAAGCGCAAAGACGGCGCACGCATCACGCTGCGCGAAGTGATGGTCAAAGCGGGTGCTCCTGATGCTTGGCTGCCCGAGGACGGCAAAGTGAAGCCCACGACGCCGAAATCGGTGCCCAAAGGTCTGCCTAAGCCGGGCGGTTCGTGATCACTCCGCGTTCTGCACCTGCTCCCGAATTTTTTCCAGTTCGGTCTTCGCGGTAACGACGTGATGCGCGATCTCGGCGTTGTTGCACTTTGATCCCATCGTGTTGAACTCACGGAAGAACTCCTGCAGCAGAAAATCCAGGCTGCGACCTGCAGGTGCATCGGCATCAAGATAAGCGCGGAACTGCTTCACATGGCTCGCCGCACGTGACTGCTCCTCGGAGATGTCGGTGCGATCCGCAAAGAGGGCAATTTCTTTGACCAGCCGTTCGTCATCGAGTGGCAGCGGCATTCCCGCTTCCTCCAAGCGCTGGCGTAACATTTTGCGCTGATACTCCGGCACTGTTGCCGCCTTCGCACGAATCGATTCCAGCAGCGCTTCAATGGTGCGCAGTCGTGCTTCGATGTCCGCTCGCAGACTCGCGCCTTCCGCTGCACGCATCACGGCCAGTTGCTTCAATGCGGCGGTCAGCGCCTCCTGAATTGCCGGCCACGCTTCTTCCACCGTGGTTTCAGTTTGTGCCATGCCCAAGACGCCGGGCAAGCGCGTGATGTCCGCCAGCGCGATCTGCGGCGGAATGTCTAGCTTCAAGGCAAGCGCATGCATCGCGTGAAAATACTGTGCCGCCAGCGCTTGATCGACACGCACCGTGTCCGCTGTTGCTGCCGCGGCCTCTTTGCGCACCGCTACGTTCACGCGTCCACGTGAAACAGTCGCAGACACTTCCGTGCGCACGGCGTTTTCCAGCTCTGCCAGCTCACGCGGCAGATTCACCGCCACCTCGAGCTGTTTGCGGTTCACGGCGCTGCATTCCACGCTCCATGTCACACCTGCGCGCTGTGCTTCGCCCCTGCCAAATCCGGTCATGCTTTTCATAGCCATCAGATGGAGCGAAATCGGCTTCTGGTAAAGCCTTGGATGCAACAGGCAGATTCACTGCGATTCCGGTTTGCAACGACGCGCCTGCTCCCTAGTCTCGCCCTCCCTATGGCAAAATCGGCTCTCGGAAAAGGTCTCGGCGCACTCATTTCGGCACCCACGTCGGTGTCAGGAGTGTCGCGCCTGCCTGCCCTTGCACAGCCTGCACC
>CANIZT010000006.1 GCA_947471905.1 Verrucomicrobiaceae bacterium
CTCAGCGTGCCTTCGGTGTCGCGCAGCACGATGGCCTCGGTGTTGCTGAGCTTGTCCACCTGCACGGCACCGAATAGCGCATCAACAATCTCGATGCCTTGGGGGCCAGCGTGTTCTTTTTCATCGCGACGCGCGGCGTTCTCATTCGTTTTGTCGGGTGCCTTGGCGTCGAGGTAGTCCATACTGATGCGCGCACCCCACATCTTGCTAGGGCCGAAGGCGTTCTGCTTGAAGCGCTGGGTATGGACGACGAGCCACTCCTTGCCGCTCTTGTCCTCGTAGCTGAACAGATCGAGCGGACGGTTGCCGCTGCCAAGCTCCACCATGCTGACGCCTTTGACCTGTGCGCCGCTTTGAATGTCATCGACTTTGAACTTCGCCACCGGCGTGCAGGCGAACGCACCGACTACAAAGGTGCCTTCCTTCGACGAGTACGGGATGAAGCTCTGAATCGGCGCCTTCGTCTCCCACTTGCGATGCGCGACGTGATACGTCTCCGCACTGAACACGCTGGCCGTGGCACCGTTTTTGATCGGCACGGGAATGGTGAAGATGCGGCTGGCGAATTCTTCGTTGCAGGTGCCGGTGGCAAACACGCGGTCCTTGTCGAAGGCGACGTCGGTGATGTTGGTGACCTTGCTCGTCGTGCCGCCGGGCAGCGTGATGCGCACCCAGGACAGCGGCGCGAGATTCAGCGGGGCGATTTTGCCCGCCGCATCGACGCTCACAATGAGCACCGCATTATCCGGACGACGCTGCACTGCCAGATAGATGCGGCCGCTGGCCGGATTCACCGCGAGATCTTTGACGGTGATGTCCTCCTTCTTCGCGCCGAGGCCGTCGGCAATCGCTCCGCCGACGTCAGCCACGGTTTTCTTGAGCACGGCCTTCGTCGCTCCAGTGTCACCGGTTTGAATGGCGAGAATGCTGGCGGTGCCCGGTTCGGCCACGAGCAGCAGCCCCTCGGGGCCGAAGCTGATCGAACTGAGCGAGGCCAGCTTCAAACCGCCTTTCTGCGGCGATTCGATGAGCGCGGCGGACGCACTGAAGGTGGTGGCAAACACGAGGGAGAGGCAGAGTGCTTTCATGGCAGTTGGGTTGAGGTTCGCGGGATGGTACGGGAATCGACGGACGAATGTCACGCACAATATGAAATCGAAGTTCACACCGAGTTCATCGTCTGAGGCTTGATCTTTGGCCTAAAACCAGCGACCCGATGCCTGTCCCATGAAAAAAGTGTCTCCTGAAGCCCGCAAGCCGGCGAAACCAACCCTGTCGCGCTGGCAGTCGTTCAAACGGCTGGCGATGATTTCCGTCATGGGTGCTTCGCTGCTCTGCACGGTGACGGCGGCAGTGGTCATCGGCGTTTATAGTCATCTGGCGAAGGCCTACGATCTCACCCAGCTCGGCCAGATGCCGGAGCGCACGATCGTGATGGACTACAAAGGCGAGATCCTCGGCCGCATGCACGGCGAGAACCGCATCATCGTGCCGCTCAGTGAAATCTCCCCCTGGTTCGTCAAGGCGCTGCTTGCGCGCGAGGATGCGCGCTTCTACGACCACGGCGGCATTGACTACAAAGGCGTCGCACGTGCGATGGTGCGCAACATCAAAGACATGCGCGTGGTGCAGGGCGCGAGCACGCTGACGATGCAACTCGCACGCAACAGCTTCCCCGATCTCGACGACCGCAGCATCCACCGCAAGCTGGTGGAGATGATGCTGGCCCGTCGCATCGAAAAAGCCTGCACCAAGGACCAGATTATCGAGCATTACGTGAACCGCATCTTCTATGGCCCCGGCATCTACGGCGTGCAGCGTGCCAGTCAGGTGTATTTTGGTAAACATGCCAGCCAACTCAATTTAAGCGAAGCGGCGATGATCGCGGGCATCATTCGCAGCCCGGTGCGCTTCTCGCCCTTCCGCAATTACGACGGCGCACTCAAAGAGCGCGATGATGTGCTCAAGCGCATGCTCGTCACCAAAGCCATCACGCCGGAGGAGGAACTGGCCGCACGCTATGCCGACATCGCCCTGCACGCGCAGCCCGCGTTTCAAAATCAGGGTGGCTATGCGCTTGATGCCGTGCGGCGTGATCTTGATTTGATTTTGGAACAGCAGGAGATCGAAGACGGCGGCCTGCAGGTATTCACAACTTTGAATAAAGAGCTACAGGACGCCGCCGATGAGTCGGTGGAAAAACGTTTGAGCGCGGTGGAGAAACAGAGCGGCTACCAGCACCCAAAGAAGGCCGATTTTGACAAGACTTGGGATGGCACTCACGAGATCACCTCCACGCCTTACCTTCAGAGCGCGCTCATGATGCTCGACAACACCACCGGCGGCATCCTCGCCGTCGTTGGTGGTCGTGACTATCACCACAGCAAATACAACCGCGCCACCCAAGGTGAGCGCCAGATCGGTTCGACGGTGAAACCCTTTGTGTATGCCGCTGGTGTCGCCGCAGGCTTTATGCCGGGCACTTTCATCAATGACGCTCCGATTCAGCCGGGTGAAATCGATGGCTCTGATCCCGGCTGGAGTCCGCAGAACTCAGACGGCAAGTTCCTCGGCCCCGCCACGCTCACCGACGGCCTCGTCAAAAGCCGCAACACAATGACTGTCCGCCTCGGCAACTACGCCGGCCTCGACCGTGTGCTCGATCTGCTCACCAACGCCGGCTTTGCCAGACCTGCCGAACGCACGCCGCAGATTTTCATCGGCAACATCGGCGGCAATCCGCGCCAGCTCACCAGCGCGATCAGCATCTTCCCGAATCAAGGCCTGCGCAGGCGGCCATTCCTCATCGACCGCATTGTCGATAAAGCAGGCAACGTCATTTATCGGACGCCCGTGCTCGAATCCGAGGTCATCACGCCCAGTGTGGCCTACATGATGCGCAACATTCTGGCGCAGGTGCTGGATCGGGGCACGGCGGCATCCTTGCGCAGCACCTACGGCTTCAAGGAACCCGGCGGTGGCAAGACCGGCACCACCAACGATTACAAGGACGCGTGGTTTGCCGGTTACACGGATCGTGTGAGCTGCGGTGTGTGGGTGGGCCTCGACAAACCGCAGACGATTGTCGAGGAAGGCTACGGTGGCACGCTCGCACTGCCGATCTGGGCCGACGTGATGAAAAAAGCCCTCGCCCTTGGCTACAAGACGGAGGTGCAGAAGGCTACACTGCCGCTGTCACGTGTATCGTTGTGCCGCGTCACCAGCCAGCTTGCCACGGATGGCTGCGGCCGTGCCGGCACCGCGTATGAAGAAGCGTTGCCGTATGATCTCGTCCCCAAAGGCTTCTGCATGGAGCATCAAGGTTACGCCGCTCCACCACAGCAGATGCAGTCACCGGGCCAGGAACGCGGCCTGTTTGACCGGATTCGTGGTTGGTTTAGGTGATCGCATCTTTTTTGGTATCGATCTGAGATGTCCGCTCCCCACCGGCGTTTCATCATCATATCGCATGAACCCCATCCTCCGCTCCACACTGCATGGCAGCCTTGGTTTTGCCGCTGTCAGCATCGCCGCCTACTCGATTTGGGCCTTTGTGCCGCGAATCGCGGGCAGCGAGGTCGGCATGTATGCGCTAATCGCGCTGGTTTATCTCGGCGGTGCTGGTCTGGCGCTCTGCGGCCTGCTTCACGGTCAAAATCGCCTGCCTCGATTTTACCGACTGTTTCTGCCGGCGTTCTTTGGTTACGCCTTGTTGTGGAGTTTGGCGTGGTTTGTGATTAAAGGTCGGCCCGGCGAATGGATTGGCGCAATAGCAGGCACACTCTTCTTTGCTTTCGTGGCATGGAATTCCCTTGGCCGTGCCCGAGGATTTTGGATCGCGGCACTGATGCTGTTCGTCCTGCACACAGTGGGCTATTTTATCGGTGGTAAATGGATGTATGGCATGCTGGCCTCGGGCATCGAGGGTTGGGCGAAGCCACAGGTCGCCATCGTGGCCAAACTGGGCTGGGGATTGTTCTACGGGCTGGGTTTCGGAGCCGGGATAGGATTTGCGCTCGGATGGTGGCAGCGCATCGCAAAATGAGAAACTTTTTCCACCGGTTGCACTCCTTCCTTCACCTGCCAAAGATGGGTGCTCCTTACCAATGAGCGACCCAATCAGTCACGAGTGCGGCATAGCAGTAGTGCGGCTGAAAAAGCCGCTGGGATACTACTATCAAAAATACGGCAACGCGCTATACGGACTCGATGCGTTGCAGGCGCTCATGACCAAGCAGCGCAACCGCGGCCAGGACGGCATCGGCATCGGCTGCAGCAAGCTGGGCATGCCCGCCGGTCTGCCCTACATGTTCCGCGTTCGCAGCACGGAGAGTGTGGAACGCATCGCCCAGGTCTTCGATGACGAGCGCAAGGAGTTCAAACGCATCGCCCGCCGCATCGACAAGCAGCGCAAGGATGAGCGCGACCAGGAAGGTCGCGAGTTTGTGTCCTTTGAGGACGACCCTGAAGCCATCAAACGTGAATTCGAAATGGCCGGCGAGATTTACATCGGCCACCTGCGCTACGGCACCAGTGGCGACTTTGGCAAAGGCGCGCTGCATCCCTACATGCGCCGCACCACCTGGCCCACGCGCACGCTCATGGTGATGGGCAACTTCAACCTCACCAACACCCGCGAACTCAACGATGTCATGATGAAGCGCGGGCAGCACCCCGTCTTCGGCACTGACACACAGAGCGTGCTCGAAGAGATCGGCTTCCAGCTCGATGAGGCACACACGAAGCTCTACCACGTCCTGCGTGACTCCGGTATGCCGGGGCAGGACATCCCCGCACGCATCAGCGCGGAGCTGGATGTGACCGCGGTCGTCAAAGAGTCCGCCAAACGTTGGGATGGTGGCTACAGCATCGTCGGCGTCATCGGCAACGGCGATCTCTTCGCCATGCGCGACCCCAGTGGCATCCGCCCTTGTCACTACTACGAGAACGACGAAATCTTTGCCCTCGCCTCCGAACGCGTCGCGCTGATGTCCGTCTTCGGCGTCGGTGAAGATGACACCCGCGAAATCCCGCCCGCCCATGTGGCCGTGATTAAGGCCGACGGCAGCATGAGCATTCAGCAATTCACTGAGCCGCGCGAATTCAAGCCTTGCTCCTTCGAGTGCATCTACTTCTCACGCGGCAACGACTCCGCCATCTACAGCCAGCGCAAGGCACTCGGTGAGCAGCTTGTGCCGCAGGTCGTGAAGGCCATCGACAACGACTTCGAGCACACTGTACTCAGTTTCATCCCAAACACCGCCGAGACGGCCTACTTCGGCTTCCTCGACGGCCTGCGCAAAAGCCGGCGTGGAGTCGTCAAAGAGGCGCTCATGGACATGCTCAAGCGTGGCGAATTTGATGAAGCCAAGCTCGACGATCTTGTGCTGCGCAACTGGCCGCGGGCCGAAAAAATCGCCCTCAAGGACATCAAGATGCGTACTTTCATCGCGCAGGAGACCGGACGTGACCAACTCGTCTCCGGCAGCTACGACATAACCTATGGCGTCGTCACTCCGAAGGACAATCTCGTCGTCATCGACGATTCCATCGTGCGCGGCACCACCTTGAAGAAAAGTTTACTCCGCATCCTCGCACGCACCAATCCGCGCCGCATCATCGTCTGCTCCACCGCCCCGCAGATTCGTTATCCCGACTGCTACGGCATCGACATGGCCGAACTCGGTAAGTTCATCGCCTTCCAGGCCGCCGTCGGCCTGCTGCGTTCGCGCGGCATGGCGCACATCGTGCGCGAGACATACTTCGCCTGCCAGGCCGAAATGAAAAAGCCCAAGGAAGAAATGCGCAACGCCGTAAAGGCCATCTACGCACCCTTCACTGACGAAGAAATCTCCGCCAAGGTCGCCCAATTGATCCGCCCCGAGGATACGCCGTGGCATGGCGATGTGGAGGTCATTTACCAAAACATTCCCAATCTCCACCGTGCCCTCGGTGCCGAATACGGCGACTGGTACTTCAGCGGTGACTATCCGACACCCGGCGGCTACTCCGTCGTGAACCAGTCGTTCATTCTCTACTGCGAGGCCAAGGATGGCCGTGCGCACGAAGCGCTGCTGTAGGCCGCTACACCACGCCAAACGCGCACACCTCGTTCTTGTTCGCGCATAGCCGCGTGAGACGAAACTCTGCGCACAACGGTGAAGCGTCGCGCTTGAGTGTTTCAAGCAACGCATACTCGTCATGTCCTTTGAATTTGATCGTCACGATGAAGTTACGCATGCGCTTTTCACGCAGCCATTCCAGTAGCAGATCAATGCTGCGTTGTGGTGCGGCGATGACATCGCAGACGAGCCAGTCCACCGTCTGCGGCGGCTGATACTTGAAGGCGTCGGCAGCTTCAAAGCGCAAACGCGGGCTACGCATCAAATCCTCGCGCAGTTCGGAGCGATCCACGGCGATGACGTGAGCACCACGCTGGATCGCCACATAGCTCCAGCTTCCAGGTGAGGCGCCGAGATCAACGCAGGTCTCACCACGCTCGATGCGTTTGCCAAGACGCTGCTCTGCCTCCACCAGCTTGGTAAAAGCGCGTGAAGGAGCGCTCTTGTCATCCGCCAGCGGCACTTCGCCAAATGGGTAACTCGAAACCAAACTGCGCAGAGCAAAAGCACGCGGTGCAATCGTTGTAGAGAGCCAACCGGTTTCAGGAGAGGTAAGGATGCACTGCACGAGCGAGGTTTGCGCATCAAACACGGCATCGGAGTCGATAAGCGCGCGCAGCAGATGCCTGCGACGTTTCTTCAGGCGTTCCAACAGCGTGGCGTAAATTAATTCGCAGCGATGCAATCCAGCACGACCTTCGCCGTACTGCGGCCAAAGGTGCAAGTGCCAGGGCTGGTCATCAGGCAAAACACCAGCGACAGCATCAATAATGCGGTCAGCCCACGCATTGATCGAAGCGGCCTGAACTTCCGCAGCATCAGGCAGTGTTTGACGCGCAAAGGCGAGCAGCAGGCCATCAAGATTCACTGCCTCAGCAATGCCGAGACCTTCGATTTCATGCACACTCGCTTCCGGCGCAGCACGCCGTAGTTCATCCGCGAGAAACGGAACTGTGTCGGGATCAGCGAGAAAAAGATGCACGCTCGTCTCGAACAATCACGGTTTGGCGGTCTTCACAGGTGTGGCTTCCTTGAAGGGTGATACCACTCCGATCGTGGACGGTAAAAAATCATCCGTGCGGAAGCACGAAGCGGGCAGGCCCTCGGCATTGATGAGATTCGCGCCTTCGGGCCAGCTTACCCACGCATAGCGCACACCAACAGGCTGTGGCACCCCTTCGCTCCAGACGATCACTTCATTGCCTTCGATTTTGGCCTTGGCCCAGACCCACTTCTGATCGGCCCCGGTGATCTGAAATTGCTTCAGTTCACCTCCATCGCGAGTTTTCAAACCGGTGCCGGTGTGATCGAACTGAATGCGCACTTTGTCGCCCTGCACCACGGAGGAGACATACAGCGGGCCACTGAACTCGACGCCCGTCTTGCCGTAGTCCTTCGCCAGCGCCCATAACGCGAGCCGCCGACCTACCTCCTGCTTGTTCTTCGGATGAATGTCGTTCTGCTCGCCAATGTCGTTGATGATGGCGATGCCGCATTTGTCCAAAGTCTGCGCCGTGAGTGTCTGCGCTTCCTGAAGCTCGACCCAGGTATCGGCGATGCCGGGATCTTTTGCCACAGGCTTGCCGTTTCCAAAATTGGCGAGTTGCACGATGTAGAACGAGAACGCATCTACCCACTGCTTGCGCCAGTCATTGATCATCGTGGGCAGTAGTTCCTGATACTGGAAAGCGCGGCGCTGGTTCGATTCACCCTGATACCAGATTGCACCCTTGATGGCGTAGGGGACAAGCGGTGCGACCATGCCGTTGAACAGCACGCTGGGGTGATGCGGTGTCTTGGTCGGATCTTCGGGCGGACGCGGCGCTTGTGGCTTCGGCTGCTTTTTGTCGGCGGGCAGTTTTACGTTTCCTTCGTCGATCTTCTTCACCTGTGCCTGCCATTCAGCTTTGCGCTTTTCAAACGCAGCTTGTTCTTTGGCGGCATCCCACTTGCTGACGTGATCTTTCCAGTCAGCGAGCATTTCCTTCGCACAGGGACGTTCATCCAGCGCCTCATTACTAGTCCAGGCTTCGATTCGTGTGCCGCCCCATGAGGTGTTGATCAGCCCGACCGGCACTTTCAGCACTTGATGCAGATGACGACCAAAGAAGTAACCCACGGCGGAAAAATCGCCCACGTTAGCGCTGGTGGCCTCCTTCCACGCACCTTTGCAATCGCTCTGCGGCGTCATGCTCGGTGTGCGCTCGACATTGAACATGCGAATCTGCGGATGATTCGCGGCGGCGATTTCTTCCTCGGCTTTGCCAGCCTGCTTCACCGTCCACTGCATGTTTGACTGCCCGGAACAGATCCACACCTCGCCAACGAGCACGTTTTTGAGCGTTATCGTGTTTTTGCCCGCCACGACGAGATCTGCCGGTTTGGCGTTTGCATTCATCGGATTCAGAATGATCGACCATTTGCCCGTCGGGTCCGTCACCGAACTGTGTTTTTGATCGCCAAAGGTCACCTTCACATCCTCACCGACTTCGCCAGTGCCCCAAACGCGCACAAGCTGTGCCTGCTGCAGCACCATGCCATCGGAAAAAATCGTGGGCAGTTTGACCTCGGCATGCAGGCTGGCAGTGAGCAAAAAGCAGAAGAAGAGACGGCGTTTCATGGCAGAATGTCGTTGAAGGGCTGGTTGGAGCAAGTAAGCCAAATGTCACAGAAGTGTGCTGTCGTCCGCACGTTCGAGGCGGCCGATCTTCTTTTTAATCGTCTCCAGCAGCACGGTCATCTCATGCACGGAGCGGAAGCATTCCTTCTGCGTCTCCTCATCCGCCAGACCGGGCACGGCGGGATGAATCTTCATGAATTGCAGGGCGATGTTTTTGCAGGCTTCGCGAATTTGAGCGATGGCGGCGGGGCGTTCCATGTTGGTAGCGTAGAGCGTCCCGCGCACCGTGCAAGACGCGGATCAGTCCTCGTGCCGCTTCCTCGCGCTCAGCGAGTCCTTGAGGCTCACGAAATCGGACAGCAAGAAGATCACGGTGAAAAAGGCCAGCAGTACCTCCATCATCGTGACCAGCTTGGCCGGCACCGTCTGCGGCGTCACATCACCGAACCCGAAGAAGGAGAAGTTCAGCACGCTAAAAAAGAAGAACTCAAAAATCTGCTCTGCCTGGCTCCAAGCAGCATCAATCGAACTGAAACTGGCCGGTTCCGCCGTCTCTAGGCACCAGAAATCCAACGCGAATGACAGCGTGATCTGCGCCATATTCACTCCCATGAGACCGAGCACGCGGTGATAGGGCATGTTGTCCCGCGTCGCCATCAGGATGTGCTGAAGGTTCTCCACGAAGAAAAAAGTCGTCTTCGCAAACGCCACCGCCAGCACCACAAGGCAAAAAGCATGCCCACTCATCCACCCACGCCCCCACACCGCCTGTAAACCCAGTGCCATGGCAATGATGACCACGACTTCCCCGCCTTGGCGGACGATTTGACCTGCGTTGCCCGATTCGTTGCTCATGCACCCGATTTGAAACCGCCAGACGCATCCTGTCGAGCACGGAATCCCAGTTTGACCCACCGTCGTAATCCTCGACACATTGATCATTCGTTATTTACTCTAGGAAACATGAATCTCGTCTCCACCTCCATCCGCTACTTCACCTTCATTCTTGCCGCAGCTGGTGTGATCGCCATGGGATTCGTGCTTCAGGCGATCCGTAGCCAGGAGGTCACTATTCCGCCGCCGCCCGTCGCCCCACCGCAAAAGAATGCCCCCAATGACATTGCCGCCACCGGCATTCTCGAAGCGCAGGGCGAAAACGTCGCCATCGGCGTCCCTTTGCCAGGCTTAGTCGAATCCGTCAAAGTCGAGGTCAATCAAGTCGTCAAAACAGGCGATCCTCTGCTCATCCTCGACAACATTGAACTGCGTGCCGCTTTGATCAAGCAAGAGGCCGCCATTGCCGTCGCACAGGCCAATCTTGAGGTTTCCCGCGCACAACTCGCCAAGGTTCAGGACATGCTCGATCGGCTCAAATCCGTGACCGATCAGCGTGCCATCAGCCAGGATGACCTGCGCAACCGCAGCAATGATGTTCTCGTTGCCAAAGCCCAGCAACAGGCTGCCGTGGCCCAACTCACTGCCGCACAAGCCGATGTAAAGCAGACCCAGCTCCTCATCGACCGCCTCACCGTCAAAGCACCGCGCAACGGCACCATCCTCCAAGTCAACATCCGCGCCGGCGAATACGCCTCCCCACAGAACAAACAGCCCGCGCTCGTGCTGGGCGACATCTCCACGCTGCACGTGCGTGCCGATGTCGATGAACAAAACGCCATGGGCGTCGCCCCCGGCCTCGACGCCACCTTCTCCCTCAAGAGCGATTCATCACGGCAGTTCAAAGTGCAGTTCGTCCGCATTGAACCCTACGTCATACCCAAAATCTCCCTCACCGGTGCCAGCACCGAACGCGTGGACACCCGCGTTCTGCAGGTCATCTACAAGCTCGACAAGCCCAAGGATCAAAACCTCTACGTCGGCCAGCAGGTGGATGTGTTTATTGCACGAAAAAAGCAGTGACTAGAGCCAAACTCTGGTCATGTGATTGATCTGATTCATGCATTACATCTCCACCCGCGGACAAACGAAGCCGCACACGTTCTCTGAAGCTCTCGAAGCCGGTCTAGCACCGGATGGCGGGCTGTTTTTGCCGGAGAAGCTGCCCAGCATCGCCGATAAGCTGCCTGCGTGGTCGAAGCTGACCTATCCGCAGCTTGCAGCGGAGTTTTTCACGCTGTTTGCGCCGGAGATCAGCAACGAGGAGTGGCACCAGCTCACGGCGGAGGCGTATCGACGCTTCGATTCGCCGGATGTCGCGCCGCTGCGCAAGGTCACGGAAAAAACCTATGTGCTGGAGCTGTTTCACGGGCCGACACTCGCGTTCAAGGACTTCGCGCTTCAACTGCTCGGCCTGCTATATAAGCGTCAGGTGGAAAAGACCGGCAAACGCCTGTCTGTGCTCGGCGCGACCTCGGGCGACACGGGTTCAGCGGCAATTCATGGCTGCCTGGGCCGCGATGGCATCACGATTTTCATTCTCTATCCGAATGGCCGTGTGGCACCGCTGCAAGAGCGCCAAATGGCCTGCACGGGTGCGGACAACGTCTTCGCTATTCCTGTGCCTGGCACCTTTGACGATGCTCAGCGCGTGGTGAAGGACACATTTGGCGATACGGCCTTCGCGAACTCGGTGAATCTATCCGCCGTGAACTCGATCAACATCGCGCGAGTGCTGGCACAGTGCGTTTATTACATCTGGGCCTGCTTGAAACTGCCGGAGCGCGCCCGAGCCACCGCCGAATACGTCGTGCCCACTGGGAATTTTGGCAATGTTTTGGCGGGCTGGCTGGCGCAGCAGATGGGCATGCCTGCGGGCGGATTCCGCGTGGCGACGAACCAGAACGACATCCTGCACCGCTTCTTCACCAGCGGTGATTACCACCAGAGCGAGGTGCACCCGAGCCATGCGCCAAGCATGGACATCCAGGCCGCGTCGAACTTCGAGCGTTTCCTCTATTACATCCTCGGCCAAAACGCCGATCGCGTGCGCGAGGTCATGGCACAGATCAAATCGGGTGCGCCATTCAAGATCGACCTGCCAAAGACCAGTCTGCGCTCCACGCGCATGGATGACGTGCAGATCGAGCGCGTCATCACCCAAATGTGGCAAGACTGGCAGTATGTGCTCGATCCGCACACTGCTTGTGCCTTCACCGACATGGCGCAGGATCGCGTGAGCGTCGTGCTCGCCACCGCCAGTCCGGCGAAGTTCCCTGAAGTGGTGAAACAGGCCACCGGCACCGAACCGACGCACCCAACGCTCGAAGCGTTGAAATCGAAACCATTACAAACTTGGCCGCTGAATGCGGACGTTGCAGGGGTGAAGGCTTTCATTCGGAAACACACCGGTCACGGAACGAGTGCTTGAGTTCCTGACGACCGCTTGGTTTAATCAATTGCCGCTGTCATGAATTCATTCTCCCCCCTCCTCGCCGCGACCTTCACCATGCCGGATATCTCCCCGTTGCTGACCAAGGGCAGCGACGCTGGCAATGGCGTTACACTCATGATCGGTGATCTTTATACTTGGGGTCTTCTTGGGGGCGGTCCGCTGTTGATCCTTGCGGGCTTAGCCATGGTGAAGATCATGTTTGCACGCGTGAAGTTCTTCGCGCTGGAATACGGCAACGGCGGATTTTGGGACCGTGCAAAGATCATCACACCATTCATCACACTCGGCTCGCTGCTATTGCTGATCGGTGCCACGGCCATCGTTCTCGGCTGGCTGGGCCTTGGCTACTCTGTGACGCTCAACCCCACAGGCCTGACCGAGGTGGCACGATTCCAAACAACTCGCTATACTTGGACCGATGCCAGCGCGGCCGCAGAACGAATCAAATCGACCGAGTTCTGGATTGCCTTCGCCAAGGATGATCGCAAATGCCGCGTGGATTTTCAGCAACGTTACATCGGCGAAAAACTCCAGGACAAGGCCATCGCAATCACGGAAAATGCCCTGAGTTCCAAGGTGCCGAGACAATAGCCGCGTTATTTCAGCGCCTTGACGAGCACCTTCGAGTTCCGACCGCTCTTGTCATATTTTTCGCGGCGGCTTGAAGGCAGCGCATCAGGTTCGGTGACGGTGTAGCCCATCTTCTCCTCGAAGAAGCGGAACGCCTGCGTGCTGAGAGCCACGATGACTTCACAGCCGCGCTGTTTCGCCGTTTCCTCGGCAAAGGCGACGAGTTTACGACCATGATTCTTGTTCTTGTGCGAGCGACGGACAAAGAGGCAGGCTAGTTCGGCAATTTTCCGTCCTTCTTCCTCATACGTATGAATGGCCACGGAGCCGATCGGGTGACCGTCGAGTTCAAGCACGAAGAAATCTTTAATCTTGGACTGAATCTGATCGCGTGTGCGCGGCACGAGAGCCGCCTCGTCCACACTCTGCTGCATCATGGAAAGCAGTGCGGGCACGTCACTGGCGCGCGCTTTGCGGATCTGCTGGTATTCGTCGCCATGAATCATGGTGCCAACACCTTCATTCGAGAACAATTCGGCCAGTAGCGCCTCATCTTGCGTGCCATCGACGATATGCACACGCGGCACGCCTTCCTGACAGGCCAGTGCGGCGTAGCGCAATTTCGAGAGCATGCTCACATCATGCTTGGGGTCTTTGGCTTTGTACATTTCCTTGGCATCAGCCACGGAAATCTGAGCCAACCGCGTGCCATCAGCGGCGGTGATGCCAGCTTCGGCCACAAAGATGACTTTGGCAGCTTGCAGAGCGATGGCGACCTCCACCGCGACAGCATCGGAGTTCAAGCGCAGTGTCGCACCCTTCCCATCGTAGCCGAGCGGCGGCAAAATGGGGATGATGTCGGCTTTGAGTAAGGCGCGCAGTGTTTCTTCATCCACACGCTCGATGCGGCCCGTGAATTCCTGATCCACGCCATCAATAACCCCGGCCGGATGCACCGCGAGCGCATTGGAAACAGCCACGGGCATCTCTAGCGCGGTCAAATCGGCCACGAGGTCGTTGCACTGCCGCATGATGGCGTCCACAGCGATCTCGATGCCGGCAGCATCCGTGCGGCCCATGCCGTCGTCATTGTAAAGCGTGATGCCGCGTTTCACCGCCAGCGCACGCACCTGCGCCCGCGCACCAAAGACGAGCACGACTTCGATGTTCAGCGATTGCAGCACCGCCACGTCTTGCAGAATGCTGGCAAAACCCGGCTGCGTCATGAGCGCACCATCAAACGCGATCACGAATACCTTCTGCCGGAACTGCGGCACGTAATGCAGGATACCACGCAGGTCTTCGAAGCGTTGCTGGGGTTTGGCGGGGTCGTTGTTCACTGTTTGAGCCATTAAGATAGCACAACTGTGGCGATCTCATCCCAAAGTTTGTCGATCTCTTTTGGCCCATGCGAGGGTTTGCCCGCCTTCGCGAACCAGTAGTCCGCATTCCATTGATCGCCCTCGATCACATGGAGCAGCGCATGAATCCACGAACCCATTTTGGAGGAAATATCCTGCGCGATGTTGTGCGCCGCATCCCAATTTCCTTGCTTGGCATGCCATAACGCGAGCGCTTCGGGTGAAACGGCCTCCGCCGCGGCCTGCGCAGTTTTTTGCAATTCAGCAGCAGTCATTTGGCTCAATCCTCAGGCAGCGGCTTGCCCTTCGTTTCAGGAGCAAACGGCAGAATAAAAATACCCATGAGGAAGATGACGCACATCGTCATCGCCGCATAGCGCAGCGGTAGCGCAGGATCCTGAGCGGCGTATTTGCCATACACGCCCGCAGTAAGCGTGGCAGAGAAGAAACTTCCGCCAGCGGCTGCAAAACGGCCGAGATTGTAGCAGAAACTCGTGCCCGTACTGCGCAGCTTGCTGGGGAATAACTCTGGCAAATAGATGGCAAAACCGGCAAACACGCTGAGTTGAGCCATTCCCATCAGGAACATCATCCAGCGTGCTGAGATGGGATCACTCATCTTCCAATAGACGAGGAAAGTCGCCACGAGTGCGGCACTAAAGCCGATGAAGAAGGCCAGGCGGCGACCCAGTTTGGCAATGTTGGTAAAGAGAGTCATGCCCACGGCGGCACCTAGCATGTTGAAGAGATAGGCCACCGAGATGGCGCTGTTCACTTCTCCTGTAATCTTATCTGCCGCCACACCGGCTTTCTCGAAGTACTGCTTGAAGACGACCTTCTGCAAATCCACCGCATATTCGCCGATGGCCCAGAGGCCGATCACACCCGTGCTGGCGATGACGGCGCCGATAAACAGATTTTTTCTCCAGCGGGTGTTGGCAAGGAGGCTGGCGTAAGGTGCAAATATACTGCCTTTAGGGAGTTGGTTGGTGTCCTTGAGGTGCTGCCAGGAGGCAGGCTCCTTCAGATAACCGCGGGTAAAGATGATCATCAGTGCTGGTGCCGCCCCAATCAGGAACATCCAGCGCCAGCCAGATCCAGCAACGATGGTGTGATTCGCCTCGAGCGCATCAATGCCGATTTTGGCAAAGCCAGCTGAGATATTACCGATGGTAGAGAGAATCTGCAGCAGGCCGAGGCATTGCGTGCGTGCTCCATTGGGCACCGTTTCAGCAATCAGGGCCACTGCGAGTCCGAAGACACCGCCAACGCCCACGCCAGTGAGAAAGCGGAAGATGGTGAAATCCAATTGCGTGCGGCTGAAATAACTCAGACCTGTGAACGCTGAGTAAATGAGAATCGTCAGCGTTAGCATCTTCGCACGACCAAATTTATCGCCCAACGCACCAAAGATCAGCCCACCAATCCCCCAGCCGATGAGGAAGCAAGCTGTTACCACTTTACCGAATGCCTGTAGCTCTGGATTCGACGGCGGAAGCTTCATGAGTTCTGCCAGCGCAGGGACACGCGCCAGTGAAAACAACCGCTGATCCAAACAATCGAAGAACCATGCGGCCGAGGCAACGATCAGCACAAACCAGTGGTAGCTGTTGAGTTGCTTGTACCATGGTGCGTTTGGATCGATGGGGGCGGTAGTGCTCATGAGGGGCGGATGTTGAATGACGCAGAGGAAGATGACAATCCCGAAATCACAGGAATCATGCCCGCCTCATGGCTGCCGAATCTTTCACCGTCATCGGCGTCGGCGCAGCGACGCTCGATGCATTCTCCATCGTGCCCGAATTTCGTGCCGACGAGCATGTGACGCAGGCGCTCGCCTATGCCGAGGACGGCGGCGGCCCGGTAGCGACGGCGTTGTGCGTGCTGGCGGCGGCAGGACACACATGTGTATTGATCGACCGCTGCGGAGATGATGTGACCGGGCAGAAAATCCGCGCCGGGCTGGAAGTGTTTGGCGTTAGCACCCATCATCTGCGAGTGACGCCAGGTGCGCGCTCCGCCAGCGCCAACATCCTGGTGCGGCAACCTGACGGTGCCAGACAGATTGTTTATGCGCCTTCCACGGCCGGTGAACTAACGCCCGAGGAGGTGGACGCCGCCCTTTTCAAGAACGCACGGCTGCTGCATCTCAACGGACGCCACGAAAACGCCGCCCGGCATGCCGTGAAACTGGCCGAAGCGCACGGCGTCACGATTTCCTTCGACGGCGGGGCCGGTCGCTGGCGCGAATCACTGCGCGATCTCGTTGAAGCGAGCCATATTCGAATTTTAGCCCGTGAATTCGCGAAACGCTGCACAGGTTTGAGTGATTTGCAGGAGATGGCGGCGGCGCTGTTGCGATCACCGGCGCAAATCGTCGTCATCACCGGCGGGACAAGCGGCAGTCATGTTTGGACCGCCGATGGCACCTATTTTCATCAACCAGCCTTTGACGCAGACCCGCTCATCGACACGACTGGCTGCGGGGATGTGTATCATGGGCGGTTTTTACACGGTTGGCTCAACAATTTGCCAGTGGAAATGTGCGCCGAAGCCGCCAGCCGACAGGCGGCGCTGAACACACAAGGGTTAGGCGGCCGCTATGCTCTAAGACGGAAACTTTGAAGCTTGCACATTGAACTTTACCCCTGAGACGGTAAACAGTCTCATGCGCAAGCACGTTGCCCTCCTACTCCCGCTCTCACTCGCCGTCATTGTCGTGGCCTGCGCGACGTATGATGGATCACGCGTGGCTCGCTGGGAGTCACGTTTTCATGACAGCTCCCTCGGCCCAGTGACCCCCGATCAATTGCTGGCCGAAGCACGCATCAAGCTCGACCTCATTCCCTCCGGCACCGTAGGGCGCCGTTATTACCGGCCGATGCAGCCACGCTACATCACCATCCACAGCACACAGAATTACACTGGCAATGCCTACCAGCATGCCCTGGCGCTGAAACGCGGTGCACTGCGTGCAACGAAGCGCAAAGGCGGCAACCGCATCGGCTTCCTAACCTGGCACTTCACCGTGCAGGATGACCTCGCCATTCAACATCTCCCATGCCGCGAGCAAGGCGAGCACGCCGACTTCGACGGCCCCGGCAACAACTACAGCATCGGCATCGAGATGTGCGAACACAACGGCAACGACATCGGCATCACCATCGACCGCACCGCGCGACTCGCCGCGTATCTCATGCGCGCATATGACATTCCGCTAGATCATGTGGTGCCGCATTACCACTGGGCGCGTATCGGCGTCAGCCCGCCGCACAAGGACTGCCCGCATTTTCTGATGGACGGCGGCCGTCCCGGCCAGACATGGCGCTGGTTTCAAAATCGCGTGATGATGCATTACAACCGCATGTTGCCTGGACCGGCAACGCCACTGGGTTGATTCATGAAAACGCGCGCTTTTTTATTCAGCCTCGGACTGTGCTTCACGGTATTCGCCCGCGCAGAGAATGCACCCAGTTGGCCGGAGAAACCTGTGCCGAGCACCAGTGAGCGTGTCGCGATCCTCGATGACAAGCGGATCAAGGAAAGTTCAGGTCTCGCTCTGGGAGTGCGCGATCCCTCAATGTTCTGGACGGTGAACGACTCCGGCGGTGAGCCTTGCGTCTTTGCCATCGACCGCAGCGGCAAGACTCGTGCGAAAGTCCGTGTGCGTGAAGCCGCCAACTTTGACTGGGAAGATTTGGCCTGCGGCAAGGACGACCAGGGAGCCCCTGCTCTCTTCATCGGCGACATCGGCGACAACTTCCAGATGCGCCCATCGCTCCAGGTGTATCAAATACCCGAACCAGAAATCAACGCCACTGACAAACCCGTCGCCGAAACCGACAGCCCTGCGCCGCATCTCTGGCGCGCAAGTTATCCTGACGGCAGCCACAACGCTGAAAGCTTGCTCATTCATCCGCAGACCAACCGCCTTTACATCCTCACCAAGAGCGAAGATGGCAAAAGCGCCCTCTATGCCTTTCCGCAGCCGTTGCAGGAAAAGGTGAGCATGATGCTGGAAAAAGTCATCGACCTCACCTTCCCCGCTTTGATTCGCGCTGGCAAACGACCACACGACAACTGCATGACCACCGGTGCTTGCTTCTCGCCCGATGGCACCCGCATGGTCGTCGCCACCTACAGCAGCCTGTATGAATGGCTGCTGCCAAAGGACAAACCAATCGCTGAAGCGCTGCAACAAGCGCCGGTTCGCATCGAACCCGAACTACTGCGGCAGGTGGAGGGCGTCTGCTATGATAGTGACAGCCTCACCTTGTGGATTACCAGCGAACATCTGCCAACGCCGTTATTGCGAGTGAAACGCTGAGTGGTTTCACTTCACCCACTCAAAGAAGCCCATCGCTTCGAGTTCGCCATGCAGTCTGTCCTTCTGGGCTGCGGTGAGCGTCGTGTTGGGAAGTCTGGCCGGTCCGACATCGACGCCCAGCATCGCCATCACGGCTTTCGCGGCACCCATGTAGCCATAGCTTGCCAGCATGCTGATGATCTGCACACCACGAAACTGCTCCTCACGAGCAGCGGCAAAGTCATTCTTCGCAAATGCGGCTACAAGACGGTTATAAATGGGCGCGGCGAAGTTGAAACCGCTGCCGACGGCCCCTTTCGCCCCCATGGCGAGTGCGCCGAGCATGTGCTCATCGAAACCGAACGGGATGTCCCACATGCCACCATCGGCACGCAGACAGTATTGGTAGGACATTAGGTCCGAGTTGGTGAACTTGATGCCCGCGAGCGTGGGAATGCGGTCTTTGGCCTGCTTCAGAAATTCCGGCATCGAATGGGACGTCCCCGTTAGCACCGGGATGTCATAGTAATAAAATGGCGTTTCAGGAGCAGCGGCAGCGATCTGCTTCATCGTCTCGACGAGGATTTCGACGCTCTTGGGTTTGAAATACATCGGCGTCAGTGCCGCGATGGCCTTCGCGCCAAGATCTTCCGCCTGCTCGGCCAGATCTTTCGCATCCTCGACGCAATTCGCTCCCACATGTACGATCACACGCATCGCCGTGCCTTTGGTGACGGCCACCCAGCACTTCGCGAGCAAGTGACGCTCTTCGAGAGTCAGCGAGTGGCTTTCGCCGGTGCTACCGCCGATGAAGACAGTCGTCACCTGCTTTGAAAGCAGAAACGCCGCCTGTTTCTCCACAGCTTTAAGGTTCAGGGAACCGTCAGCATGAAATGGCGTGTGCGTGGCGGTCACGAGACCGTGGAGACGTTGTGAGTCGGGCAGATTCATCATGTCCATGAACCTGCGAGGCATGAAATCGTCTGCAACATGATTCACGCTGGTGAGTTTGTTTGACCATGCGCCTGCTCTTTTTACTCCTTCTTAACTCAGCTCTTCATGCCGACGATTGGCCCCAATGGCTCGGCCCGCAGCGAGACGGCGTATGGCGTGAACCCGGCATCGTCGAAAAGTTCCCTGCGGGCGGGCCAAAGGTGCTCTGGCGCGCGAAGATCGGCGGTGGTTACACCGGCCCTGCCGTCGCGAATGGCAAGGTGTATCTCATGGACCGCCAGGTGGCCGCGAATTCGCCAAGACCCGGCAATGCTTTCGCACGCGGCATCATTCCGGGCAGCGAACGCGTGCTCTGTCTTGATGCCGTCAGCGGCAAACAGCTTTGGGAACATCGCTACGACTGCACTTACACAATGAGCTACTCCACCGGGCCACGTTGCACGCCCGTGGTAAGCAATGGCAAAGTGTGGACGCTAGGGACTGAAGGAAATCTGCTCTGTCTCGATGCCACCAATGGTAAAGTGCTGTGGTCGCATGACTTCAAAGCCGACTTCGGTGCCAAAACGCCGCAGTGGGGATTCGCTGGTCATCCGTTGCTCGATGGGCAGCGGCTCATCTGCCTTGTGGGTGGTCCTGACAGTGTTGCAGTGGCTTTTGACAAGGACTCCGGCAAAGAACTCTGGCGTGCACTGAACGCCCGCGAGCCCGGCTATTGCCCACCGACGATGATCGAGCACGCAGGCACCAAACAACTCATCCTATGGCATCCGCAAGCCGTGAACTCGCTCGATTCGGCCACTGGCAAGGTGTTCTGGTCACATCCATGGGAAGTGCGTTCAGGCCTCACCGTCGCCACTCCGAGACTTGCGGGTGATTTACTGCTGCTCAGCTCCTTTTACACCAGCTCGAAGTGCTTCAAGCTCGATGCCACGAAACCCACCGCCACGCTGCAATGGGAAGGCAAGAGCTTCAGCGAGATGAAAACTGACACGCTGCACAGCCTCATCAGCACGCCCTTCATCGAAAATGGCCACATCTACGGCGTGTGCAGCTACGGCCAGCTTCGCTGCCTCAAGCTCGACACCGGCGAGCGCCTCTGGGAAACCTTCGCTGCCACCACTGGCGACAAACCGGTGCGCTGGGCCAACGCCTTCATCATCAAACAAGCCGACCGCTTCTTCCTCGCCAACGAGCAGGGCGACCTCATCATCGCCAAACTCACGCCACAAGGCTACGAGGAGATTAGTCGCGCCAAGATCCTCAAACCCACGACTACCGATCCACGCAGAGCGGTGGTGTGGTCACACCCGGCGTTTGCAAATCAGTGCGTGTTCATGCGCAACGACGAGGAGATCGTGTGCGTCTCGCTGGCGAAGTGATCGAAGAATCCAGGGCATGCGCGCGTATCCTCTGCGCTCATGCACTCCGCTCCGCCTCCCATCATCTGCTCCGGCCCTTTGGACCGGCGTGGGTTCATGCGCATCGGCCTCACCGGCTTTGCGAGTTTGAGCTGGCCGGGATTGCTCAAATTGCGCGCGGAGAATGCCGCAAAACCTACGCGTGAGCGCACGGCGGTGATTTTGGTGTGGCTGCGTGGTGGCTGCTCGCATCTCGATACCTACGATCCTAAACCGGACATCGGCAGCGAGTATCGTGGACCGTTCAAGACGATCAAAACGAAGGTGCCCGGCATGCAACTCACTGAGTTGCTGCCGTTGCAGGCGAAGATCGCGGATAAGTTCACGCTGCTGCGCTCGATGACGCACACCGGCGGCGGACATCCGGCAGGTTCGCTGCAAATGCTGAGCGGAGATCCTGATCCACGCGACAAACCGAAGCCACTACTGCCCGACTGGATGACGGTGGCGAATTACCTGCGCTCCAAAAACAAGCGCAGCAGCCCGCTGCCGAACTACGTCGGCGTGAACCCGATCATCAATTATGACAGCTTCACCATCGCCGGTCCCGGCTTTGTGAACGCCGCCTACTCGCCGCTTTCGATCTTGAGCGACCCCAGCCGACCCGATTTCGCGGTTCCCAACGTCGGACTCTCCGATCCTTCGAAAGTGGCACGCCTCAATGACCGCATGGCGCTGCTGCACAGTCTCGACAAACTCGAACGCAACGTCGATGCCGCCGGTGAAATGGGCGCCATGGATCAGTTCGAGTCACAGGCAATGACCTTGCTCACGAATCCGCAGACACGTCATGCGTTTGATCTCAACAAAGAGGACAAGCGCACGCGTGAACGCTACGGCATGCATCGCTGGGGCCAGCAGTTGCTGCTGGCACGTCGTCTTGTCGAATCTGGCGTCGAAATCATCACCAGTTGCCTCGATGGCCCGCAATGTGGTCGCGTAGGTAATTGGGATGATCACGCAGTGAATCATCACGTCTTTGACGCGCTACGTTTCCGTGCCGGAGCATTCGATCAGGCCGTTTCAGCCTTGATCGAGGACGTGTATGCCCGTGGTCTCGACAAACGCGTGCTCGTCGTCGTCAGCGGCGAGTTTGGCCGTACGCCGAAGATCAGCCATGTGGCCAGTTCAGGAGCCGGTGAGGCCAGCGCTGCTGCTGGCATCGTGCAACCGGGCCGCGATCACTGGCCGCGTGCCTTCACCAATCTCTGGGCCGGTGGCGGCCTGCAAACCGGCGGCGTCATCGGCGCCAGCGACAAGCGAGGCGAAGACGTAGCCGAACACGCCAACAGCCCTCACGATTTCCTCGCCACCATCTACCACCATCTCGGTATCGACTCAGCGAAGGAAACCATCAACGACTTCAGCGGTCGTCCCACGCCCATCGTGCCGAATGGTAGTCCGATTCGCGAATTGATTCGGGTGTAAGCCGCTTCACATCCCCTTCGGCATCCAAGTCTCCAGCTTGCTCACTTCCGCCTTCGCGGAAGAACTCACACGAATGCCCCATGCATCAAAGAAAGGACCGAGGTTCTTTTTCGTGATCTTGGAGTAGCGCACGAGGAACTGGTCGCGACGTTCGTCATCGCCCTTCGGCGCTGGGCCGCAGGCGGTGTCATCGAAGCTATAGAGATACTTGCGCCAGCTCTCCCAGCCGAATTCCTGAATGAGTTGAATGTACGTTGTGAGGGCCAGGAAGGGACTGCTTTTCCAGTCCTGCCACTTGTTGGCGGACTTCTTGATCTTCTTCACGTTTTCCTTCCGCTCCTCATCGGTGATCGCCGGATGGCCGATGAGCCAGTCTTTTTTCAACACGGCCTCATAGCAGTACATGCCGATGACGTTGTTCGTGACTTCGCCCGTGCCATCGAAGGTGAAGTCGCCGCGCTGATGGTTGTGGCCGATCTCGTGGTAGAAACCCCAGCCGGGAAATTTGAGTTTGCCGAACGTGACCATTTCCGGTGCGGCACTGGTCGGAATCATAATTGGATAGCCGCTGTGCATGTAACCAGCGCTGATCTGCACATCAGCCACAATGCGCTCGGGCCGCGTGCGCTCAGCGGTTTCATTGGATACATCGTCCTGCGCTTCGACGACCTTCTTCCAGAAGGTCATGAGTTCGGTGGGGTTGTTCACGAGGCGGCCGACTTCGGTGGGAAAGGAGATGATGAGCTTGTCGCAGGCCATTTCGGCCCATGGAGCCGGACGCTGGCGGATTTCTTTCCACTTCGCATCATCATCGACGCCCAGCACAAAGAGCGGAGCAGGCACGCCGTTTTGGATTGTCGCGGTGAAGGGTTCATCATCCTTCGCGCGTCCTGGAACTTCGACATAGATCAAACCACCGAAGGCGCTGGCCGTTTTGGTCGTCGCAGCGGTCAAAGGCACACTGCGCGTGATGTCGGGAGCGCGTTCCCACTTGTCGAGATGATACAACGTGTCGCTGTGACAGCCGATGCGCACAGCGTAGCCTTTGTCGGCCAGTTTCTCGGGCAGGATAACGGTGATCGTCTCCCCTGCAGCCGCATACAGTCCAGTGCTCGTCCAGCCAGAAATGGAAGGCGTTACTTTGATCTCGCCAGTGATGCGCGGTGCGCCCGCAGGCACTTTGCCGGGGAAAGTCTCATGTGCCGGATGCGCGGTCACACCTTCACCCGCCGCAAGACGCAACACCCGCGTCTCCATGCCAAGGCGCAGACGCTGTGCAGCGTTTTTGTCGGCCGTGAGCGGGTTTTGTGGCGTAGGCACGACCGCATCAGCTCCGGCAGTGCCCAGCGCAGCGAGCACGGCGTTCTTCAAATTGCTTCGATCCGGCGGTTGCGCTGCCATGGCGATCTGGATCGCGTTGGTGCCCTGTTTCATCGCGGCAGCGTCGAGCGCAGGTCCGCCTTCGCGTTGCTTTTTGATCGCGGCGATAGCCTCGGAGGCGTTCATCATTTGCGGCAGTTCGATGCGCGCATCAAAACCCCGCAACTGGTCAAACGCGCTCATGTCGGTGATTGCCACGCCCGCAGGCATCAGGGCCTGATTGAGTCCATGCGAGACCGCGAGATCCTTCCCGCCGCTAGTCTGGCTGAAAGCCCAACCCGTCATGGCACCGATGAATCCGCCGCCGCCTTTGACAAAGTCCGCCACCGCCGCGCCTTCCTCATCACTGACGACACCTTGCATGTTCATGATGACGACATCGTAGTCGTTGAGATTCTTCTTCGTCACTTCCGTGAAGACCTCGGCGTTAAAGCCATGCTGTTTGTAGAGAGCGGCAGCATTCACACCTTTGAGGCCCACACGTGGCTTCACCTTGTTGCCTGCCCACTTCACGCAGTTCTCCATGAGTTTCGCATGATCACCACCCTCGCCGCCCCCGAGGTAACTGTTGTGACCAAACAAGATGATGCGTCCCTTCGCATACGCCGCCGCTGCTGCGACCGCGATTTCCACGCCGTCCTTGTCCGGTGCCGACAAAATCGGAAACGCTATCTGGCCCCATATACCAATCGGCCCCGGTGCACCCGCCTTCGGCACTGATTTGACGCCTTCGAGAATTTTGGCGCGCTCCGCGTTCACGAGCGCAGGCGGCATCTGCGCCTGGGCGATGGCGCAAAACAGGAGGGAGATGAGAATGGTTGGCTTCATGGTTGGTTGGAAAAAGTTTAGCGGTAAATCACGACGAGAAACACCAGCGCATCGGCCTTGCCTGTGTTGACGATGGCATGAGGCACGTCGGCGCGGTAGGTGCCGGAGTCGCCCTTGGTCAGTTCGTCGGTATCCTGGTCAGATTCAATGCGGACGCTGCCTTCCTCGACGGTGAGGAACTCGCGCGTGCCTTCAAAGTGCGGCTGCGAGCGCAGTGCGCCACCAGGACGGAGTCGGACTTCGTAGAACTCGACGTCCTTCTCCAAGTTCAGCGGCGAGAGCGTGCGGATTTCGTGTTGCTTGTCACTGCGAAAGACTTGGGCGCGGTCACTGGCACGGATGACTTGGATTTTTGACGCGCTAGCTTCTGCACTTTCGATCAGTTCCTGCAACGTCAGCCCAAAGGCGCGTGCGATGCGAAAGGTAACCGTCAGCGTCGGATTCGCCTTCTCACGCTCGATCTCGCTGAGCATCGACCGGCTTACGCCGCTGGCACTGGCGAGTTCTTCGAGCGACCAGCCGCGATCTCCCCGCAACTTCTTCACCCGCTTGCCGAGGTTCTCATTGATGGCCTCGGGGCTGGGTTCGACGGGGACTGTCTTGGGATTAGCGGGCATGCAGTGTCGATATAACGGACGTTCGTCTTGTAAATTAGAATTTATTCGGTAGTCCCTCGGCCGCCATGGAACCGGGAGGAAATATGGTCTTTTTTTGAAGGCCTCATAATTCACATGCTCAAATCATGATGCGTTCATATGATGGTTGACCTGCCCAGCTACGGCGCTAGTTTTAGTCATGCCTTCCCGACCCAATTGCCGCACTGAACTCGAAGCCGCCATGCGCCAGCGCATTCTGGTGATCGATGGGGCGATGGGCACGACGATTCGTGAGTATAAAGCCAAGGGCGTGCTCGACGAGACTGCTGCTCGTGGCACGCGCTTTGCCAAAAACGAGAAGGACCTGCTCAACAATGGCGACATCCTGAGCATCACCAAGCCGGAGATCATTGAGGACATTCATCGCCGCTTCCTCGAAGCCGGGGCGGACATCATCGAGACGAATACTTTTGGTGCGACCTCGGTGGCACAGAGCGATCTTTTCATCGAGGACCCGCGTGATCATGGTGGGCGGAAGGACCCGGCCTTCTACCAGAGCGTGATCGAAAACGCCTACGTCAACGAGGTCGCATGGGACATCAATTTCATGTCGGCGCAGCAGTGCCGGAAGTGGGCGGACCGCGTGGCGAATGATACGGGCGTGAAGCGCTATGTCGCCGGCGCGATCGGGCCGATGACGGTGTCGCTGAACTTCCAGGTGGATGCGGATGATCCGGCGTTTCGCCCGATCACCTTCGATCAGGTGAAACAGGCCTACATGCACCAGATCCGCGCCTTGATCGCGGGTGGGAGCGACACGCTGCTCGTCGAGACGATCTTCGATTCGCTGAATGCGAAAGCGGCGTTGTTTGCCATTCAGGAAGTGTTTGAAAAGGACCAGGTTGAGCTGCCAGTGCAAATCTCCGCCGCGATGGTGAAGGGCCGCACGCTGGTCTCCGCGCAGGACGTGGAGGCCTACCTGAATGCGATGATGCACGTCAAACCACTGAGCATCGGCATGAACTGCTCGGCGGGTCCTGATGAGATGCGGCCATACATTGAAGAGCTAGCGGCGAAGGCGGGCTGCTTTGTATCGGCCTACCCAAATGCGGGTTTGCCGAATGCGCTCGCACCTACGGGCTTTGACCTGCTCCCGCATCACATGGCCGAGTTCGCGACGGATTTCGCCAAATCGGGCTTCGTGAATATCATGGGTGGCTGCTGTGGCAACACGCCCGCTCACATCGAAGCCATCGCCAAGGCGGTGGAGGGCATCGAGCCGCGTCATGTGCCCAATCCGGAGCCGATCATGCGTTTGTCGGGCACGATGGCCTACAATCACACGAAGCAGGCCAATTACCTCATGATCGGCGAGCGCACGAACGTAGCTGGCTCGCCGAAATTCGCGAAGCTCATCAAGGAAGGCAAACTGGAGGAGGCGGTCAGTGTCGCACGTCAGCAGGTCGAAAATGGAGCCAACGTCATCGACGTGTGCATGGACGAAGGCCTCATCGACGGCGTGGAGATGATGACGCAGTTCCTCGCGTTGCTGCAAACCGAGCCCGAGGTCACGAAAGTGCCCATCATGGTCGATTCGTCGAAATGGGAGGTCGTCGAGGCCGGTCTGAAGATGCTGCAAGGCAAGGGCATCGCGAACTCCATCTCGATGAAGGAAGGCGAAGAGGCCTTCCGCGAGCGTGCAGGCATCATCAAACGCTACGGCGCCGCCGCCGTGGTGATGGCCTTTGACGAAAAAGGCCAAGCTGCGACCTACGAGGACAAGATTCGCATTTGCGAGCGGGCCTACCGCATCCTCGTCGATGAAGTCGGCTTCAATCCGCAGGACATCATCTTTGACCCGAACATCCTCACCGTCGCCACCGGCATGGAGGAGCACAACAACTACGCGCTCGATTTCATCAACGCGACCCGTTGGATCAAACAGAATCTCCCCGGCGCCAAAGTCAGCGGCGGCGTGAGCAACATCAGCTTCAGCTTCCGAGGCAACAACAAGGTGCGCGAGGCCATGCACAGCGCCTTCCTCTTCCACGCCATCAAAGCTGGCATGGACATGGGCATCGTGAATGCTGGGATGCTCGAAGTGTATGAAGACATCCCGAAGGACATGCTCACCAAGGTCGAGGACGTGCTTCTCAATCGCAACCCGGGTGCCACCGAGGCACTCGTAGAGTTTGCGGAGCAATTCAAAGGCGTCGCCGGCGCCAAGCGGGCCGAAGCCGATCTCACTTGGCGTGAAGCCAGCGTCGAGAAGCGCTTGGAGCATGCGCTGCTCAAAGGCATCACCGATTTCATCATCCCCGATACCGAAGAAGCGCTCGTCAAATACGGCGTGCCACTGAAGGTCATCGAAGGCCCGCTCATGGACGGCATGAAGGTCGTTGGCGACCTCTTCGGCGAAGGCAAAATGTTCCTGCCGCAGGTCGTCAAATCCGCCCGCGTGATGAAGCAAAGCGTCGCCGTGCTTACACCGGCGATGGAGGCCGAGAAGCTCAAGAATCCCGTCTCCAAAGGCGCGGGCAAATTCCTCATCGCCACCGTCAAAGGCGATGTGCATGACATTGGCAAAAACATCGTCGGCGTCGTGCTGGCCTGCAATGGCTTCGAAGTCACCGACCTCGGCGTCATGGTGCCGTGCGACAAGATTCTGGAAAAGGCGCGGGAGATCGGCGCGGATGTCATCGGCCTGTCCGGCCTGATCACGCCATCTCTCGATGAAATGACGCATGTGGCCTCCGAGATGGAGCGCCAGGGCTTCAAGGTGCCGCTGCTCATCGGCGGTGCCACCACCAGCGCCGCGCACACGGCCATCAAGATCGCGCCGCATTACTCCGGACCCGTCGTACATGTGCTGGATGCCTCACGCTCCGTGCCTGTGACGACATCGCTCATTAGCGATGAGCACAAAGCGGCCTTCGTGGCTCAAAACGAGACACGGCACGACGAAATGCGTGCCAAATACGGCCAGAAGAAGGCCCGCGACATCCTCAGCATCGACGCCGCTCGTGCGAACAAGTTCACCTGCGATTGGAACACGGTCGAAATCGCCAAGCCGAAGAAATTGGGTGTGGAAACGATCCAGCCCTCCATCGAAGAGCTGCGCCGCTTCATCGACTGGTCGCCCTTCTTCCACACCTGGGAGCTGCGTGGCCGCTGGAACTTGAAGGAGCAAACTTTCTCCAGCGCCTGGGACGAAGCCGACAAAAAAGCCGGAGCCGAAGCCGAGGCTGCCAAGCTCTACCGCGATGCGAATGCGTTGCTCGATATCATCATCAAAGAGAAGCGCTTCACTCCAAAAGGCGTTGTCGGTTTCTTTGAAGCCAACAGCGTCGGTGACGACGTCGTTCTCGCCAATGGCACCACGTTGCACACGCTCCGGCAGCAGCAGATCAAGAAAGACACGCCAAACTACGCCCTCGCCGACTTCATCGCGCCGAAGGACAGCGGCCGCACCGACTACATCGGCGGATTTGCCGTCACCATCCATGGCGGCGATGAGTATGCGAAGACCTACGATGCGGTGAACGACCCGTATTCCAGCATCATCGTCAAAGCCCTCGCAGATCGCTTCGCCGAAGCCTTCGCCGAGTGGCTGCACCAGCAAGCCCGCTTCCAATGCGGCATCGAGAAACCCGGTGATCTCAGCAACGAGGAACTCATCCGCGAAAAATATCGCGGCATCCGCCCTGCCCCAGGTTATCCCGCACAGCCCGATCATACCGAGAAGCAGACCCTGTTCACTCTGCTCAATGCCACCGCCAACACAGGCTGCGAACTCACCGAAAGCTTCGCCATGCACCCCGGTGCCAGCGTCAGCGGCCTCTACTTCAATCACCCGCAGGCCCGCTACTTCGGCATCTCGACCGATCTCGGCAAAGACCAGATCGAAGACTACGCCGCCCGCAAACATATGACCTTGGCCGCGACGGAGAAGTGGCTGAGTCCTTGGCTGAGCTATTGAAGTGATTCGTGACTGCACTCTGCGGGCCACTATTGCCTTGCAGCCGAGGCCGCATGCTTCAATCCTCGTGCCATGCGCTTTCATCACCTTCTTCTTGCCGCAGCATTGCTGTCATCCAACACGCTGGCCGACACTTTCGATTGTCGGCACTGTGATAAGCAATTGCTGCCGCAGCCGATCAAGCTCATCCCAGGTCGCAAGTATGCCCGGGATCGTCGGGTCGATGTGCTGCATCTAAAACTTGATGTGACGCCGGATTTTGCGAAACGCACGGTTTCAGGCACTGCAACCATGCGGTTCAAGCCGATCGCACTGCCACTGGCAAAACTGGAACTCGATGCAGTGGATTTGAACATCACTCAAGTGACGGCAGAAGGCGCAAAGGTGGCAGAACATGAGGTGACGAATGAAAAACTGATCATTACGTTCGCGGCGGCGCTAGCTCCAAATACTGAAACCACGATTACGGTCAAGTATTCGGCGCAGCCTGAGCATGGACTGTATTTCAGAACGCCGGAAATGGGATATAAAATAGGCGATACACAGGTGTGGAGCCAAGGTGAAGCAGAACTACATCGCTTCTGGTTTCCGAGTTACGATTATCCAAACGAGCGTTTCACGACGGAAGTGATCTGCCATGCGCCAGAAGGCATGGAGGTTGTTTCCAATGGCACATTGCAAAGTCAGAAGCCAGAAGCTGGTGGCCTTGTGGCGTGGCACTGGTTGCAGGACAAACCGCATGTGAACTATCTCATCGCGCTGGCCTGCGGTCATTTTCACAAGATGGAGGACAAGGCAGGCAAGCTGCCGCTGGCCCTGATGGTGCCGCCATCGCTGTCAGCGCAGGCGGTGGGTGCGTTTGCAGACACACGGAAGATCATTGAGTTCTACCAGAAGGAAATCGGCGTGCCGTTTGCGTGGGACAAATACTACCAGGTCTATTGCCTCGACTTCGAGGCCGGTGGCATGGAGAACACGAGCTGCACGTTTGAGCACGCCGGAATGCTGTTTAACGCGGATACGGAGGAGTTGCGCTCATTGCACCAACTCGATGCGCATGAAACCGCGCACCAGTGGTTTGGCGATCTCGTCACCTGCCGCGACTGGGCACATCTCTGGCTCAATGAGGGCTTCGCCAGCTACTACACCATCCTCTACGAAGAGCAGAAACTCGGCGTGGATGCGATGAAGTACTCGCTCTGGTTGGAAGCACAGGACGTATTCCAATCCAACGACACACGCCCCATCGTCTGGCGTGATTACGGCGACCCGATGCAGCAGTTTGATTCGCGAGCGTATCCGAAAGGCGCATGGGTGCTGCACATGCTCCGCAGCCAGCTTGGCGCGGATTTGTATCGTCAATGCATCAAGACTTACCTCGAACGCCACCGCAACGGCATCGTGAGCACGGATGACTTGCAGGATGTGGTCGAAGAAGTCAGCGGATTGTCATTCGATCAATTCTTCGATCAATGGCTGCACCACGGTGGTGTGCCGGAGTTGAAAATCGACTACGCCTGGGATTCAGCCACCAAGCAGGCTAGAATCACCGTGCGCCAAACGCAAAAGCTCACGGAGCAGGTGAGATTGTGCCGTGTGCCACTGCCATTGAGCTTTGCGGTCGCCGGACAAAAAGAACCGCTGCGTTTCACGATGGATGTAAGCAAGGAAGTCGAAGATTTTCACTTCGTCGTGCCTGCACAGCCGGAACTCGTGCGCATCGACCCGGATTTCACCGTGCTGACCAAAGTAAGCTTCACGCCGCCCGGCCCGATGCTCGACAAGCAGCTCCAATCCGACGTTATCGGCCGCCTGCTGGCCGTGCGCACGCTCACCGACAAAAACATCGACAAGCTCGCCAAAATCCTGCGTGAAGATCCTTTCCATGCCGTGCGTTCCGAGGCCGCCAAAGCACTTGGGAAGATCGCCGAGCCCGAAGCGCGTGCGGCTTTGATCGCGGGCAGCGTGAATCAACCGCAGGCGCAAACTCGCAAAGCCGTCGTGCAGGCCCTCGCAGCGCTGAACACCGCCGAATCACGCGAGACGTTGTGGAAGATGTCTCAAGCCGAGAAGAACCCCGAGATTCTAACCGCCATTATCGAAACGTGGGGTGCAAGGCCCGGCGAACCGCAGATCGCAGAAGCTCTGCGCACACACCTACGCGGCAGCAGCTTCAACAGCACATTGCAACTGGCCGCGATCAAATCTCTGCGTGCGCAGGATGATGAATCAGCCGTCGCCGATGTGCTCGCACGTCTTCAAGCACCGCATGATCTGCGTGGCCGTGATGCAGGCACCGCATTCGATGCGTTGCCTTCCTCGCACGCCGTCCCACCAATACGAGCCGTGATGCTGTGCGTGATTTTCTCGCCGCCAAACTCAGTGATCCGCGTCGTGAGTGGCGTGTGGCCGCTGCGAAATCCCTCGGCACGCTGCGGGACCCCAAGGCACTTGGACTGCTCGACCTGCTTCTCACCATCAGCAAAAGTGACCGGATTGACCCAGTTTACGAAGCAGCCGCCAAATCCGCACAAGACATCCGCGCCGGCCTCGTAGGCCCCGCCGAGCTTAAAAATTTGTGGGATCGCGTGCAGCAGCTTCAAAAGAAAGCGGAGCAGCAGGAGAAGGAGATCGAAGCACTTCAAAAGAAGCCGCAAACCGCGAAAAAATAGTCCGCATGCGCTTTGAACGTCTTTTATCCGTCGCCGCCAGCGTGGTGAAATCTGCACTGCTCTCGCTGCCGCCCAAACTTCGTGGAGAAGCCACCGACTGTCGCATCGAATTCTGTGAAATGGATGCACTGATTGACTTCGACGAGGATCTCGACCCCGATTTGCTCGGCCTGTTTGAAGGCAACGCTCGCTGCGATCCCCTGCCCGAAGCGCCCGATGAAATGCCACGCATACGTCTCTTTCTCGATAATCTCTGGGATGATTGCGCTGGCGATCTCCAAACCTACCGCCACGAAGTACGGATCACTTTCCTGCACGAACTGGGGCACTATCTTGGCCTGGACGAAGATCAAGTCGCAGAGCTGGGACTAGCGTGAAGCAAACCGGCTATCGTCAGCACTTAACCACCACCGTGTCTGCGATCAGGTCATGCAGGCAGCGCTGATCTTCGCGAAAAATGAAGCAAGCATCGACAATGCTATAAAACGGCACCACTTGGCAGATGATGGTATTGACGAAGGAACGCAGCAGAAACGCCTTCACAAATCCGGGGTTCTGACCATCGGGCTGATTCACAATGCGAATGCCCAGCCAACGTTTGGCGATGGTTTGGCCGCTGGTCGTGAGCAAGACGATGTTGTAAATCGTCAGGCCGAGGAAAGCGAGTCCGGCAATGATAAACGAGACAATCGCAGAGACCGGAACTTCATTGTCAGACTTTTCCGCACCACTCAACATGGCTATGCCGGCCACAAGTGGCAACCCGACGGTAAACGCTCCCACCAGCACATCAAGCAAGGCAGCCCCAAGCCGACTGCCACACGACGCCAGCGCGTGCTGCGGCTTCATCGCTGCTGAGACGACGTTTGATAGCGGAGCCGCATACGGATTGAAGCCAGGAATGGTCGGGAACTGGGGTGTCGCGGAAGCTTGCACAGATGCAAAGCGTGTGGACACAGGCTGCCAGTCCGCCATGCCCTCGGTCCAATACAGGTCATCTCCAACAAACTGGCCTGACGTGATTCCGGTTTGAATCTCCTGCTCGGCAAAGACACCAAGCTGTTGGCCGCTACGTGCGATGTGAAACTGAGTCATGCGGATGAATGAAGGTTCAGAAAGCGACTGTCGAGAAAAAATCTAACTCATATTTCGCCGCCCATGTAGGGCTTGGTAGAGCGTTAATTCATCGACATGATCGAGATTGCCACCCGCAGGCATGCCTTGAGCGAGTCGAGTGATGGAGATGCCCGCAGGGCGCAGTAAATCGGCGATGTAGCTGGCGGTGGCCTCGCCTTCGACATCGGAACCGAGGGCAATGATGACTTCTTCAGTTTGCAGATCGCGCACACGATGCACGAGCGACTCCATGCGCAGGTCTTCGGGCGTCACGTTATCGAGCGGCGATAACCGACCACCGAGCACATGATACAAGCCCTGAAATGCGCCACTGCGCTCGAGCCGCAGCACATCGGCGGCCTGCTCGACGACGCAAAGCAGGCGCTGCTGACGGCGTGGATCGCGGCAGAGCAGGCAGGCGCCATCGCTTTCAATGAAGAAGCCGCAGTCGGGGCAAGGGACGATGCGATCCTTGGCTTCGTTGAGGGAATTCGAAAGTGAGGTGATGCGCTCATCGCGCATTTGCAGAAGCCAGATCATCAGACGCTCCGCGCTGCGCGGACCGAGGCCGGGCAGCGACTTCAGCTGGGCAATGAGACGCTGGATAGCGGGTGGATAGTCGATGCGCACGACGAGAATGACGAATCAGGTGGCGGCGAGTTTGCGCGCGTGTTTCGGCGTTTCCTTTTCAGGAACAGATTTTTCTTTCAGCGCAACCTCGACACGATCCGTGAAGTATTTAAGCGGCGTATCGTCGCGGCCTTCGATGGTGGCGTTTTTGAAGCTTTCGAGTGCCTGTTTGAGGTCACCTTTGCGATACTGCACCACGCCCTGCCAGAACGCATCGCGCGCGCGGGTATCCTGCTCGTGCAATGTGCCTTTTTCGGCGAGAAGTTCATAAACTTCGCTCATCTGACTGGAGCCGGCCGCGCTGACCATCTCCATCGGTCTTACCTCCGCGTTGTCCTTCACAAGTGCGTAGGTGCGCGCGCTGATGAGAACTTTGCTGCCGTATTCAGCATTCAAAGCACAGAGCTGTGCGGAAAAATCGATCACATCGCCAATGGCGCTGAAACTTTCAAAGTGACTGACGCCAAACAGACCACACACCGCCGGGCCAGTGCTGAAAGCCACACCGATCTGCGCCTTTTTACCAAAACGTTGCTCAATCTCCCGCGTCACGACGCCTAGCTGAGTGCGGAGCACTGCCGCCACCTGCACGGCATGCAGCGCGTGATGTTCATCCGATAGCGGGAAACCAAAAAACACGCGCACCTGCCGCGCATCACAGTCATCCAGATAAGCACCGCGGGCGATGAGGAATTCGGTGACGCTGCGCTGAAAGTGCGTAGCGAGTTCTTCGAACTGCGGAGCCTCGATGCCAGTGCTAAGCTCAGCGTGATTGAGCAGTCGGCAAGTCAGCACGGTGATTTCACGACGCTCGGTCATCTTCGCGGGGTTGTTTTGATCCGCCAGCTCCTCAAACAAGCGTGTTGAAAGCCTGCCAACAAAATACTCACGCATAACGTGGCAGCGATAACCGCTCACTGAACTACCGACGGCAATGCCCGCAATGCCAGCAAACCACATGGCCAGCGATCCTGACACTGGCTCAAACAAAATCCCGCTCATCGACATGATGCAGGCAAAGGTGATGGTGAGAAAAGTTCCACCCAATAGGAAGGCCAGACGCCGCCACTGGGAAATCATCTCGATGCACACCCAGGCACTGACGAAGGCCATGATCGTGTAGTATCCATATTGCAGCCATATGATCTGCTTCAATCCACCTTTCGGCAAAACGAAGTCACGAGCAAACAGTCCAGCAAACCAATCGGCGGTGCTGATGAAAAATCCAAAGTGATACAAGGCCAGCAGTGGGATGCAGACCAACACACCAATGAACATGGCGGCGGCGTGATTACGGTTCATGGGCAGGAAGATCGGGGGTGATGTCGATGATGTTTGAAACGGATGGTGCTTGCTGGTTGCGGCAGGCGCTGACGACGAGGTCACTGACAAACCTGTCGGGATTGGCAATCGCATCCGGTGTGATGCGGAAACGTGTCTCGTTCGTGCTGCGAGTGACGAGTTTCAAGCCAAAGGGATAGTCCTTGAAGAGCTTCACACACAAGGCTTCGACATGCATGCCCTCACGCTGCGCTCTGGCGGCCACGGCAGCGATGGCGGCGCTATCAAAATCGAGCGTGAAGCCGTGCTCACGCTGAAAACGCTCGGCAAAAGCACGCACTTCGCCGGCATGTGCCGCGCCGAGTTCCGTGACCATGCTGGCGGCGGCGGAGCGACAGAGTGCGAGCGTTTGTTCAGGATTTTTGACCAAGGCGCCGTCAATGTGGAGCTCTGGCAGGCCGAGACTGGGCATTTCAAATTTAAAATCACGCAGCACACGCTCCCAAACGGTGACAAGACCGCGTGCGCCGGTTTTTTCCTCCTCGGCACGGCTGGCGATCTCCCGCAACGCATCGTCTGCAAACAGCGCCTTCACGCCATAAGCGGCAAACTCGCGCTCATACTGGCGGATGAGGCTGCCTTCGGAGTTTTTCATAATCTGAAACATGTCGTCCGCGCTGAGCGGATCACACACCACACGCACCGGCAAGCGGCCGATGAATTCGGCTTCGAAGCCGTAGTCGATGAAGTCCTTCGTGCGGGCTTCGCGGAACAGATGCTCGGCGGCAGTGCCTTTCGAGTCGCTGGAGACAAAACCGATGGCTTTGCGATTCGTGCGTTTCTCAATGATTTTGTCGAGGCCGCTGAACGCACCGCTGACAATGAACAAGATGTTGCGCGTGTTCACGACCTCGCGGCCTGTGCGGCCTTTGCGTGTATCGAACATCATCTGCATCTGGCTGCGCATGTCATTCGGCGCATAGAGTGGCACCTCAGTTTCTTCCATGAGCTTAAGCAGCGTGGTCTGCACGCCACGCCCGCTGACATCGCGCCCACCACGGTCCGGGCCGCTGCTGAGTTTGTCGATTTCATCTAGGTAAATGATGCCGTGCTCGGCCAGTCCGATGTCGCCATTCGCTTTGGCCACGAGATCACGCACGAGATCATCCACATCTGCGCCGACGTAGCCTGTCTCGCTGAATTTGGTCGCATCTGCCTTCACAAACGGCACGCCAATGAGATCGGCGATGTGTTTGACGAGATAGGTCTTTCCGACGCCAGTCGGGCCGATAATAATGACGTTCTGCTTCGAAAATTCGAGCCGCGGTCCTTTGGCATCTGCTATGCGATCCTCACGTAGCATCTGCGCGTGATGATAATGATCACACACCGCCGTAGCTAACACCTTCTTGGCCTCGTCCTGACGAATCACGAAGCGATCGAGATGGGCCTTAATATCCGCTGGCTTGTAATTGAATTCGAACGCCTCGCCATCGTCCTCCTTTTTCTCCTCGGCTGGCTTCTCCTCACCATCAGCCGAAGGCCGTGTGCCATGTCCTTCCACACGAGTGAACAGCACCTGACCGCCGAGCGTGTTTTTGATGAAGTCCTCCAGCTTGCGCGTGATATCCTCCGGACTACCGGGCGCTTTGGGTTTTTCGATCTCTGGGGTTTCTGGCGTGGAGTCGCTCATGGGGGCGCTGATTGTGCGCGAGGCAACGCCCGCTGACAAGCGGCACGATGTGTGCTGAAAAGGATGCAGAAATGACTTTTTTCAGAGTTGCACAGACCTTGGCACCCCCCATACTCCGCCCCCCCGCACTATGTCCGCATCTGTCAAAGTCGCCGTCGTTGGAGCCAGTGGTTATTCAGGAGCCGAGCTCCTGCGCTTGCTGTTGCGGCATCCAAATGCACAACTCGTGGCGGTAACATCCCGCTCACTAGCTGGTAAAGCACTCTCCAAAGAGTTTCCGCGCTTCCGTGGTGTCGGCGTGGCGGATTCACTGACCTTCACCGCACCTGATGCTGCCGCCTTAAAAGCCGCTGGCGCTGAAATCGCCTTTCTGGCCGTGCCGCATGGTGTCGCATCCGAATACGCGAAACCACTGCTCGAACTCGGCCTCAAAGTCATCGACTTGAGCGCTGACTTCCGCCTGCGCAGTGCCGCGCTGTATGAAGAGTTTTATGGCCACGCTCACCCGGCGCCTGAATTGCTTGATGAAGCGGTCTATGCGCTGCCTGAGGTGCGTGCGGAGCAAATCAAGTCTGCGCGGCTCATTGCGTGCCCTGGCTGTTATCCCACGAGCATCTTGCTGCCGCTGATTCCGCTGCTCAAAGCGGGGCTGTTGGCAGATTCACCGCTTTCCGTTGCCAGCATGAGCGGCGCGAGTGGTGCGGGCCGTAAGGAAAGCATTCCGTTGCTCTTTTGCGAGGTTCAAAACAGCGTTCGCAGTTACAGCGTGCCTCTGCATCGGCATTTGAGTGAAATCGGCCAGGAGTTGGCCATCGCGGCTGGTCGCGAGGTGAAGCTGTCTTTTGTGCCGCACCTCATGCCGACGCACTCGGGCATCTGCACCACGATTTTTGCGCAGCTGAAGCCCGGCGCGACCGTGGAGCAAGTCGGCAGCGCTTTGCACGCTGCGTATGATGCGCAGCCGTTTGTGCGTTTGCTCGGCGTGAATCAGTCTCC
>CANIZT010000007.1 GCA_947471905.1 Verrucomicrobiaceae bacterium
CGCAGGCCGTGTTCAGCCTGCGCGGCAAGCCGCTCAACTGCTTCGGCCTCACGCGCAAGATCGTCTATGAAAACGAGGAGTTCTACCTCCTCGCCAACGCCTTGCAGATCGAGGAAGACCTCGAAGAACTCCGCTTCAACCGCGTCGTGCTCGCCACCGATGCCGATGTCGATGGCATGCACATCCGCCTGCTCATGATCACCTTCTTCCTGCAGTTCTTCCCCGAACTCGTGCGCAAAGGCCATCTCTACATCCTGCAAACACCGCTGTTCCGCGTACGGAACAAAAAGGAGACCTTCTACTGCTACAGCGACGACGAACGCCAGCGCGCCATCCACCGCTGCGGCAAAACCGCCGAGATCACCCGCTTCAAGGGTCTCGGTGAAATCAGCCCCGACGAGTTCAAGCACTTCATCGGCCCCTACATGCGCTTGGAGCCCGTCACCATCCGCGACCACGCCCTCGACGCCGACGGCAACCCCATCCCTTCCGAGCACAAGAGCGTCAAGGAGATGCTCACCTTCTACATGGGCAAAAACACCCCCGAACGCCAGACCTACATCGTCGAGAACCTCCGCATCGAAGAGGAACTGGAATTCAAGGATGCGGCCGAGCCAGCGGAACTGCCCGCAGCGGCTTAAGGACTCGGATCAGGCGACGGCGAGGGGGGAAACGTCGATGACACGACTGATGCCATTCGAGCCTCCTGCCTGCATCCGTTAGCCGTTGCGGTCATTTGGGAATGGGTGCCGTGGTGGCCTTCACCGGTTTGCTCAGCACGAGCAGGATTCGATGGTGTTTCGGTTTGTCGCCATGGAAGCGATCCTTCTCGGGGAAAACGGTGTAAACAAGGTTTCCCGTTTCGTGCAGGTATTCCGGATTCGGATGATGCGGCTTGTAGGGGAGAGCGAGTTTGGATACGTCCACCCGTACCGAACCATCGTCCTCATCCTCTTCGTTCGGCTTCGCTGTTTGATGACTTGTTGGAGAACTGGTACTCTTCCCCAGTTCGGTCCATTGGCCTTTTTCCAGGACAAGATGATGCCAGCCCGTCTTGTGATCCTCAGCCCCCACCACTGGCCGGCCTTTGTCGTCGATGTGGATCGTCGGATTGAGCCCCACCCACGGAAGCGGGCCGTCGTGTCGGGAGTAAACAACATCCGCCTGATGCGGGCCCGCCTCGGCGCGCATCGGTAATTGAATCTGCGAACCGTCTCCGCGGTGGAAGGTTTTGCCACCATCGTCGGAGTAGGCGTAAAGCACATCACTGCCAGTGTGCCTGCCTTTGGCCGACGGCGTATTTTCGTTGAGAAGGCCAAACACCACATGCATCCGCTTGTTCTTATCCCACGCGATATGCGCGTGCGGCTGCGTGTAAGAGAAGTTGCCGCCCTCCCCATTGTCCTCCCATGCCGTCAGCGGTTTGCCTTTGGTCTTCTTGTTTTCGCGTTTTGATTCCTTGAGGTCGCTGGCCGGCACATCGGCCCCGAGCATGGTCCACGTCTGCGTTTTCACATCCAGCACACTGATGCCGACGCCCCAGACGGGGTCGGCACAGCGGATCGAATGGTAGAGCACGCCATCCGGACCGCGGAACAGGTGCGGATAAGTGACGTTGTATCCTTGAGGCCGCTTGTTCTCGCCATCGTCCGAGGTGAAAACGAACTCGGAGATGTCTTCCGGCTTCTTGGACACCCAGTGCTTCACATGCGCGGACGAGTGCATATCACCCACCACATGAATGTAACCCAGCGCATCCGCAGCGATGGTGTAAAACCGGTGCGGATCATCCCCCGTGACGTGCCCTGGCATGAGCGGAAACATCTGCGCCTTGCCGCCGTCGAGCGGCACTTTGACAATGTGCGTCTTCAGCCCCGGCAACAGAACCCACACATAGACATTGCCGTTGTAAACATGGGTCGTGACGCGGTCCATGAAGCGGTCTTCAATACAGCCGTCGAAATCCCAGAGGACTTTGGTCTCGCATTTCGTCTTTGAGGGATCTGATCCTGAAGGAGACGCTGGCTTCGCTTGTTGCTTTTTCTTTTCTGCCCAGGCGGGCAACGCGCTCCTAAGCAGCAGCGCCCCGGCAGGCAGAGCCAGGCTGCGGGCAAAATGGCGGCGAGTGATGGAGGAATCGATTTCCAGGTTGTTCATATTTTGGTCTCCGTCTTGGGTTGGGATGTGATTGCGCGAACGACTCGGATCAGGCGACGGTGAGCGGGAATGGAGTGAATCGAGCGGAGCGAGATAAACAACCGAAGGTTGCCCGCAGGGGGCGAGCGGAAGCTCGCATCAACCGACATAGCTTGCCGAAGGCAAACCGAAGGGCAGCGCCGGGGGGGCGCTGGCAACCGTCGTTGACACGACAGATTGCATACGAGCCTCCTGCCTGCATCCGTTTTGTTCGGCTGATTCCATTGTGAGTTTATTTGCAGTCTTCAGTATGAAAAGAACCTCATCGGATAGCCCGCTTCATCGAAAACCACGAAGGCTCTAAACCCACACTCGAAGCGAAAGATACCCTCGCGAATGCCATCGGCATCGTTGTGCAAATGGTGCGAGCATGATGCCTTCACCCATTCATCAAGGCGTGCTTTTCGATCAAAGAGCCCTTGTTCAGGGCCAGTAGTCAGAGCCAACCGCATATGTTCCACCTCCAATGGATCGGGGGCGTTTGGGCGCTTGTCAGTCGTTGTGCAACTGCCGAGCCAGAGCACGAGAAGAAATGTGATTGCACTGCGCATGGATTGCTTCTTGGCCGAACGACTCGGATCAGGCGACGGCGAGCGCAAGACGTTGCTGACACGACAGATAGCCTTCGAGCCGTTGTCTGCATCCGTTTTGGTGTGCCCAGCATGGGCGCAGTCCTGATGGGGTTCAAGTCCCCTGTATGAAAACCAACACATGACGAAAACATACTCATGAAAATTCCAGCCGAAGTCAAGGTTCAGCGAGTGATCGCTGGGCTGAAAGAAGAATAGGCAAGACCCGCGAGCCGATGAACAAGAACCTCATACAAGGCCGGTGCGACGAGGCGAGCTGGCCAAACACAGCGAAGCCATGTGGTTTAGTCGCGCAGGTAAATGAGGCGGCTGTGCGGGGGAGGACTGCGTTCTTACCTGGGGAGGTCTGCGCCGCGAGAGCGGTGCAGAAGTCAGCAGAGGTCATAGTAGCTCGTCACGAGCCGGGGGCCGCCATGGCCCGTTTAAACTCGACACCGGAGGTCTTGAGACGATGAAGGGCCGAACCAATCAGTTGCCAAGTGACCCCGCGCCGGGGAGCGAGTCCGCCAATGCCAGGGCGCACAGGACAAGCTCAACTCAGCGCGGTGGGAAGCATAGCGAGGCATCAGCAGAGACAGAGACGTGGCTGGAGCAGGTGCTCGACGCCACGAACATGCAGCGCGCCTGGCAGAGAGTCAGGCGCAATCGCGGAGCGCCGGGCATGGATGGGATGACCATTGATGAGTTCCCGGCGTTTGCCCGCGAGCACTGGGAGCGCATCCGCTCCCAGCTCAAGGAAGGGACGTATCACCCAGCGCCCGTGCGCCGTGTTTACATCCCCAAACCCGATGGGTCGCAGCGGCCCCTCGGAGTTCCGACGGTGCTGGATCGAGTGATCCAGCAGGCCATCGCCCAGGTGCTCACACCGCTCTATGACGGCGAGTTCAGCGAACACAGTTACGGCTTTCGCGAGGGCCGCAATGCCCATGCGGCAGTGCGCCGAGTGCAAGCCGGCTGGGAGCTAGGACTTTGCCACGCGGTTGATTGCGACTTGAAGGCGTTCTTTGACACCGTGAACCATGATCGACTCCTGGGCGCACTACGCGAAAAGATCGGCAGCGGGCAACTGCTGCGCTTGATCGGACGCTACCTGCGCGCCGGAGTCGAGCTGCCCGACGGCACCCGCGAGGCCACCCCTCAAGGCGTGCCACAGGGCGGACCCTTGTCACCGTTGCTAGCCAACATCGTGCTTGATCCACTGGATAAAGAACTCGAACGCCGCAGGCATCACCATGCCCGCTACGCCGACGACTTCATCATCCTAGTGAGAAGCGCGAAAGCCGCGCAGCGCGTGATGCAGAGCGTGGCGAACTATGTCGAAAACAAACTCAAGCTCAGCGTCAACCGCCTCAAGAGCAAAAGTGGCCCACTGAGCCAGAGCCAGTTCCTCGGCTTTCAAATCAACCGCCGAGGACAGGTGAAGTGGACAGCAAAAGCGCTCACGAGGTTTAAGCTGAAGATCAAAGAGATCACCCGCCGCAATCGCGGCCACGCCGTGCAGGACGTCATCGACGAACTGCGCCGCTATGCCGTAGGCTGGATGAACTACTTTGGCATCAGCCACACCAGCCGTGGAGTGCTGGAGCTGGACGAATGGATCAGGCGGCGAGTGCGGCTCTACTATTGGAAACAATGGAAAAGGCCGCGCACCCGCAGGCGCAACCTCATCAAGCTGGGGATCAATCCCAGCGTGGTGTTCAAAGCCAGCCGAAGCCGCAAAGGGTACTGGCGCATGAGTCAGAACAGTCTGGTGCGCATTGCGCTGAACAACCGCGTGCTAAAGGAACGGGGAGTCCCCGAATTGAGAAGTATCTGGATCAAGCTGCATCACCGAGACCAGGCGCAAGCCAAAGCTCAGTGATCGGACTGGAACCGCCCGGTGCGGACCCGCACGCCGGGTGGTGTGGGAGGGGCGGCAGGCGCAATCCTGCCGCCTCGACCCGATTTAGGCGTTGCGGGTGTTGTCATTCGGCGTCAAATCGGGTTCGTGCCATCCGTGCCGTGCAGCTACGGAAAAGAGACGCTCGCGTGAGTAGAACGATAAGGGCCAGTCCTTGTGTGCGAGTGGCGACTGCAACAGAAGCGCGAGTGAACTTGGCAACGATTCGTTGCTGTGGGCCAATATGTGTGCAGCGATGCCGCGCAGGAAAAGGCGAGTCAGAGTCTCGTGGTAGCCGCTGCTGTCGGTGTTGGCTGTTCCGACGGCTTCGTTGTAGGCGCGGATGCGCTGACGAATGTTGGAGAGCGCATCGTCCGGCGAATGATGGGTAAGATACCAAAGGCCAACGACGAGGTGAGCATGATGTGTCCAGCGCGGCTTGGGAAGACTGCGCGCCTCGAACTCGCGGATGTAGAATTCGATTTCCTGTGTGGTGGCAAACATAGGCGTTCATTGGAGGGCGCGCGTAGTGACGCCTAACTACTTGATGAGAAACAATTCTGTCGAGTACGTCAACAGCGTTATGGGCCACAGTTTTGTCGAGTACCAACGGGGTTTCGGCTGCATAGGAGTCGATTTTGACGCACCGGTGCGTGATGGGCAACCGATCTGTCGGTTTTCACTCAAATACGCGTCATATTTGACAGTGAAATATGACCGGACCTCCCGCCGGAGTTTGGGGGCTGCATTTTTATCCGCCTCATTCTCAATGCGTCCGGCATGCCTGCATTTTTTTGATCGACGACTGCCACGGCGGCATGATTTAATGCCACTAATTCACGCGCCCACCCCCGCGTGAAGGGTGCGCAGATGATTCTCCAGGATCGCTCGTCCCCACAGGCAGGCTCACGCGCCACCTGGATGGAGAAGGCGTATCGGGTGCCGGTGTTCCGCAGCGTGTGGTGGTGTGTTGTTGCGGCTGCACTCGATGACCTGACGGGCTTCTCAACGGACGAGGTCCCGCACCGGAATGCGGCGGCTGCAATGGGCCCATGGAGGCTCCGACAGCGGAATGCGGTGGCTGCATTCGGGCCACGGAGGTTCCGACCACGGAATGCGGTGGCTGCATTGGGGCCACGGAGGTTCCGACCACGGAATGCGGTGGCTGCATTCGGGCTACGGAGGCTGCGGCAACGGTTGGTGGCGGCTGCATCCGGGGCACGGAGGCTCCAACAACGGAATGTAGCGGCTGCATTCGGGGCACGGATGCCACACCGATCGCTGTTGCCGGGAGGAGGCGGCCTGCGGCCATGAAAGCGGTGACGTGGGACAGCGGGGTCCGCTGGGATGATCCCAACCTGCGCTGGGCAGATCCAAGCTACCTGCTTGAACCCGGAGATTTTGGCTATGTGAACACGGCACCGGCCACCGGTGCCAGCCAAGCGAAGAAAGGAATCAAAACTATGAATGAAACACCGGAAAATCAGAAGGTGCTCCTCGCGCTCGCCAAAAACATGCGGGCCGGGGCTGCCACGTTGCAGGACGTCATCGGCCTGCATCATCATCGGGACACGACGCTCAATGCCGCGATTCTCAAACTGGAAGGCGACCCCGCCGCCGCAGCGGGCAGCAACGCCAACAAGGGTAGCCAGCTCGTGTACAAAATGAGCGAGGACGCCGCGAATGACGCCCGCAGTGCCCGCAAAAACCTGAGCGACGGCGACGTGAAAACGCTGCTCGACGCCTACCGCGACTCGATGGAGGACGTCAATGGCCGCAAGCACAATGCGGGCTGGTCCGCCGCCGGTTTCACCGACGGCGTCTCGGTGCCGCGTGAGCACGCCAAGCGCCAGTCCCTACTGGCTATGATGCGCTCTTACCTGGCCGCCAATCCGAGCCATGAGACCAGCAAGCTCCAGCCCAGCGGCCCCCCGCTGGCAGTCACCGCCGCTGCCGCACAGGCGCTCGGGGTGACCTTCCAGGCCGCCTTTGATCTGCTGAACACGCTGGAAAGCGCGCAGGCGAACTGCAAGACACTGCGCGACGCGGACGAGGCGGCACTCGCCGATGAAGTCAGCGGCACGACGAACGAACTGCGCGATCTGCTAGCAGCGGATGATCCGCGCTGGGAGAGTTTTGGCCTGAACATTCCGGCCCATCCGAACCCGCCGGAGGCGGTGGCCAGCGTCACTCTCACCGCGCTGGGCAATGGTCGCGAAGCCCTGGCCTGGACGCCCGCCGTGCGTGCCGCTTACTACCGTATTTTCATCAAGATCGTGGGCGTGGACACCGACTTCCGCTTCCTGAAGCGCGACGACGACCTCGACCACACGCTCACCGGCCTGACGCCCGGCAGCACGATCTCCGCCTATGTCATCGCCGCCAATGCCGGTGGCGAGGCGGCGGCCTCACCGACAGTGACGAAGGTGGTGGGGGCATGAAAAGCATTTCCCTGCCGTGAGGTCACGGCAGGGAAAACCAGGGGTGGTGCCCTGGGGGTTCGTGCGGGCAAAACAGCGGGGCGGTCTTGCGTTTGAGGCCGCCCCGCTCGTTGGAGCAGGGAGTCGTGGCAGAAACAGGCCGGTCCAAAAAGCGGTGCTCCAATTTCCCTAAATCTGGGAATGATTGCCCACGGAATACACGAAAGGCACGGAACATGAAAGCTTTGCCGGATTCTCACCACTCACCCAAAAGGTGAAGTGCACTTGGAGCCCCCCAAGCCTTATCATTCCGTGACATCGGTGAGTTTCGTGGGCCCTATCTCCGTTTCTAGGTTTCCTCGCGTTGGACATCTTCCCCAGCCTATGCTATCCGCACGGCCCATGTTTTCCGCCCGCACTCTCGTTTCTGTCCTAGCCCTTGCTCCCGCGTTTCTCGGCGCTGCGGAGAAGATTGATTTCAATACGCAGATCAAGCCGCTGCTCGAAGGGGCTTGCACGCATTGCCATGGTGAGAAGGAGGACAAGGGTGACTTCCGCATGCACACGCTGGAGGACATGAAGAAGGGCAATGAAAATGGCCCTGGTCTGACTCCCGGCGATCTGAAGAAGAGCTCCATCTACACGACGCTGCTGCTGGCTCCCGGGGAAGATACGGCGATGCCACCGAAGAAGGAAGGCCTGCTGGAAAAGAGTCAGATCGAGGTGATCAAGGCCTGGATCGAGCAAGGGGCGAACTGGCCTGCGGGCGTGGTGCTGGAGCAAACACCACGCATCAAGTTCGAGAAGCACATCCAACCGATCCTGGAACAGAACTGCGTGTCCTGCCACAATCCGGATAAGGCGAAGGGCGACTGGATCCTCACGACGAAGAAGGAAGCCTTCAGCACGGGTGAGAACGCGCCGAACATTGTGGCCTTTGATTTGAAGAGCGCGATTTATCATGTGACGACGCTGGCGGCAGATGATGACGATTTGATGCCGCCGAAGAAGAGCGGCGGGCCGTTGAGCAAGGAAGATATCAATTTCCTCAAGCTATGGATTCAGCAAGGCGCACCGTGGCCGGATGATCTGAAACTGACCGCGAAGGAAAAGAAAGCCCCTGGCACGAACAATCCCGACACGCTGGAGCTGGTGAAGAAGATTCACGCGTTCATCGTGCAGACCTCGAAGGAGAAGAAGGAAGCGGAGATGAAGCCGTATGATTCAAAGATTCCGAAGACGGGCATTCCTTTCAGCATGGTGGCGATCAAGGGAGGCGATTTCCTGATGGGCAGCCCTGAGAGTGAGGCGAATCGTGGCGATGACGAAGGCCCGCAGGTGAAGAAAGCGATCAAGCCGTTCTGGATGGGCAAGTATGAAGTGACGTGGGATGAGTATGAGCCCTTCCAACTCACGAACATGGGTCGTAACAAAGATGGTTCCCGCCAAGTATGGAAGCCAACGGACAAGCCCGAAGATCTGATCTCCCAGCCGACGCCGCCGTATCAGCCGATGGATTTCGGCATGGGCCGTGATCATATGCCCGCCATCTGCATGACGCAGCATGCGGCGAACAAGTACTGCCAGTGGCTCAGTGCCCAAACAGGACACTTTTATCGCCTGCCAACGGAAGCGGAGTGGGAATACGCGGCTCGTGCCGGCACGAAGACGGCGTATTTCTTTGGCGACGATGCCGCACAACTCAAAGAGTATGCGTGGTACTTCGACAACGCGCCGAACTTCCAGTACTCGAAAGTGGGAGCCAAGAAGCCGAACCCGTGGGGCCTCTACGACATCTACGGCAACGTCTGCGAGTGGTGCCTGGACCAATACACTCCCACGATGCCAGCGGCAGCCATCCTCGGCAATTCGTGGGTCCCATCGAAGACGGCCTATCCGCACGTCGCCCGTGGTGGCACCTATGATGATGATCCCGAACTCTGCCGCAGTTCAGCGCGCAAAGCATCCGATGCGTTGTGGAAGCAGCAGGACCCCCAACTTCCGAAGAGCATCTGGTACCTGACCGATGCAACGTGGCTGGGCTTCCGCATCGTGCGTCCGCTGGAGATTCCGACGGTGGAAGAGATGTTCGCCGCTTGGAACAACGGTGTGGCGAAAGAATAGAATTTCTGACATTCAAAGCTCAAACAGGCCGCTGCGGTGCAGCGGCCTGTTTTTTTGCTCGCCTTCGACGAAGAACTAAGCTCAAGCTCCCGTTTGCTCCGACCACTTTTCCAACATGACCACACCCACCTCCTCTGCTCCCAAAGGCGCTGTCGCCGCCCTGATCGCCGCTTTCCTCGGCTGGCTCTTTGATGGTTTTGAAATGGGCTTGTTCCCGCTGATCGGCAAACCGGCGTTGCAGGACTTGCTTCCGAACGCCCTGCCCAAGGCACATTTGGACTGGTTCACCGTGATCATCGCCGTGTTCCTTGTGGGCGCAGCGACGGGCGGCGTGCTCTTTGGGTGGTTGGGGGACAAACTCGGTCGCGTGAAGGCGATGACCCTGGCTATTTTCACTTACGCCATCTTCAGCGGCCTGTGTGCCTTTGTTACCGAAGCGTGGCACTTCGCCGGTTTGCGCTTCATTGCCTCTTTAGGCATGGGTGGAGAGTGGGCTCTCGGCGTGGCTTTGGTGAATGAAATTTGGGGTGGCAAGAATCGCGCTTGGATCGCCGGTATGATCGGTGCCGCTTCGAACATTGGCTTTCTGCTCACGGGTTTGATCAGTTGGAAGCTGAATGCCAGCTTGGATGTCGTCACCGGCTGGATTCACGCAGTTGGTCTGTCTCCTGAGAACACGGAATATCTTCTTCACAACCGTGCTTGGCGGTTCATTGCCGTCAGCAGCGCCCTTCCTGCATTGATCAACTTCTTCATCCTGATCTTTGTCCCCGAATCCCACAAGTGGGAGGCTGAGAAAAAGTCCGGCAGCACCTCGCATTGGGCCACCATGGATCTCGTGGGTGTGCTGATCGCCTGCATAGCGGCCTTGGGGATCATTTACATCTGGTCGCCTATGGCATCGGTGAGTGGCGCGGTAGCTGGTGTGGTGACGGTGGTGGGACTCGCCATCGCACTGTGGGGTTATTTGCATCCGATGCGGCAGTACATGTCCCGCTCAGTCGCCTCTGGCAGCACCCAGTCAGCCGATCGCACCACCATCATGCGCAACCTCCTCATCGGTGCCGGCTTGGCGGCGGTCGCCTTACTCGGCACGTGGGGTTCTGCGCAGCAGGCCGCTCGCTGGGCTTCTGATCTAGCACCGAAAGGCAGCGCGTTGCCTGTGATCGACTACGTCGTCATCGCCACGGCATTGGGTGCCATCGTCGTGACTCTGATCACGCCATTTATTGCAGACAAACTTGGCAGACGTGTGACCTACACGCTCCTTTGCGCGGCCAGTCTTGCCGCCTCGCTCGGCTTCTTCCGCATCAACGTTCCGTTCGTGGAGGCAGTCGTGCCATCTTCGCTACTGATAAGCGCCTTCCTGCTCGGAGGTATTACCGCCTCCTTCTACGGCTTCTTCCCGCTCTACTTCCCGGAACTCTTTCCTACCAGCGTACGTGCCACGGGCCAGGGCTTCTGTTTTAACTTCGGCCGACTCATTGCTGCCATCGGCGCTCTTCAACTCGGCAACCTGATGAGCTTGTTCAAGGGCGCCAACATCACGGCATCGCAATCCGCTGCGAATGCCTACTCGGTTCTCTCTTGCATCTACCTCGTGGGTATGGTGCTGGTCTGGTTCGCGCCAGAAACAAAGGGGCGCTCACTTCAGTAGTAGCAGGCACCCACGACCACTCGAAAGAAACTTTTCTTGCCTTCCGGCTCTTTATGTATAATAATACACTCATATTAACCTCTCACAAATAAGAAGCTATTGAGTCAAAGATGTAATAAATTATGGAATGTATGATTTTATCTTGATCCTGTCTTTGGAACTGATTATATTACCTGCAATTCGAGATTTTACCCGAACCCATAGCTCTAAGGAAACAAATCCATGACCAACGGCACCAAAAACCCAGCCAAAGACCACGCTAAACTAGCAGATTTCATTCTGTTCAGTCAGCGTGAGTTCCTGCTGAACCTCTCCCGCGAGCTAAACCGAGACAATATCTCCTTCGCGCAGTTCTTCCTTCTTGGTTACCTCGCCACGTCGAAGGAAATGACCATGACGGACATTGCTCGGAAAATGGGCCACTCGACAGCTGCCGCCACCGGCCTCGTGGATCGTCTTGAAAAACTTGGTTACATGGAACGCACCCATGCCGTGGATGACCGTCGCAAGGTACTTGTTCGCATCACTTCCCGTGGCATCGAACTCGTCAGCCGTCTGCGTGACGAACTGCAAAACCAGATCGCTGACGCTATGAGCGAAACTGCCTCCGAGGACGCCGCCAGTTTCATGTCTTCGTATCGCACGATGAGCACCGAAATGGCCCGGTAAGCCCTTTCTAGATCCGAAGATTCTACGAAGGCGCACGGTTTAATCCGTGCGCCTTTTGATTTTTCATGGCAGAACAGGGCTATGGATGATGCCCTGTGGATGACTTTCCCCGCTCTCGAAGCCCTGCCAGATTTCGCACATCGATTCACGCTACGTCATCCTGACGTTGATGTGAATGCGGAACGTGCAGTGGTTGTGGATCGCCTGTGGGACTGGCACCGTAGCCAAACGCAAGAACTCGGCTTTGAAAGCACCTCGCTCTGCATTGCTGAACAGGTGCATGGCCGTGAAGTTGCAGTGATTGATTCTCCCCCAAAAGAGAGCGCAATCGGCGCGGACGGCCTGATTTCCAATTCGGCCGGGTTGGTTATCGGTATCTATGTCGCCGACTGCTGTGCCGTTTATTTCGCCGATCCGCGCACGGGGGCTTTCGGTGTGGTGCATTCCGGCAAAAAAGGCACCGAACTCGGCATCACAACGCATGCGATTGAAAAAATGCAGGAGCACTTCGGCTCCCACGCAGCAGACATTCACGTTCAGCTCAGTCCCTGCATTCGTCCGCCCGCTTACGAGATCGATTTTGCCGCGCAAATTCGCCAACAAGCTCTAGATGCGGGCATTCCTGCCACGCAGGTTCACGATACCGGCCTCTGTACGTCTTTGGATTTGCACCGCTTTTATTCCTACCGCATGGAAAAAGGCCGCACCGGGCGCATGCTGGCCCTACTGGGACGCCAAGCCTGATTAACCATGACTTTCCATTCACCTGCTAAAATCAATCTGTGGCTGCGCATCCTCGGCAAGCGTCTTGACGGCTTTCACGAGGTTCAAACCCGCCTCTGTCGCCTCGCTTTAGGAGACACTGTGGAACTCGAACACCTCGGCGACGGCACTCAAGTCTCCCTGACATGCTCCGATCCAACCGTTCCTCTCGATGAATCAAATCTAGCCATGCGTGCCCTGCGCGCTTTTGAAAACCGCACAGGGAAGCATTCCTCATGGCGCATTCACTTGGAGAAAAAAATCCCCGCTGGGGCAGGTCTCGGTGGTGGCAGTAGCAACGCTGCCACGGTATTGAGTGGAGCCAATCAACTCGCGGGTTCACCACTCTCGTTGGCCGCACTGATTGAATTGGCATCTCAAATCGGTTCAGATGTCCCCTGCTTCCTCCTCGACAGCCCGGCAGCCGATGGCGCTGGTCGCGGCGAACAAGTCACCCCCGCTGAATTTCCCTGGCATCTGCCGCTCGTGTTGATCAAGCCCCCCTTTCCGATCCCCACGCCCTGGGCCTACAAGCGCTGGGCAGACTCCAAAGAAATCCCTGGTATTCTCTACGCTCCACAGCTTTGCCCGTGGGGTGTGATGGTGAATGATCTTGAACGTCCGGTGTTCGAAAAATTCATTCTGCTGCCCACCATGAAAAGCTGGCTTCTCGAGCAGGGTGAAGTCCGTGCCGCCCTCATGTCCGGCTCCGGCAGCACGATGTTTGCCATCACTCATACTCCAGCCCAAGCGGCAGACCTAGCCACGAAAGCTCGCGAATGGTGTGGCGAAACCGCTTGGATTCAGGCCACCACGACCGCCAATTAAAGTATCGAGGTTCTTCGGCAAAAGTTTAGGGCCGGACGGCTCCCGATTCCGTCCGACCCCTGGTTTAATCAACCTCAACTAAGATCCTGCGTTGAGGCAGGGTTTCAGTGAATAACCAATCACTCTCAAGACCCAGTCAATGGAGGGCTGATCCTCACACAAACTGTTGATGGCTTTAGTGTGGCCTCCTTCAGGATCGTTGAAAAAAGTTCAGAAATATTTCCACCTGCGTTGAACTGCGGATAATGACCGTTCGTTTGAATCCCATGCCACCGCCCGAACTCACCACCGAAGAACACGCCACTTATGAATGGCAGATGTGGGTGCCGGGTGTGGGCGAGGCGGGACAGCGCAAGCTCAAAGCCGCCTCCGTGCTGATCTCTCGCGTCGGCGGCTTGGGTGGTCTCGTTGCCTTGGAGCTGGCAGCCGCAGGCGTGGGAAAACTCGTGCTCGCGCATGGCGGCCCATTGCAGCCGTCCGACTTAAACCGTCAGTTGCTGCAAACCCATGATCACATCGGCAAGCCGCGCATCGAGTCCATTGTGCGGCGTTTGCGCGAGCTGAATCCGCGCTGCGAGATCATCGGTGTGCCTGAGAATGTGAGCGCGGCGAATGCAGACGCACTCGTCGCGCAGGCAGACATCGTGGTGGATGCCGCGCCGCTGTTTCAGGAGCGGCTGGCACTCAATGCGGCCGCAGTGCGAGCACGCAAGCCCATGGTCGAATGCGCCATGCACACACTGGAAGCGAGTGTGACGACCTTCGTGCCCGGCAAGACCGGCTGTCTGGCTTGCTACGTCCCCGAAGTGCCGCCTACATGGACTCGGCAGTTCCCCGTGTTCGGCGCCGTCTCAGGCACGGCTGCGTGCATCGGTGCCATGGAGGTGATCAAGCTCATCACCGGCATCGGCGACACACTGTGCGGTCAGATGCTCTCCATGGACCTCGCCACGATGCAGTTCCGCAAAGTGCGGCTACCTAAACGGGCAGAGTGCCCAGTGTGTCATGGCTTGGCCACATAATCGAGCACGCAAACCTTATCCAACTGCGGTTTGAGCTTGGCGACGAAAGCCTGATGCTCAGCATGCGGCAGATAAGCTTCGAGACCAGCTTTGTCCTTAAATGTGACGAAGAAGCAGTGCGTGAAGCCATCGTTGAGTCCTTCAGGACTTACATTCGTGCCCCATTCATATCCAGCGACGGTGTCGATCTTTTTCACAAGTTCACCGAAGGCGATTTCAAGGCTATGCACCTGCTCAGACGTGGCACTGTCCTTAAACTTAAAAAGCACAACATGGCGGTAAGGAGCATCCGAGGCGGTGGCGAGTGTGGACATGGCGGTGAGGAGAAGTGTAAGGGTAAAAAGAACAAATTTCATGGTCAACGAGACTGTCGCAGGTAGGAGTTTGCGTCAATGTTTCAAATAGGTTGCACCGTGGCACCGTGCATGCTCCTTAAGTGATCTTATGAGTCATTGGGACCGCTTTCAAAAATACTTCGTCCGTTACGCTAATCTTGGGTTTTCCATCGACATAAGCCACATGGGCTTCGAGGACAGTCTGTTCACAACACTGGCCGGACCGATGGATGGCGCGTTCAAGACCATGCGCGAACTCGAAGCCGGTGCCATCGCCAATCCCGATGAGCAGCGCATGGTGGGCCACTACTGGCTGCGTGATTCGAAGCTAGCTCCAACCGCCGCCTTGAAACAGGAAATCGACGAAACACTCGAAGCAACGCTGAAGTTCGCCGCCGATGTCCATGCAGGTGCGATCAAGGCCGCAAACGGCAAGAAATTCACACGGGTGTTGGTCGTCGGCATCGGTGGCTCGGCCCTGGGACCACAACTCGTCGCCCATGCGATCACTCCGGCCAATCCGCCGCTGGCGATCGCGTTTTTTGACAACACGGATCCAGACGGCATGGACCGCGTGCTTGCCCAGATCGGCGATGAACTGGCCACGACGCTGACACTGGTCATTTCCAAATCCGGCGGCACGAAAGAGACGCGCAATGGCATGCTCGAAGCCGAAGCGGCCTACAAAAAGGCCGGGATCGACTTTGCGAAGCATGTCGTGGCGGTGACCGGTGACGGCAGCGAACTCGACAAGCATGCCAAGGCGCAGGGCTGGCTGGCTCGTTTCCCTATGTGGGACTGGGTGGGCGGACGCACGAGCATCATGAGTGCGGTGGGCACCATTGCCGCTGCCTTGCAAGGAGTGGATGTGCGCCAGTTCCTCGCCGGTGCTGCAGCCATGGATGCTGAGACGCGCCAACGTCCTGCACGTGAGAATGCCGCGATGCTGCTAGCGCTGATGTGGCACCATGCCGGCAAGGGCAAAGGATTGAAGGACATGGTCGTGCTGCCTTACAAGGACCGGCTCGTATTGTTCAGCAAATACCTCCAGCAACTCGTCATGGAGAGCCTGGGCAAGGAACATGACCTTTCTGGTGCAGTCGTGAACCAGGGCATCGCTGTGTATGGCAACAAAGGCAGTACCGACCAACATGCCTATGTGCAGCAACTGCGCGACGGCGTGAACAACTTCTTCGCGACTTTCATCGAGGTGCGTAAGGCCCGTGACACTGTCCCATTCGAAGTCGAGCCCGGGTTCACCAGTGGTGACTACCTCCAGGGCTTCCTGCGCGGCACCCGCAAGGCGCTGGCAGAAAAGAAGCGTGAATCGATCACGCTCAGCATTGCCGAGATCAATGCCTTCAGCCTCGGCATGCTCATCGCGCTCTTTGAGCGTGCGGTCAGCTTTTATGCCAGCCTGGTGAACATCAACGCCTACCACCAGCCCGGCGTCGAGGCCGGCAAGAAGGCTGCCACGGAGTTCCTCAAGCAGCTCGCGCAAGTGCGCACAACGCTCACCAGTACAGGCGTCACTGCTGTCGATCTGGCTGCCAAACTAGGCATTGATGCCGAAGACGCCTTCCACATGCTCACTCACCTAGAAGCCAACAGTCTGGCGAAAGTGGCTGCCCAAACCGGAAGTCCGGCGGCGGATCATTTCACAGCGTCCTGAAAAACGTCATTTGCACACGCAACCGCAGCATCCTATTAATGACGTCTGCGATCACTCCTGATCCTGCGCAAGCCACATGCGTGAAATTCCCATCCAATACCAAATCGCCTGCGTCATCCTGACCGCCCTGTTCATCTGGTCGTTCAGCATTGCCCGTGAGCCACGTGGTTGGCGGCGGCTGTTCCAGTCCATGTTCTCCAAATCGGAGACTTTTTCGGTGAACAAGAATAAAGTCATCGACGAGGCCTTGAAGCGCTACGGCATCGGCATTGCGATGATCATTCTGGTTGTGGACGTTTCATGTTTTGTGCTTGGCGTCACCTACCCTTTCCGAGAGAAAATTCGAACGTTATCTCCTGAACAACGGGATAACATGAATGAGATTAACAAAGTTAAAGGTAGTACAAATTCTTCTCCGCTGCCCTGATTAGGTGTTTCGTTTGATCACCATTGTATCGGCCACTAGGTCGTGCAAACAGCGCCGGTCACTACGGAAAATGAGCAGAATATCACCCAGCATCAGTGGTAGGCCGATGAACTGCATACTGCTGATGACGGCAAACAAAAACCAGCGAAGCATCACGGCCTTTACAAATCCGGCTCGTGATTGATCTTGGGCACGAACAATCTGAATGCCGGTCAGCAGCTTGCCGATGGACTGGCCGCGCAGAGTCAAAAGCACAACATTGGCAACCATCAGGGCACTGATGACCCCATACATTGCCAGCACTGTCTGATTGCCCGCCTCAAGTGCCTGCGTGATTTGCGTCTTTAAGACCTCCATCATCGCTGTTGGATCTTCTCGCAAGGCTAGGATCTTCGCTTCGAAGGTGGCATCCATGATGGCAATAAGAAGCACATAGACCGGCAGCAGTAGTAGCAACCAGTCGATCATTTTGGCACCAAATCGCTGTCCCAGCGAAGCCAAAACCTTCGTTTGCACCTGATCTTGACGGACCTCTTCTCGCAAGGCGGTGATGGCGGGTATTTCGGTCGCGCCGGACACATCTCGCATATGAGTTCCCAGTGCCTGCCATTCCGGCATACCTACCGCCCAGCACAGGTCTGTGGCCAAAAAACGCCCTTCCCGCATTCCAGCGCTCACATCTAGGTCATTGAAGGTGCCGAGCTGTTCTTCGCCGCGTGCGAGGTGATATTTCATGTGGGATGCAGGTTGCTGGAGTCTGGATGCTAGATAACTGCTGAAACGCCAGCATCAAGCTCCCAAACCTTCCGATTGAAAACCATTCTCCGCGTCTTCTCCTACCTGCGTCGCTATCCATTACTTGGCGCGGCTCAAATCTTCTGCGCCATCACCGGCACGCTGATGGTCATCGTATTTCCATCCATCACTCGTGAAGTTATGGACGTCGTCGTTCCCCACAAACAGTGGGATCGCTTGACCATGCTTGCCCTGTGGGGACTCGCCGCCTATTTCGCACAGCATTTCTTCAATTCCCTGCGCATTCAGCTCAACAACACATTCGAGCAGATGGTCATCTTCGATCTGCGTAGTGACATCTACCAGCGCCTGCAAACCTTGCCGCTGCGCTGGTTCGACAACCGCCCTTCCGGCGACATCATGACCACCGTCGCGGAAGACATTCCCGCTGTTGAACGGGTCCTCATCGACGGCATTGAGCAGGGGCTCGTCTCCGTGCTGCAAATCGCCGTGGTAGGCGTGTTTATGTTTCAAGCGGATCCAACGCTCACGCTCTATGCGCTCATTCCCCTGCCCTTTCTTGTTGCTGGTGCAATGACCTACACAAAGACATCCCGCGATCGTCATCGCAAGGTGCGCAAGGCCAGCAGCGCCATGAATTCTCTGCTCCAGGACAACGTCGCCGGCATGCGCCAGATCAAGGCCTACGCCATGGAAAGCGAGGAGCATGGCCGCTTCAACCGTACCAGCGACGCTCTGCGTCGTGCTACACTGCATGTCATGCGCGTGTGGGCCATTTACCGGCCTGGGATGCATTTTCTCACCAGCATCGGCATGGTCATCGTGCTGTGGGTCGGAGCCCGCCAGCTCATGGCAGGGAAAATTCAAACAGGTGACCTCACCGCCTTCCTACTGCTGCTCAAATTCTTCTATGATCCCATCGAGAGCCTGCACCAGCTCAATCAAATCCTGCAAGCCGGTCGCGCCGCCGGTGAGCGCGTGTTTGACATTCTTGATGCCGAACCTGAGGCCGACACGACAGGTGGACGCGAACTTGCCAGTATAGCCGGCCACGTGCGTTATGAAAACGTCGGTTTCAGCTACGCCGGCAAAACGCCCACCGTCCACGGCGTCACGCTCGATGCACATCCGGGTCAAACCATCGCTCTCGTCGGCCCCACGGGAGCTGGCAAGTCCACGCTCATCAATCTTCTCACCCGCTTCTATGAATACGATGAAGGCTTGATCACCATCGACGGCGCTCCCGTTCATGAACTCAACAAAGCCTGGCTGCGTCGCCACATTGGCTACGTCACGCAGGAGAGTTTTTTGTTCAACGGCACCGTGCGCGAGAACCTCGTCATTGGCCGTCGCGATGCCACCGATGAGCAACTGTGGGCCGCACTCGCCAGTGCCAATGCCGACGCCTTCGTTAAAAGGCTCCCCGACTTGCTCGATACGCACGTTGGCGAACGTGGCGTGAAACTTAGCGTCGGTGAAAAACAGCGCATCAGCATAGCTCGAGCTCTATTGCGCAATCCACCGATCCTCTTGCTCGATGAAGCGACGGCTAGTGTTGATACGGAAACCGAACGGCAGATTCAGGAGGCGCTGGAGCACCTCATGGCGCACCGAACAAGCTTCGTCATTGCCCACCGCTTAAGCACCGTGCGCAACGCCGACCGCATCTACGTCCTCGACCATGGACGCATCATCGAGCAAGGCACGCACGATGAACTCATCGCGCAAGAAGGCATGTACGCCCGCCTATGCCGCACCTCCCTCATCGCCGCCGGCACCGCGCTATAGCCTTATATACTATAAGCGCGAGCACTGATAGCCTCAGGCCGCAGCTAATCCGTAATGCTCGCCGATGACTTTGCCACGAAGGCGCTCAGCCTTGGCACCGGCCTCATCGCGCTCGATGACGCCGTCGCGCAGACGGATGATGCGGGTGCAGCGCTGGACCATGCGTTCGTCGTGAGTCACGAATACGAGCGTTTTGCCCTGGCTATTGAGGTCGTCGAAGAGATCGAGGATCTCTTGACCGGATTTGGAGTCGAGATTGCCAGTGGCCTCATCGGCGAGAATGACGAGCGGGTTGTTCGAGAGGGCACGGGCGATGGCGACACGCTGCTGCTGACCGCCAGAGAGTTCGTTGGGCTTATGATAGAGGCGATGCTCCAACCCGACCTGCGTAGCTAGACGGGTGCCGGTTTCGATCATGTCGGAGTCTTTCGCGCCTCCGTAGTACATGGGCACGGCGATGTTTTCGATGACACTGAGCTGCTGGATGAGGTTGTAGCTTTGGAAGATGAAACCAAGGTTGCGATTGCGGGCCTCGGAGAGGTCGTCGTCATCGAGATGGGCGACGTTCTGGCCGCCGAGGAAGTAATCACCGCTGGTGGGCTGATCGAGACAGCCGAGGACATTAAGCAACGTGGATTTGCCGCAGCCGGAGGGGCCCATGATGCAGACGTATTCGCCGGGATAGATGGAGAGGGAGACACCTTGAAGCACCTGCTGAAGCGTATCGCCCATCTGGTAGCTCCTGTGGATATCCACCAGCTTGATGATGGGATCGACCGCAGACATCACTGTTTGGTGGCGATGGCGACAGCTTTTTCCTTGGGCTTGGCTGGTTTGGCCTTGGGAACTTCACTGGCGGGTCCGGGCCGGGCCATATTGTTGAGTTCAACTTCGGATTTCTTCGGTAGCGAAAGCGCCACGGCCTCGCCGCCCTTCAACCCATCGCGCACTTCAATGAATTCGTCGTTGAAGAGCCCCGTGTTGATCTCGCGGCGTTCTAGAGTGCCACTGTTGCTGATGTAACAGAAGTGGTGGTCCTGCTCGACCTCAACCGATTGAACTGGCACGTAGATCACATCCGCAAGCTGATCGACGATGATCTCAACCTTTGCGTTCATGCCAGGTTTCATCCAGGGGTGGTAGCCGTTGATGTGAACGATGCAGGGATAGACTTTCAAGTTCGGTGTGTAACGGCTGCTGCTGGAGTCTGGCAGAACGGCGAGTTCGGCGACACGACCATCGAGTTCCTTACCAGGTTCGGCATCGACACGTACTTTCACTGGCTGACCGATACGCACTTTTTTGATCTGGGACTCATGAACATTCACCTTCACGCCCATCTGACTCATGTCAGGAATGGTAAGCATCGTTTGGCGCAGGCGCACGGTGGATCCTTCCTCGATGGGATAGTTGGAGTTATAGCTCGATCCGGCATTCAAATCACCGTAGGCTACGAGGCCAAGCTGGGTGGCCTTGATGACGCAAGCTTTGAGTTGGCGCTCAAAGTCTTCGCGCTGGGTTACTTCCATCTCGTAGCGACGCTTGGCTGTGGAGAATTTCGTTTCCGCCTGTGCCATGCGTGAGCGATTAGCGCGGATCGTGCGTTGCAGCTTGTTTAATGCCTCCCGGTAAGCAGCCACGAGCGTTGAACACTGTTTGCTGAATTCGTACTTCTTGAAGAGAGCTAGAGCTGTTTCAGCCGTTTTTACTGACAGTTCGACCTTCTCAAACGACACCTGATCGTTCTCGAGTTGGGCGCTGGTGATGAACTCCTTCTTTGCTAGACGCCCTGAAGATTCAACTTTTTGCTTCGCCACAGCGAGTTCCGAACGGTGCAGCAGTAGTTCGTCTTCAAGTTGACGCAACTTCTGCTGCGCTTCGCCGTCGCTGTTGGATTTTTGCTCCAGAAAGGGAGTGAAGTCGATGAGTTCACTTTCGGTATGCGCGACTGGCTTCTTCACTGTCGCCGGCTTGGTACTCGTGCCAGCCTTGGGTTTGAGCACATCTGCTGCAACCGGCGTATTGGCCTGCGTTTCTAGCACATCTGCAAATTTCTCAAAGGCATCCACGTCCTTCGGCAATCCGGCCGTTGCCAAAATGGCCGCAGTGACCTCACGTCCTAGATATTTTTCAAAATCCATCAGGGCAAAAATGGCCGTCTGTTTGGTATCACGCACGAAGCTCTGGTTCTCGCTCTTCTGGATCTCACGGTTCTCGTCAGCATCGATATAGTTGGATACTGTTGTCTGAAAGTCGATCTCGTGGGTCTGAATCTTGGTTTTGAGGTCAGTATTATCGAGTTCGATGAGGACCTTGCCATCCTTCACATCCTCTTCGGTGATGAGATAACCCTCAGGAATGAGGCTGAGGATCTTGGTGGGAATCTCGATCTCGCTCTTTACCTCCGTGTTTTGCAAAGCGCGGATTTCGCCACCCTGAAGCACATTGATTTCCAGTGGGCCTCGTTGCACAACGAAAGTGGGGACTTTCTCGGTTTCCTCTGCGCCACGGGACATGAACCACCAGCCGACGACAGCGAGAACGCTGATGCCAGTTAAGATGGTGATTCCTTTGATGGTCTTTCCCTGCTTCATTCGCCTTTGGCTTTCTCCTTGTTCAATACGTCCACCCACGACCCGTCTTTCTCGATGAAGAGCACGCCCATGTCACGCCAAAGCTGTAAACGCACCAGTGTGTGATTGATCGTAGTGGCGACCATAAGGTCACGCGTGGTGTTCATATCGCGCTGGGCGTCCACTAGGTTGATAGCGGTTCCTTGGCCCTCGGCATTGAATGCTTCCTCCACTTCCAGACGTGCCGTGCTGATCTCCATGCCACGCTTCGCCAGTTCATACTGAGTGCGCGCCAGTTGCAAGTCACGCCAACCGGTGCGCACCGCGCTGCGTACCTGATCCTCAGCTAGGTCCAATTCACGCCGCGCACGCTGCTCCGCGACCATGGCGGCACGCAGCGAGTTGCGCTCAGGTTTCTGGTTCAGATTTAGATCGGTGTTTAATCCCATCGTGTTACTACGATTGCGCGGCACGAGTTGGAAACCGTTGTTATCGGGGTTGTCGAGGATGTTGTAGTTGACCACAGCGTTCACCGTGGGCAGCACCTGCTGTTTGGCGACGAGCATACGGCGGCTCGTATCCTCGACTTGATCGCGTGAGTTCCACAGGTCTAGGCGTGATGTTAAGGCGGTGGTGATGGCATCATCTAGCGTCCCATCTGGGTCGATGACCTGCAGATCCTTCATGTCATCATAGTCTAAAACGATGCGTTCGGTCACGGGAAGCCCGAGGAGAATTTTCATATCATCCAGCGCTTGCTCGTAATTGCGGATAGCCTGAAGCCAACTGCGATTGAACACGAGACGTTGTTGCGATAGACGAAACAGCGAAGACTTGGTGCTCGCGTTCTCCTTTTGCATCGCCGTTTCACGTTCCACCACGAAATTAAATGCTTTGAAGCCCAGATGGGCATTCTTAGCCGATTCGCGTGATTGGATGGTCCGGAAATACTGCGTGGCCACATCCACAGCGAAGGATTTACGATACTGCGCGAAGGAGCGAATGGCGTAGAGCACGCTGCGTTCGCTCTGCGTCAGCACCTCAGAAGCGGAAAGATACCCGGCACCACTCAGTAACGGCTGTGTCAGCGAGAACCCGAGCTGAGAGATGCCTGAATCCGCACCGCCAGTAAAGAATCTCACAAAATTGGTGGTGAGGTTCGTGGCGATCAGTGCGCCCGTGCGTGTCAGCGCCGAAAAACCGAGGTTGCCGGTGTTCGTCAGTGTCGAGGTCCGCACCAGATTGTTCACACCCGTCTGCACCTTGGTGCTGGCCAGTGTCGAAGAACCGCCGCCTGACAAGATCGGGCTGAACTGCTGGCGTGTGAGCGTGAGGTTAAGTGCCGCAAGATAGACCACTTCCTTTTGCAGGAGGTAGTTCCGGTTGCGATGCACGCTAAAGTTCAATGCATCGGCAAGACTCACCACTCGGGAGTTTTCCTCCAAAAATGCGCGTTCGCGAAGGAACTCCACCGTCTTCATGTTCTTGCGCAGTTCCTCCATTTTCACCGGCGGCGGCGGCGTGATGTCTAGAAACGCCTGCCCGGAGTTCGGCACCTTGCTGGCCTTCTTGCGCAGTAGGCCAAAGACCTCGTTGTCCGCCCACTTCTTGTAAAACCCCGTCGTGCAGGCGCTCAAGCCCAAGGCCAGCAGCGTGAGAAACGCGGCGGCGGGCTGGAACAGGCGGAGTTTTGGCATGGGAAATCTGACCGGCATTGGGGTGGTTGGCCGGGAGTGGTTTTTTAGGGGGGGGGCTTGCAATACGCCTTCCTGCTCAATGATCTATCGAAACGATGGCAAAACCTCATTGCCACCGCCGCCGCCGCCGTTAGTATCATTTCTCGCATGTCCGACCTCCCTAAAGTCGCTGAAACTGAAGAACTCCTCAAGCAGTCCTCCGGATCGCCCCCGACCCGCAAGACGCTTATCGAGAAGTTGGACAATTGGGACGATTGGGCGAGTTGGGATGAATTCTACCGCACCTACTCCGGCTTCGTCTTCCACGTCGCCCGCAAGACCGGTCTGAGCGATGACGAAGCGAACGACGTGGTGCAAGAAACCTTCATCGGTGTGGCTAAGAATCTGCAGAAGAAGAAATTCGACACCAGCCTCGGCTCCTTCAAATCCTTCCTCTTGAATCAGGCCCGCTGGCGCATCCTTGATCAGTTCCGCCGCCGCAAGAAGCAGCAGAGCCGCGAAGCCAATCTTTACGCCGACGAAACCGAAGAGCGCCGCACCGCACCGATTGATCGCTGTGCCGATCCGAACGGCGTGGCTCTTGAAAAACTCTGGGAAAAGGAATGGCAGGACAAGGTGATGGACCTCGCCCTGCGTCGCGTGCGTGCACTCGTTTCGCCTCGCCAGTTTCAAATTTTCTCCTGCTACGTCATCAAAGGTTGGAGCCCGGAACGCGTGAAAAAAGAGCTCGGAGTCAATGCAGCTCAGGTTTATTTGGCAAAGCATCGCGTCGGTCGCATTTTAAAGCGTGAAGCAGCGAAACTCGCCGAAACTGAGCAGTGACCGAACCGATGTGGCATGAAAGCCACCGCATGCGGCACGCGTAGCCGTCTCATGCGTCGAATCATCGCTCTCATTCTCGTCGTTTCGTCTCTTCACGCTGCTGACACTTTGCCGCTCTTTATTGAGGGTTATGCGGGCCAACGTAGCGTCGCCCAGGGTGAAGACATTCCGATTCACGTCAGTACCACTGCGGCGAAGTTTGAAATCGAAGTCGCACGTCTTGGAGCAACGCGTGAGATCGTGTGGAAGAAATCCGACGTTCCCGGCGCGGCGCAGTCCGTGCCGGAAGATGCCAGCGCAATGGGATGCCGCTGGCCGGAAAGCGTAAGGGTGCCAGTTGGAGCGGATTGGAAGAGTGGCTACTACGAGGTTATATTCCGTGCTGCGGATGCTGGCGGCAAATGGACCCATCGCGGCAGCCGCACAGCTACCAGCAGTGCATGGTTCATCGTGCGGCAGGCCAAACCCGGCAGTACCTCAAAGATACTTTTGCAGCTCTGCACCAATACCTACAATGCCTACAACAACTGGGGCGGCTTCTCTGTGTATGCCTACAACAGTCTCTCGAAAAATCAGGGCCATCGCGTGAGCTTTGAGCGGCCCGGCCCCTCGCAATTCAGTCGCTGGGAACTGCCCTTTGTCATTTGGGCGGAAAAAAACGGCTACACGCTCGAATTCGCTGCCAATGACGATCTCGAATTCCGTTCCGAGATGCTCGCCAACTACAAGCTCGTTCTCAGCGTCGGTCATGATGAATATTGGAGCACACCGATGCGCAACAATCTCGAATCATGGATCGCTAAAGGAGGTAACGTAGCCTTTTTCAGTGGTAATACCTGCTGTTGGCAGGTGCGCACCGAGAGCGAAGGACGCGCTTTCACCTGCTGCAAGCAGAACTACCACCTCGATCCCATATTCGCCTCACGCGACTTCAAAACTCTCAGCACGCTATGGAGTCATCATCTCATCAATCGGCCCGAGAACCAACTTACCGGCGTCGGTTTTCTATTCGGAGGATATCGCAAAAGCCATGGTCAGTTCATGGACGATCCAGCCGACTATGAGGTCCATCGCCCCGATCACTGGGTCTTTGAAGGCACCGGTTTGAAGCGGGGAGATCGCTTTGGCACCAAGGACACCATCGTTGGCTACGAGTGCGACGGCTGCGAGCTTGAATGGCGCAACGGACTTCCTTTTGCCACGCACAAGGATGGCACGCCAAAGACCTTCGAAGTTCTCAGCACCTGCCCTGTCCGCTGGCATCCCGACGATGCCGAATGGTATGAAAAATGGGAAAAAGGCCGCACAGGTGATGCCTGTCTTGGCCTCTACACCAACAACGGCATCGTCTTCACCGCCGCCACCACCGACTGGGCACATGGCCTCCAAGGCAATGATCCTAGTGTCATGCGCATCACAAAGAACGTGCTAGAGCGGCTAAGTAAGTGAGGTCTTGTCAGTTCTTTGCGCTACCAATTTTCCCATGCCGTTTCTTTGATGTAATAAGACAGCAGGCTTGCGGAATTCGCAGCAAACATCCAGTCTCCGGCCCCGTATTGCCAAGCCTTCAATCCCAACCATGAAACCACTGCTTTGTCTTTTTCTCGCCATTACCGCCACTTTGCCCGTCCGAGCGGATCTCGAGCTTAAGCAGGGAGATCATATCGCCATCGTCGGCAGTGGCGTGGCGGATCGCTCGCAGCATTTTGGATGGCTGGAGGCCATGATCACGGCGGCGAATGCGGATATAGACCTCACGTTTCGCAATCTGGCCTTTGCAGGGGATGAAGTCGGCACGTGGCACCGCATCGACGGCTTTGGTTCACGTGACGAATGGCTGAAGAAGGTGCAGGCGGACGTGATTTTCGCCTTCTACGGCTTTAACGAGTCATTCAAAGGCTATGAAGGCATCGACGCCTTCAAAAAGAACCTCATCAAGTTCATTGAGGACACCAAGAAGCAAAACTACAGCGGCAAAGGAGCACCGCGTATCGTACTGTTCTCCCCCATCGCATTGGAGAAGCTCGCTGATCCGAATTTGCCAGCCGTCGATGATAAGAATACGAATATCCAGAACTACACTGCCGCGATGAATGAAGTCGCTGCGGCGAATGGCGTGACCTTTGTCGATCTTTTTGCTCCGACGTCCAAGGGCTACGCTGGAAAGCCCGGCACACTCAATGGCCTCTTCCAAAATGATCATGGCGACCAAGTCATCGCCAGTGCGGCTTATGCGGCACTCACGGGCCAAAAATCACCCGATGTGAGCCCCAAACTGCTATCCGCGATCCAGGACAAGAACTGGGAGTGGTATCAGCGCTACCGCACTGTCGACGGCTACAACGTCTATGGTGGCCGCAGCGGACTTGCTTACACGGCGGGTGTGGGTGCTTTCAAACAGAACGAGCAGAACCCGGAGAAGCCTTATATCTCCAATTTCCAAACGATGAAGCAGGAAATGGCGCAGCGTGATCAGAAGACGGCCAATCGTGACCTCCGCGTGCATGCCGTGGCTAAAGGTGGCGATCTTGAAGTCAAAGACGACAACTTACCTCCGGTTGAGAAAGTTCCCTCCAACATGCCCAACCCCAAAGAGGGCAAGGATTTCAACAAGGTGCCGATGACGGGCATGAAGTTCACCGAAGACGGTCTTGTGGCCTTCCCGGATGCGAAGGAAGCGATGAAGGACATCACCGTGCACAGCGGCATGAAGCTCACCTTGTTTGCCGATGAAAAAGAGTTCCCGCAGCTCGTGAATCCCGTGCAGATGGCTTGGGATACCAAGGGCCGCCTGTGGGTCGCTGCTTGGCTGAACTACCCCGAACGCACACCGACCAGCAAGAATGGCGATAGCCTGCTCATCTTTGAAGACACCAACGGCGATGGCCATGCGGATGTCTGCAAGACCTTCGTCGATGACCTGAACTGCCCCACCGGCTTCCAGATTTACAAGAACGGCGTGATCGTCATGCAAAGCCCGAGCCTTGTGTACATCGAGGACACCGATGGCGATGACAAGGGCGACAAGCGCACGCGCATCCTCACCGGCCTCTGCGCAGCGGATTCGCATCACGAAACTTGCTACCTCGCCTATGACAATGGCGGCGCGATTTATCCGAGCGATGGCGTCTTCCATCGCACGCAAGTTGAAACGCCCTATGGCGTCGTGCGCAACACCAACGGCAGCATTTATCGCTACGACCTCAATGCCCAGAAGTTCGAGCGCTTCACCACGTATTCATGCACCAATCCGCACGGCAAAATCTGGGATCGCTGGGGCAATGGTTACTTCACCGATGCCACTGGCAACGTGAACACGCTCTCCGAGCCGTCGAGTTGCTACATCCCCATGGAAGGTGGAGGCAGTGCGAAAATGGAAGAGTTCTGGAAGCGCCCTGCGCGTCCGTCTCCTGGCAGTGGCTTGCTGGTGAGTCGTCATTTCCCTGAGGAATTCCAAAACAACTTCCTCAACACCAACGTCATCGGCTTCCAAGGCATCTGGCGCGTGAAGCTCTCTCAGGAAGGCTCTGGCATGAAAGGCGAGACGATGGAAGACCTCGTCAAAGCCGACCCCGCTGTGTATCCGACCTTCCGACCTTCCTGCGTCAGCGTCGGCAGCGATGGCGCCCTTTACTTCTGTGATTGGGCCAATGCCATCATCGGTCACATGCAGCACCATTTGCGTGATCCGAACCGCGACCACGGCCACGGCCGCATTTACAAGATCACGTATGCAGGTCGCGATCTGCTCAAGCCTGCCAAAATCCACGGTCAGCCGCTACCAGCGTTGCTCGATCTTCTCAAAGAGTGGGAAGATGTCACTCGCCAGACCGCCAAGATCGAAATCGCCAAGCACAGCCGAGAAGACGTGCAGGCCGCTGTCGCCAAATGGGTCGCAGCACTCGACAAAAGCGACAAAGAGTATGAGCACCATCGTCTTGAGGCCCTGTGGACGCTGCAATGGAACGGCATCGTCGATAGCGCTCTGCTTCAGGCCGTTTTAAAATCTACCGAGCCACGTGCACGTGCCGCTGCCACGCGAGTTCTCTGCTATCAGAAAGACAGCATGCCCAATGCACTCGAATTGCTCAAAGTCGCCGTAAATGACCCCGGCATGGCCGTGCGCATGCAAGCCGTCCGAGCCCTCAGCTTTTACCAGCCCACTGATAAAGCTCAGCAGGCACTCGAAATCGCCTATGACGTGCTCAAGCATCCAACCGACTACTACATTGACCACGTCTTCTCTGAATGCAGCAAAGGCCTGCAATCCGTGCTGAAATCCAAAGTGCTGCCAAAAGATCCGCAAGCGCTCGCCGAGTTCATCGCCAAGACCACCGATGCCGATCTCAAAGGCATGCCTGATCTTGAACCCGTGCTCGTCGAAAAACTCACGCGGCCCAAACTCACCGCCGATGTCCGTGTGAAGGCCCTCGAAGAACTCGCCAAAATCACCGGCAACGACACCCCCATCGTCCTCATCGACATGCTCAAGCGCATCGAGGCCGCTGGCGGTAAACTCAACTCCAGCGCCGACGACTTGGGCAAGCTCCTCGTTGCGCAAAACGTCAATCTGCTCGCCCGCCACGGCAAACTGATCAAAGCACTCGCGCAAGAAGCCAAACAAGCCCCCGTGAAGCGCGCCAGCTATGCCGCCTACATCATCGGCAACAAAACACCCGACAACCTCTGGACCGCCACCACCGACGGCGGCGAGCGCGGCTACATCATTGAGTCCATCGCCATCATCCCCTCCAACGAGGCCGCCTTGCGTGCCAAATTTCAGCCGCACCTCAGCGCGTTGCTCACCGATGGCAAAACCAACGGCGGACGCCTTCGCGCGGTGCTCACCGCACTGCCACTCATGGGCGCTGAAAACGCCGCCGCTAACTTCAAAATCGTCGCGCAACACCTCATCGACGGCAAAGAGCGCAACACCGCTGCCAAAGCCATCATGAAGTTCCCCAAAGCCAACTGGGACGCCGCATTCGCCAAACCCATCACCGACTCCGTGCTCGCCTACGGCAAAACCGTGAAGCCGCAGGATCGCAGCAAGCCCGACTACGTCGAAATCATCGCCGCCACCAAAGAAATGGCCACACTGCAAGGCGACGCTGGTAAGGCTATCCTCGCCGAATTGAAGACCATCAGCGTCGATGTCTTCATCGTCCACACCGTCCATGAGCAACTCCGCTTCGACACCACCAAACTCGAAGTTCAGGCTGGTAAGAACTTCGAAATCATCTTCGATAACGACGACGTCATGCCGCACAACCTCGTCATCGTCCAACCCGGCAAACACATGGAAATCGGCACCGCCGCCATGACCATGACCCCCGACAAGCTCGACAAACAAGGCCGCGCTTTCATCCCCTCCGCCTGGGACAAACAAATCCTCGCCGCTACCAAACTCCTCGAGCCCGGCCAAAGCGAAACCATCAAACTCAAAGCCCCAAGCCAACCCGGCGAATATGAATTCGTCTGCACCTTCCCAGGTCATGCTGTCTTGATGTGGGGGACGCTGAGTGTGACGAAGTAAATCTGTTCACATAAAGGAAGAACAGGCTGAAAATCTGCCAGTTTTTAAGAGCGATGCATCGACGTTTGTAGCATTCCGCCGGAGAGCGCGTTATCTGACTACTCATGCCCCGCATTCTCTGGCAAAACATGAACATCACCTGGCTCGCTGCCGTGGTGGTGGTTTTTGTCATCGCGCTGCTCTGGCTTGGCTATCGGCGTTCGCCATTGCGTGGCTGGAGACGGTTGGCGGCCATGCTGTGCAAGCTCATGGCTCTCGCGTTGCTCGCGCTCTGCCTGCTTGATCCGCTGTGGACGCGGCAGCAGCCGAAGAAGGGCGAGAACGAAGTCATCGTGCTGATGGATACGAGCGCTTCGCTCGATACCGCAGAGAAAGCGGGGGAACCGACACGCGCAGCACAAGTCACCGTTGCTGTGACGTCTGGCGATGAAGATGCGGCATGGATCAAGGCACTGAGCGAAGATTTCCGGCTGCGTTTGATGACCTTCGGATCGCAGACCCAAAGCGTGCCGCACTTCCGGGCGCTAAAATTCGACGGCTCCCGTTCCGATCTCTGCCGCACGCTCATGACCTTGCGCAGCGGCGGGTCCAATCTCGCGGCGGTGGTGGTCATCAGCGACGGCAATGCTACCGATGTCTCGGCTTGGAAGGCGGAGGCGAAAGGCGCGCCCATTTTTACCGTGCTGGCCGGCAAAAATGCTCCGACGCCTGATCTGGCTCTGCTGGATGCCACTGTGGCAACGAGTCCGTTTGAAGATGCGCCGATTACCATCACGTCACGTGTTGTCGCGCATGGTTTGAATGGCAAACAGGCCACGCTTTCCGCGCTCGATGAACAGGGCAAGGCCATCGTGACCGAGAAAGTCACCTTCAATGGCGACTCGCCACAGACCGTGCGCCTGCGCATACCGGTGGCGAAACCAGGCGTTTCGTTTCACAAGCTCGAACTCAAGACGGAAGGGGTCAAAGAAGCCACTCTGGCCAATAATACGCGTCTCTTGGAAGCGGATCGTGGTTCGGGCCCCTATCGCGTTCTATATGTCGCGGGCCGACCGAACTGGGAGTATAAATTTCTGCGCCGTGCCATTGCGGGTGATGACGACATTCAGATGCCGAGCCTCGTGCGTATCGCCAAACGCGAGCCCAAGTTCGAATGGCGCGGCCATGCCGGTGAAAGCGCCAATCCGCTGTTTCGTGGCTTTGGTGCGAAGGAGGGTGAGGAATCCCAGCGCTACGACCAGCCCGTGTTGATTCGGCTCGGCACTCGCGATGGCAAGGAACTCAGCGACGGCTTTCCGAAGTCCGCCGAAGATCTGTTCAGCGAGTATCGCGCGATCATCATCGACGATCTCGAAGCCTCCTTCTTCACGCAGGAGCAGATGCATCTCATCGAGCGATTCGTCAGCGAGCGCGGTGGTGCGCTGCTAATGCTCGGCGGACAGGAATGCTTCCAGGCGGGCGGCTATGATCACACCCCGATCGGGCGCATGCTGCCGGTTTACATGGATCGCACGACCAACGCAGGACCGATGCTCGATGCGCGCTTCAATTTGACCCGCGAAGGCTGGCTGGAGTCGTGGATGCGGCTGCGCACCGACCGCGAGGACGATGAGAAGCGCCTGAGCGCGATGCCCGCGTTCCATTCGATTAATCAAACGTTCTCGATCAAGCCCGGTGCCAGCATTCTGGCGACGGTGTCGGATGCTTCTCAGACCGCGGTACCAGCGATCGTGTCCCAGCGCTTCGGCGAAGGACGCGTGGGGAGCGTGCTGGTGGCCGATCTGTGGCGCTGGGGCATGAACGATGCGGATTCACGCAAGGACATGGAGCGTGCGTGGCGGCAGCTCATGCGCTGGCTCGTCGTCGATGTGGCCGACAGCATCACCTTCAATGTGGAAGCCGATCCCGCCGACATTGAGCGCGTGAAGTTGTCCGTGCGAGTGCGTGATCGTGCCTTCAAAGCTCATGGCGATGCGCTGGTGAAGATCGAAGTCACGCAGCCAGATGGCAAGAAATCACAGCTCTTCGCCGAACCCAGCCTCAAAGAAGCCGGACTGTTTGAAACCGAGTTCTTCTCCGCGAACTCCGGCAACTACCGCGCCATCGCGAGTGTGGAAGACATGGAGAAACGCACACCACTTGGCACCAAGACCACCGGTTGGGCCTACGGACCGCAGGCTGAGGAATTCAGCCGTCTGGAACCAGACAAAACCTTCCTGCAACGCATCGCCAAGGAAACGAACGGTCAGATGATCGCGCTCGATGAGATCACCAAGCTGCCGGAGATGCTGAAGAACATCCGTGTGCCGATTGAGGTCACTCTTTCCACACCGCTGTGGCATTCACCGTGGGTGTTTGTGATTTTGCTGCTGCTGCTCGGTGCCGAGTGGTTTTTGCGCAGGAAGGGAGGCATGGCATGAAGCATCTGTTGTTCATCCTTCTTGCCAGCACACTGCATGCCGCGCCGCGTGCGCTTGATGTCGTGATCGTCGTCGGCGCTCCTGGCGCCGAGGAATACGGTAAAAAATTCACGGCGCAGGTGAATGCATGGACAACGGCCTGTACCAAAGCGGGGATCGCTCCGGAAATCTATAGTGGAGAGAAAACAACCGCAGAACTCGAACAGCGTCTCTCCAGGTCCAAGCCCGATCGTTCGCTGTGGCTCGTGCTCATCGGTCACGGCACGTTTGATGGTCGTGAGGCCAAGTTCAGCGCGGAAGGGCCGGATTTCGATGTGAAGCAGTTCTCCGACTGGATCAAACCGCTCAAGCAGGAAGTCGCGATCATTCATACCGCCTCCGCCAGCGGCGGCTTTTTGAAATCGTTGTCGGGAAAGTCACGAATCGTCATCACCTCGACGAAAAGTCCCGATGAAGTGTTCTATGCGCGTTTTGGCGAGCACTTCGCGGAAGCCATTGGCGGCTTGGCGGAAGCGGATCTCGATCAGGACAAACAGGTGTCACTGTTGGAAGCTTTCCGCCATGCCAGTAAGGCCGCGGCGACGTATTACGAGAACGAAGGCCGACTGGCGACGGAGCATGCGCTCATCGACGACAACGGCGATGGTGTCGGCACGCGCTATGAAATGATCGAGGGCGCAGCGGATGGGGATCGTGCGTCACAGCTCGTGCTGGTGCTCAGTGAGGAAGAGCAAAAGCTCACGGATGCGCAGCGGAGCACACGTAATGGACTCGAGCGTGATTTGAAGTCGCTCAAGGAGCAGCGCACGAAGCTGAGTGACGACGAGTATTACACCAAGCTCGAAGCACTGATGAGGAAGCTGGGCGAGGTTTACGGATCATCCCGCCCCACCACGTAATTCCGAAACGCCTGAGCCACGCGTTGGGTAACAGGACCGTCTGCGCCGGGCATGATGCGCAGGTCGATTTGCGCCAAAGGATGAACATCACGCGTGCTGGAAGTCAGAAACGCTTCCTCGCAGGTTTGCAGGATCGCGATGGGCAACGCGGTTTCTTCAACGGTGATGCTAGCAGCCTGACAAGCTTCGAGCGTTAGCGCACGGGTGACACCCGCGAGACAGCCGGAACTGAGCGGCGGTGTTTGCACGCGGCCATTGGCGACGATGAAGATGTTTGTGCCAGTGCCTTCGCAGAGTTCATCGCGCGTATTGGCGAACAAGGCCTCCCCTGCCCGTTGAGCATGCGCCAGGGCCAGGGCGCGGACATTTTCGGCATACGAGGTCGATTTAATGCCGACGAGCGCACTGCGCTCGTTGCGCCGCCATGGGATGACCGCAGCGGTCTCGGTTGGCGGCCACGGATTGAGCACGGTGACGGCTGCGGTCATCGTGGCGGGTGAATCGCCGCGATCCGATCCGAGAGGACCATCGCCGCTGGTCAGCGTGACACGAACGCGGGCATCTTGCAGATCGTTGGCACGCATGACTTCATGGATTGCACTCAAATAGTTTTCGAAAGCAGGTGGCGTGATGCCCATGGAATTGCACGAAGCGACGAGCCGATGCCAATGTCGCGTGGGCGTGAACGGCTTGCCATTGCGGGCGACGAGTGTCTCGAAAACGCCATCGCCCACGAGAAACCCGTGGTCGAAGGGAGAGATGCGCGCTTCGGCAGTGCTGATGATATGCCCATTAAGCCAAATGAATGATGGAAGATTCACACGGGCATCATGCCTTGAACCCAATCATTCTCAACCAGCGCAACTTTGCACTTGCACGGAAAGCAGCTTGAGCCAATATCCGGCCCGCAAGTTTTGCGGGTGTAGCTCAGTGGTAGAGCATCTCCTTGCCAAGGAGAATGTCGCGCGTTCGAATCGCGTCACCCGCTCCA